>JANRLG010000204.1:0-19441 GCA_033762835.1 Thermoanaerobaculia bacterium
CGCCCACTTCAGTCTCGGACCAGGGGCCGCGATTACCGGATCGGTCACCGAAACGACGACCGGCCTGGGCCTCAACCACGGCTCGGTGCGGCTCTGGAACGCCCAGGGCCAGATGCTGCGGGTGATCGACCAGCCGGCCAACGGCGCTTTCGTGTTCAGCGGACTCGCACCCGGCAGCTACCACCTGACGACCTACGGCCACCCCGGGCACCGCGACGAGTTGTTTGCGGACCTGCCCTGTGAAGGCAGTTGCACGGTCACGGCGGGAACGCCGATCGTGCTCGCGGGGTCGGGCTCCGTGCAGCGGAACTTCGTACTCGATCGCCTCGGCACGATCTCCGGCTTCGTCTTCGCGGAGCCCAGCGGGCCCGGACTGTCTTCCTGGCAAGTCTTGCTGTACTCCGAGACGGGGAGTTTCTTGACGTCGGACTACACCGGTAATGACGGCTCGTTTCAGTTCTCAGGCCTTGCCGCGGGCCAATACCGTCTGCGTACCCAGGGCGACGGGCCCTATCTCGACGAGTTGCACGCCAATCAGCCCTGTGAGCCAAGTTGCACCGTTACTGCCGGATCGCCGGTGACCGTGGCCTTGGGCGGGACGACCACGGTCAACTTCCACCTCGCGCCGTTCTCCCAGATTCGTGGCACCGTGCGCAACCAAGTGACGGGTGCTGTCCTCTCGGGTGTCTACGTCCAAGCCGCTTCGCTCGCCAACTCGACGCGTCGCTCCGCCTACTCGGTTGCGGACGGCACCTACCAACTGGCGGTGCCCCCCGGCACGTATGCCGTCTACGCCAGTCGTTCGGGGTTCGCCGCTGAGCTGTGGCAGGAAATCCCGTGTTCCTTGAGTTCGTTCGGCGACGTCTTCTGCGATCCGGATCTCGGCACGCCGGTCGTCGCCGGAGCAGTCCCGGTCACCGGGGTGAATTTCACCCTCACGGCCACCGGGAGCCTCTCGGGCACGTTGACCGATCACGACACGGGCGCGGGCATCGACGGCTACGTCGAGGTTTGGAATACGAACGGCAGCGAGGTCGACTCCGCCTACACCGGCTCGTCCGGGGTCTTCACCCTCTCCGGGCTGCCGCCGGGCACCTACTACCTCACCTCGTCGAATTTCGACGGTTACATCGACGAGCTCTGGAGTGACCTGCCATGCCTGGGCGGCCCGCCCGCGGGCTGCAAGATCCGGCGCGGAACGCCGGTAGTGGTCGAAAGCGGCGTCACCACACGCAACCTCCACTTGCGCCTCGAGCGCTTCGCCGGCCCGACCAACACGGGTCTCGCCGGCCAGGTGGTCGACGGCCTGACCGGCCAGCCGCTGCCGGCGGTCACGATCGACGTCTGGGACGACTTCGGAAGCTTCCGCGGCACCACCGTCACCAGCGCCAACGGCAGCTACCGGTTGGCCCTGTCGAGCGGTCAGTACTTCGTCGCCACCGACAATGGCCTCGGTTACGTCAACCAGGTCTGGCCGGCCGTCCCCTGCCCCGGCGGCTCCGCCTACGACGGCACCTGCAACCCGAACCTCGGCACCCTGGTCACCATCCCCGCCACCGGCGGCGTCGACTTCGAGTTGATGCCCCCGACGGCGATCTTCGCCGACGGCTTCGAGAGCGGTGGATGGTCGGCCTGGAGTGTGGTGGTGCCGTAGGGTCAGGCCCCAGAACGAATTTCGATCAACGGCTCGCCGATGGTCAGCAACTCTGCGACCTTCGGCCAGCTGTTCTCGATCAGTAGGCGCAAGCTCGCATTGTCCAGATTGCCGCAGGTGAGCCATAAAACCGAGGGCGGAGGACCAAAGCGATCGAGAAGCGAGACGAAGTCCTGGTCCTTGGTGATGACCCAAACACCCGCCAGCCGGGCGGCCTCGAAGATTGTTCGATCACTGGCTGCCAGGAAACCCAGGTCTTGGACGTGTTCAGCGTCGGCACCCAGTCCGCGAAGCCATCGGGCCAGGGCTGGTGGTAGCTGAGCGTCGACCCAGATCACGACGCGACCGTCGCTCTACGCAGCCAAGGTGGGGTGATTCAGCCGCCGTGCTGCGTAGTGTAAACAAGCAGCGATGTCCTCGGCCTCGAGGTACGGGTACTCCGCGAGAATCGCCTCGGGTTTCTCGCCACTGGCCAACAAGTCCAGAACATCCGAAACGCGAATCCGCAGACCTCGAATACACGGCCGTCCGCCGCATTGGTCGGGATTGTGAGTGATGCGTTCGAGAAGTTCCTTGCGACCTCCGTGGACGACTTCAGCAGAATAGTCAGCTCGGCCACCGAGCGCAACCCAAAAAAAGGCCCGGCGGTTGCCCGCCGGGCCCTAACTCCTCCCCCCACGCCGGCGCTAGCCGACGCACGAGACCTCAGAACATGAACTTGACGGCGAGTTGGAAGCGCCGGGGATCGTAGGCGCGGCGCGCTTGGCCGAAGCCGGCCAGACTCCGGCGCGATTCGATGTCGTAGCGCGTCTGCTCGTCGAGCACGTTGTAGACGTCGGCTCGCAGTTGCAGGTTGTAACGCCCGCCGAACTGGAAGTCGTGGGTGTAGTTGAGATCGAGCTGCACGTGACTGTCCGTCGTGCGCGAGCCCGCGGGCTCGGCGAAGCGGTTGGTGTCGGACGTGCCCGGGTTGAAGCGGGCGTAGACCGTGGCGTCCTGGATCTCCCAGGGCTGGCCGGACTGGTAGACGGCAAAGGCGCCGGCCGTGGCGCTCCAGGGCAGCTGGTAGAAGCCGTAGACCTTCAGCTGGTGGCGACGGTCGCCGCGCAGGTTGCCGTACTTGAAGTTCCACAGCTGGCGCCCGGAGTCGTCCGCCAGGTTCGACGAGCCGACGAAGATCGCCTGGTCGTTGTCCCCCGTGGTGTTGTCCTGGTCGAAGTTGCCGTAGTAGTGGCTCCACACGTAGGAACCGCGGAAGAACGCCTTCGAGCCGCGCCACTCGGCCTCGAGGTTGGCCTCGTAGTACTTGGTGAAGGCGCCGTCCAACTCGGCGATGACGTAGGACGAGCCGCCGATCTCGCGGCGCACGTCCGCGAGGTTCGGAATGTAGAGCTCGCGCGGAATGCCTGCCGGGGGCTCGAAACGCACGCGGGCGTCGTTGTTGGTGTCTTCCCAGAAGTTGGTGCCGTAACGGTAGCGGGCATGGGCGCGGGTGGTCCAGGCCCCGAACTGCCGCGAGGTGCCGATCAGGTACTCGTCGATCGAACGCGGATCGAGATCGTCATCGAAGAACTTGCCCGAGGACGAGGCCACCGGATCGATACCGATGAACGTGCCGTCGGCGGCGAAGTTGGCCCGGATGGTGCGCGCCAGGTTGCGGTCCCAGGACGCCGCGCGCGGCAGCGAGCTGGCCGGCGGGTAGTAACGCGAGTAGTTGGCGTACACCGTGTCCTGGCCGTTGTAGGCCCAGGTGGCGCCGAGACGAGGCGACAAGGTCTCCTCGAAGTCGATCTCGTACATCTTGTACTTGTTGCCGGGGGCGAGCTCGAAGCCCGACAGGTTCCCCGACTTCTCGCGCAGGCCCTGGCCGTAGAAGAGGTCGTTCGAGGCCATCAGGCCGACGTTGATCGAGAGGTTGTCGAGCTGGATCGTGTCGTTGATCTCGATCGAGTGGGACTCGAACTCGGAGTGGATCACCGGCACCACGACGCCGTTTGGGGTCACCAAGCTCTGCTGCTCGAGGGTCGCTTGGAAGAACACCTGCTGGCCGTTGAACGTGGTCGGCACCCGCGGCACCGCGATCGAGCCCCAGCCGTTCGACAGCCGCGAGAGATCCTCCTCGTCCACCGAGAACTGGTAGCCGAAGTGCACGGTGTGGCTGACCTCGTCGCCGAGGTACAGGTCGTAACCGACCTGACCCGACTGGCGGAAGAAGTCCTGGTTGTTGATCGTGGTGCCCGCGCCGACCGAACCGCCGCCCGTGCGGACACCGTTCGAAAGGTAGCCGTAGCGCTGGATCAGCGGGTTGACGAAGTTGTTGAAAGCGGTGTTGCCGGCGATCGGCGTCGGCACGATGAACAGCCCCTGGCGGTCCAGGTTGGCGACGTCCAGGCGCTGGCCCACGGTGGGCGCGAAGCCGAGCAGGAGATCCGGCGAGCTGCCGGTTTCGTTCTCGAAGTCGGTGTAGCGGAACGACGCGAAGTTCGAGTCGTTGATCACCCACGAGCCTTCGAGGATGGCGATGCCCAGGGTGGCCTCGCTGGAGGTCGCCGCGGAGGCCTGGGTGAAGCCGCCGACGCCCTCGTTTTCGCCCGAGCGGTCGGAGTCGCGATAGCTGCCGTGGAGCAGGATCGACTCGGTGGGCTGGAAGGACAACTTGCCGAAGAACTCGTCGCGGACGGACTCGAAGTCCGGTACCTCGCCGTAGGCGTTGGCGCGGTTCTCGCGGCTCACCGTCGGGCGGTAGTAGGAACCGTAGAAGTAGAGGCGATCGGGGATCACCCGGCCGCCGAGCGACAACACGCTCCAGTCCTTGTCTTCTTCGAAGGTCGAGGCGCTCACGATGTCGCGGTCGCCGGTCATGTCGGCGCTCTGCAGCTGGTAACTGACCTCGCCGGAGAAGTCGTTGGTCCCGGACTTCGAGATCGAGTTGATGGTGAAACCACCGGCACGGTTGAAGTCGACGGCCTTGGCACCGCCCTTGACGATAGCGATCTGGTCGATGTCATGGGAGGACGGCTCGGCCGACAAGGTGCCGAACAGCGGCAGCGCGACGTTGACGCCGTCGAACTGGTAGGCGTTGTCCTGGCCACTGCCGCCCGCGCTCGGTCCACGCACGTTGTCTTCGCTGTACTGGACGCCGGGGATCAGCTTCAGCAGATCCCGGAACTCCTGGCCCACGGGCAGGGGGTCCATGACCTCCTTGCTGATCGCCGTCTTCAACTCCGCGGAGGTGGTGTCGATGACCGCGGCGTCGCCCACGACCTCGATCGTCTCGGCGATCGCCTCGGGAGCGAGCGTGACGTCGACGGCGGTGTTCTGCTGCAGGAAGACCTGTGCCGAACGGGTCACTTCGGCCATGCCGGAAAGTGAGAACTTGAGTTGGTAGGTGCCCGGCGGCAACAGCGGCAAGCGGAACTCGCCGTTCGCGTTGGTGGTCGCCGAACGCGGCTGGGGCAACACGCTGGACGACGCTTCGACCCGCACCCCCGGCACCGTCGTGCCGTCCTCCAAGGAGACCGTTCCCGACACCGATCCCGTCGATTGCGCCCAGGCCGGTAGCCCGAACAGGGCGCCGACCAACACCAGGATTCCGATCCGCTTCATCATCCGATCCTCCTCCTCGGTCGCCTGCTCCCCGAAAGGCGGCGCCGGGATCATTCGAAAAGCCGGCTCGACGGCGAGTCGAACCGAGTGGTCTCGAGTTCCAACGGAAAGTCCTGCGCGGCAAGCTAACACAGCGACCGGGGGCGCGGCAACGCGACGGCGAGGGCGTTGCGATCGTGCTTCGCAGCGAGTTTCAGCCCTTGGTGCGAGCCTGGTCGCAGGGTCTGTCGAGAGCCTCGCGTACCCGGCCCTCGGCAAGCGTGAGCCGGTGCCGGGCCACGCTGGCGTCGACCCCCGCTCGGGCCATCACCACGGCCGTCTTGGTCTCCCCGTCCGCTGCTGCCAGCAGCTCGCGCGCCCGTTCGACGGGGATCTCGCCCGCCGCGGCCACGATGCGCACGGCGCGGTCCACGAGTTTGGCCGAGCCCGGCCGGACATCGACCATGAGGTTGCCGTAGACCTTGCCGAGGCGCACCATGGCGGCCGTGGTCAGGGCATTGAGGGCAGCTTTGGTGGCTGAGCCTGCCTTGAGGCGCGTCGAGCCGGTGAGCACCTCGGGGCCGGTGGGCAGGGCGATCACGAGATCGACGATGCCCTCCTCCACTCGACCGCAGGTCAGCAGCACCGTGCGTAAACCCCGCTGCCGCGCAGCAGCCAAGGCCCCGAGTACGAACGGGGTGACGCCGCTCGCCGTCAGACCGACGACGAGGTCTCTCGGCTTCAGCTCCGCTACCGCCGCGGCGCCGTCCGCGGCCACGTCCTCGGCGCCCTCACGCGCCCGGAAGATCGCCTCCGGCCCCCCCGCGAGCACGGCGCGGATACGCTCGGGATCGGTCCCGAAGGTCGGCGGCAGCTCCGCCGCCTCGAGCGCCCCGAGCCGCCCGCTGGTGCCGGCCCCCACGAACACCACGTCGCCGCCGGCCGCGAGCGTCTCGGCCAGCCACTCGGCCCCGCGGGCGATCTCCGCGGCCTGCCCGCGCGTCGCTTCGAGCGCCCGGCGGTCTTCGTCGAGCAGCAGGGCCACGACCTCTTCCGTCGACCGGCGGTCGAGGTCGTGGCTTTCCGGGTGGCGGGCTTCGGTCGGGAGATCCTGCCAGCGGGAAGTCATCGCAGGGATTATTACTCTGGACTGTGCGGCGGCTCCCTGAGTCGACAGCAGCCGATCCGCCAAAACGGTGGCCGCGGAGCTGCCAGCGAGAGCCACAGAGGGCTCGATGCGGGAGGCACCTCACCCTCCGGTAGCAGACCCCAGGTACCGCTGACCGGCGCTTCGAGGGTGCGGACGAGCGTCACCCGGCGACCGTCGGACTCGCGGAGGAAGTCGAACCGGACGACCGCCGCGAAACTGCCGGTGAACGAGCTGCCGCTTTCCCCTTGCGCGGCCGTGAGCCAGAGGGGAAAGAGCACCGAGGGGCCCGTCAGGTCGAGTTCGTAGCTTCCGGTCCAGACGCCGCAGGCGGTCGCCAGGGGCGCGAGCTCACCGGCCAGGTCCGCAAAGCGCAAATCGACCCGGAGGCCCTCGAGCCCAGGCTCGCCGGCCTGGGGAAGGTCGTCTAGATCCAGGCGCGGCCGCTGTGGGCCGCCCCCCCCCAAGCGAGGTTTGACCACCGTACAGTCCGCGGCCCCCACCGTGTCGTTGGGGCACAGATTCTTCAGGAAATCAGAACTCGGCCACAGCACACTGGCGTCGATCAGGCCATCTTCCGGCAACAGTGCAACCGCCCCGAGGCCGACGGAGCCACCCGCGGCGCCGGCCGACATTGCAAACACCAACAAGGGAGCGATCAAGGCTCCTGCCATCCACGTCTTTGTTGTCATGGGTCCTCCTACGTCATCGGAAAAGGAGCACGACGGCCGGGCTCGTCCCGGCCGTCGCGGGTCTCAGCCACCCGCTCCTAGGGGCACTCCTCGAGTTCGGCATCACAGGTGAGCGTGGCGAACACCGGGTCCGCCGGCAGCTCCCCCTGGTCGATGATCTCGAACGTGGCGTCATCGCTCCTGAAGGCAACGCTGGCCGGGTTCGTGGCGACCACGAAGCCGTCCTCGAAGGCCGAGAGCAGGTGCGCGGACTCGGGCCAAGTGACCTGCACCGTGCCGCCGGCAATCAGTTGTACCTCGAGCCCGGTGTCGGAGACATCGATGACACGGCCGGTCGTGCCGAGATCCACCCAGGTCTCGGTCGCCTCCCCTCCCGCGCCGGAGATCGTCCGGGCCGCGAGGTTGATCGGGTTGTCGTTGCCATTGGGCTTGATGCAGTCTAAGCCCCTGCGGCGGCCCCAGGGTTCGAGTGGGGGTTCGTAGAGGCCCAGCCGCTCGCCTTGCACCTCGCGTTCGTAGAAGGCCATGGCCTGGCGACGCTGAAAGTTGGGGGTGAGAGTCTCCCAGTAGAGTGCCTGGGGACGAGCAGGCAAGCCGATGGGAGCGCTCAGATTGTGGCTCGTGGCATTCCACAGGGGCGCCGCGGCGCTACCCCAGATCCCCTCGCGAACGAAGCCGGTGAAGTTCTGGAACGGATTGTTTTGGAAGACGTATTCGTCCACTCCGGCCAGCCGGAAGCGCCCGAACGGCGACAGCAGATCATTCGCCGCCCGCACGTGGGTGTGGCTCGCCGTCCAGGACACCGGCACGGCCACGAAATTCCCGAAGCGACCCTTCGCCAGCATCGTGCGTGGCCAGGAGCTTTGTTCGTCGGACCAGGTCAAGAAGATGTCCTGCCAGTAGGTGTGCGCCGAAAGCGACAGCGAGATGGGTCGCATCGAGCCCGGAGCCGCAAACCAGTCGATGCCGAAGTCGGTGAAGATGTTGGTCCAGCCATTGGCCGGTTGGCGTTCCGCGACCGCCGGGCCGACGAGCGTATAAGAAGTCTGGCAAGGCCCCAGGCTGTTTTGCTCGTCCGAGCTGACGAGGTACGCCACCACCGGCCAGACCGCCTTCGTGCAGATGTCTCCGACCAGAGCGATCGAAGTGCGAGAGAACTGCGTGTTCGGGCAAGTGGTCTGATCGATCGTCTCGAAGCTGGCAACGACCGGTGGCGAAACGGTAGGGAACGAGGTGTAGCGCACCGCGGTCCCACTCGTCCATGACAAGTACACCTGGCTGCCGTGGCCGACGATCGCCGGATCGGTGCCCACTTGATTGAGCGACGCGACGGTGAAGCTCGTTTGTCCCAACGTCTTGTAGCCATAGTGGATCTGGCCATTTCGCACGAAGACCACGCCGATCCGCGACAGGTGGTCCACCGCCACTGCGGGCAGACTACCCGAGCCGAGCGAGATCTCCGGCGTCCAAGTCTGCCCGTTGCCGGACGAGCGGTAGATGATCTGGTGGGTGGACGTTGGCTGGTACCATAAACCCCTGCGAAAAACGATATGCATGAGGTTCATGGGGCCGCGCACGATCTTGTCGCCGTTGCCGTGTTCCAACTCCAGGCCATAAAAGTCGGAAGCGACGAGGTTTCCCGGCTGAAACGTCCCGGGTTGCGCCCCGGCCATCGTCGCCGCCGCCCAGAACAAGGCTCCGGCAAACCACAGACACTTCAAACTCACGCTTCTCATGACTTCTCCTCCCGACAGCCCTGGTCGCGCCGCGGGAGGAGGCTGCCGACCCTCCCGAGCGATTTGCGGCCAGAAGACGCGCAAAACGCCCGGAAAGTGGCTCAACGACTCAGAAGCAAGCCGCGCCTTGGCAGAGCAGCCCACCGGGTTCGGAGCCCCAGCCACAATCGCGCATGCAGCTTCCAATCACGAAGTCCGGCTCGGAGCAGGTTTCGCCGAATCCATTGCAGTCATACACGCAATACTGATAAACAGGACACCACGCGATCGGCGCCGTATCGAGCGAAGTCGCATAGGGCGTAGCGGTGCCGAACCGCGCGGGACCCCAAACATCGTAGACGCCAGCGGGAGACGTCGTCGGGCTGGCGCCGGGGGCGGGAATGAAGGGATTGAGGGGCGCTTGCTTGCGCCCGACGTTCTGCAGGTCGGCGATCAGATCGGCGCGCACATCGCACCGGTTGTCGCTGCAATCGTCGGCCTGCCATGCCCCGGCGTTGCATTCTCGCCAACCGGGGTACATCGCGTGTTTCCCCTCCGAAACCCACACGCGTTGATGGGTGGTCACCCCCTGCCGACCGTGGCCCCGGAAAGAGCTGCTATCCGTAGACTCACTCCAGTGAGCCGACATGAACTCCCGCACCAGACGCCAGGCATTGGCGTCGTTTTGGGCTTGGCTCCACGGCGTACTCCACAAACTGCCCGACTTGCGAGTCACCAGAACGGCGTACAACTCACTGTCGCCGCGATGGGCCCCACCGAGGCGAAAGACCGTCCAGTCCGAAATGTCATCCCCGAGATCCCAGCTCCAGGCCACGCCGTAGCGGATCTCGAGGCATTCGAAGGGCTCGGAACAGTCCGTTCCGATCCCGGGAGAATAGGGGCGGACGACGAACGGGAGCCGGCCGTTGCTCGCGTTCGAGTAACCCGGAACGTCGTGACCGTACAGTTGGCGACGGTCGCCCAGGACCACCCCTTCGTACGTTCCGCAGTGCAGATTGAGCAACGGGAAGAACCGCTGGGCCAGCGCCAGCTCGAGCTCGTCCGGGATGCCGTCCGCATCACCGTCCAAGGCCGCAACCGGCGCCACCCCAGGAAAGACCGCGAGACAAAGCAGAAGAACGGGCCACGGAAGCTTGGTGGTCAGCACGGCGAAACCTCCTCACGGGGCCGGCGCTCCAACGACGGCGCCTCCTGCCCAGAAAGTGCAGCACCCCACGGTTCCGGGGCAACGGACGTCAGGGTGTTTCAAACCGCGAACCTCGCCGGCAACGCAGCCACGCAGCCGCGTTCCTTCACGGCCCACAGCCTCCCGGTTCGGTGCAGGTGCCGTGGTCCTCGAACGGCGGGTCTTCGGGGAGCACCAGTTCACTCGTTTCGATCTCGGTGTCGAAGCTCGAGAAGGTGACGACTTCGGGGTTCGCCTCAACAGCGAAGCCGCCGGGCCAAACGGTGGTGATCACCGTGCCCGGAGGCCACGTCACCGTCACCGTGCCCCCCTTGAAGGTGCCGACCTCGAGACCGTGCGCGAAGACCTCCACCACCCGACCGGTCTCCTCGAAGTCGACCCAGGTCTCCATCTTGCCGGGCGCGCCGGGGCCGCCGGGAAGCACCGTCTTGATCCCGACCGCCGGCGACAGTTTGCCGATGTCACCTGCGCAGTCGTAGGTGCGGGTCCAGGGCAGCCGGCGCGGGTACGGCACGCGGGGCGGTTCGAGGGTGGCCAAGCGTTCGGTGGTCGAGAGCTGTTCGAGCTCGTAGAATGCCGAGGCCTCCTGCAGGCGGCCACTCGATTCCCGGCGCTCCCAGTAGAGCGCCTGGGGCCGGCCGACGTAGCCGCCACCCAGCAATGACAGACGCTGGGAGGCCCCCCACGTCGGGCTCGCAGCGCCACCCGTCCACGCTCCGGGCTGCACGAAAGCAAAGAACGAGTGGAACTCGTCGGTGGCAGCCGGTGGCCCCACCGTGGCCAGACGGAAGCGGCCCGGCGGGAAGTAACCGTCGTTCGCCGCCCGCACGTGCACCGCCCGCCGCACCGGACCGAGACTCACGGTCGTGAAGTTCCGCGGCTGGCCCTTGGCAAACATCGTGCGGGCGCTGCCGGTTTGCTGATCGGACCAGGCGAGATAAACGTCCTGACTCCAGAAATCGGCCGACAGGGACAGCGAAATCGCCTCGACCGAGCTCACGGGATCGCTGTCCAGGCGGATGTCGTCGAAGGTCCCCAGCCAGACGTTCGGCGCCGACCGCTCGTGGACCCGCGGCCCCACCCGCGTATATGGCGAGGCGCAACGCGGGTCGCTATTGGCCTGCTCGTCGGAAGTGAGCAGGTAGGCCACGACCGGGATCTCGAAGGGCGTACACGGCAAGTCGATTAAGGTGATCGCCGGCCGAGCGAAGCGCGAGTTGGCGCAGGTCGAAGTCTGGATCGACTCGACGACGGGGACGGCCGGCGGCGCGGTGGTGGGAAACGTCGTGTACCGCACCTGGCTCCCGGTCGTCCACACGATGTGGACGCGGTTGCCGCGAGCCGCGACCGCCGCTGCCGAACCCGGATTGGCGAGCGTGACGACCGTCCACGCCGTCGCTCCGAACGGTTTGTAGGCGTACCGCAGGCCGAAGGGGCTCGGAAAGACGGCTGCCAGCGCGCCGGTACCATCGACGGCCAGGGCCGGATTCTCGCCACCCCAGACGTCCACGGCTACCGGAGCACTCCAAGTCGTACCGTCGTTGGAGGTGATGTACCGTGCCTGCCAGCCTTGAGTGAAAACGGCGTGAAGCGAACCGAGTCGGCCTCGGACCGCTTTGTCGCCGTGGGAGAACTCGAGTTCGTGAGCCCCGAGGGGATACGAGGCGGTGGCGAAACGCGGCGTTTGGCCTTCCGCACCGGTGACGACCCCGAAGGCGAGCAGCACGCTCGCCGAACTACGAAGGAAACCTCGCAACATGACCACTCCTCCAGGCAGCCCGGTGAAACCCGGCGTGCGGCTGCCGAACATCGCCGAGTCATGAATGACGCAATGACGCGTCAACGGCCGAGAAACCGGCTCACAGCCGGTTCAGGTCGGCCCCGACTCGCGGTCGAGGGAAGCCAGAGGTAGGAAAAGGCAGGGACCCCACAACTCGAGCACGGCGCCGTCCGGACTCGAAACGAGGACGAGATTGGTCTCTCCGGGCAACAGCACCGTACTCGGCAGGAGCGACCACTGACCCGCGGCATCGAGCACCACCGTGACGGCCAGTTCGACCTCCTCGGGCCCTCCGACCCGGTGCAAGGTGAAGCGCAGCCGAACTTCCCGCGACAGGACGAACGAGCCGCCGACGGCGTGCGTAGGGAACAGCCGCGCCTGGCCGGGGGGTTGCGGCATGGTGGGGTCGAGCTCCAGGCTCATGTCCCACCACCCACAGCCGAACTCGATCGGCATCAAGGATTCGAAGCGGAGAGTCTCGAAGCCCCACTCGACGTCGACTTCGTCGGTCCCCACCGGCCGGACCAGGGGCGCGCCGACGGTGGTGTGCCCGCCGGGCCCCGTCCCGGGACCCGAGAGCTTGACCACCGCGATCTTGCAGTCGGCAGTCTCGGCCCCCAAACGCCCGCCACCGTCGTCGGGCACCGGGCTGCCGCACACGTGCGAGCGCAAAAGCGCCGTCGGCAGCCCGAAGTACCCCGGGACCTCCCGGGACACCGGGTACCAACGCCGCCCTGGTTGATAGTCGATGACATCGGCAGAGCCCGAGAGGGTTACTCCCGCGGCTGCCACGAGAACTCCCACCATCCGCAACTTGGCTAGGCTCATGGACCGTCCTCCTCGGCCCCCAAGACGCGTGAGACGCGGGGAAATCGGCTCAGGGAGGTTGGCCGGCCTCTCGGCGCCAGCCCGCGATCTGCCGGCTGGCCTCCGCATCCGGGCCAAGGGCGGCGACTACCGCCGCGTGGCCGCGTGTCAGCAGTTCCCGGCCCGCCGCGACTTCGCCCGAGAGGACGAGGCAGCGCCCGAGGAGCGCCTCGGTGAAGCCCACCTTGGCGGGCACCGTCACCCGTTCGCGGTAGAGGGCCAAGGCCACAGCGAGCACCGGCTGCGCCTCAGCCAGTCGGCCGGCATCGAGCAGCGCCCAGCCTTCGCTGCGCCGGGATTTGGCTTCGAGCTCGGCATCCCCGCTCGCCTGCCCGACCGCGGCGCCGCGACGATAGGCCCCGACGGCCCGGGGGAAGTCGCCCAAGCGGTGCCAGACCCAGCCCACGGCGAGCCAGCTGGCCCCGACATCGAAAGTCGCCTCGGATTCGGTATTCAGGGCCGCTTCCACCTCCGCGGCGAGCTCCCGCGCCGGCTCGGCCTCACCCGCCGCAAAGCGGAGCTCCGCGAGCCCGAGCACGACCTGCGCGAGGGGCACGCCCACCGTGCCGGCCTGGCGACCTCGCTCCCGGGCTTCGAGGAAAAGCGTCTCGGCCGCGGCGCCGTCCCCGGCGGCGAGCTCGAGCTCGGCCAAGTGGCGGGCGGCATTGAGAAAGGCACCGGTGCTTTCGCCGGGTCGGCGACGGAAGACGGCGAGGGCCTCTGTCAGGGCAGAGCGCGCCTCGTCCGGACGCTCGGACCGCAGCGCCACGACACCCAGGTTGGTCAACGCCGAGCCGAGGTCCGGGTGGTCGGGCGGCAACAGCTTTCGGCGCAGGGCCACAGCCCACTGCAACTGCCGCCGGGCTTCGTCGAGCCGGCCCTGCGCCACCAGGGCACCGCCGAGGTTCACCCGGACGTTCGACTCGAGGGGTGACTCCTGCTCGCCGCGTGCCGCGAGTAGCGCCAGGGCCTCTCCGAGCAGGACCTCGGCCCGCGCCGCGTCCTGGCCGTGGTCGATCGTGACGGCAGCCAAGTTGTTGAGCGCCTGGGCCAGGGCGCGCCCCGGGTTCTCGGCTAGCCGGAATAGGTCGACCGCCGTCTGGTACTCCCGCGCCGCTCGCGCAAAATCCCGCTGCTCTTGGAACAACAACCCGAGACCGTTGTGGGCGTTCGCCCGGGCCAGGTCTCCGACGCCGGGAAGACCGGCGGCAAGGGCCCTGGACGCCTCGTAGTGCTGCTCGGCCTCCACCCACCGCTCCCGGCGGCGCGCGACGTGCCCCAAAAAGAGCAGGGTCTCCGCCCGGGCAAGGCGTTCGGCGGGGCGATCCCCCGTGCCCTGGAGGGCAAGGGCCGTGAACAGGGCGTCCCGCGCCGCGTCGGTCGAGCCGAGTTGGGCGTAGACGCGGCCCACGGTCGCCCACAAGTCCCCCCGCAGGGCCGGCTCGGCGGCCAAGTCGGACTGGTCCAGGCGGGCAGCACCGCGTTCCAGGACCTGGCGTACCGTCGGCGCCTCGCCCCGACTTTCGTTGGGATCCGCGGCCTCAAACAGCCCGACCAGGTACTCCTTGACTGCCCGCGCCCGCCGCGCTTCGGCCTCGGCGCGATCGCGCTCCTGGGCCGCCCGCAGCCCTTGCCAGGCAGCCACCGCGGCGAGGGCGACCATGGCCGCCAGGGCCGCCGTGCCCGCCGGGTGGCGCCGCACGAATTTGCCGGCGCGTTCCCTCCAGCCGGCGCGACGGGCGGCCACGGGGCGCAAGAGCAGGTAGGCGTCGAGATCCGCCACCAGCTCCGCCACCGAGCCGTAACGGTCCTCCGGGTCCAGCTCGAGACAACGGCCGACCACGGCGTCCAAGTCTCCGGCGATCTCGCGCGCGAGTTCGCGGGACACCAGCCGCGAGGGTCGCGGCCAGCCGCCCCCGGTGGTGGCCACCGCCGGTCGCCGGCCCACCAGCACTTCGTGGAGCACCCGGCCGAGGCCGTAGACATCCGTGGCGGTCGTCACCGCGCCGCCCGCCAGCTGTTCGGGGCTGGCGTACTCGGGCGTCATGGGGCCGTAACCGGCCACGGTCAGCGCCGTCGGGGCCTCGTCGGTGTCGGCCGCGAGCAGCTTGGCGATACCGAAGTCGAGCAGCTTGGGGACGCCGTCCTCCCCCACCAGCACGTTGGCGGGTTTCAGGTCGCGGTGGACCACCAGGTTGCGGTGGGCGAACATCACGGCATCGGCCACGGCGCGCACGAGCGCTACCCGGGCGGCCACCGGCAAGGCGTGGCGGGTGCAGTAGTCGGTGATGGACAGGCCCGGCACGTACTCGAGCACCAGGTAGGGCCGACCGTCGGCGCTTGAACCGGCGTCGAGCAGACGAGCGATGTGGGGATGGACGAGGCGGGCGAGCACCCGGCGTTCAGCCAGGAACCGGCGTTTGATCTCGCCTCGGTCGAGGCCGCGGCCGATGAGCTTGATCGCCACTTCCCCGGCGAAGGCACCGTCGGCCCGCCGGGCGCGCACCACGGTGCCCATGCCGCCGCGGCCGATCTCCGCCACCACCTCCCAGGGCCCGAGCCGGGTGCCGGGCGCGAGACCGTCCGGTACGTCGGCGGTGAGGTGCTCCCCGAGGGTCGCGGGTAGCCCCGCCAGGGCACCCTGGTCGAGCCAAGCACCGTCCCCCTCGTGGGCGGCGACCAGGCGAGCCGCCTCGGCGTGGAGGTCGGAGTCGCCCGCGCAGGCCGCCACGAGCCAAGCGTCGCGATCCGCGGGCGGCACGGCGAGGGCGCCGTGGAAGAGTGCTTTGACCCGAGCCCAACGTGCCGCGTCCATCGCCTTGGTCTCCCCGCTCGCTCTCACCCGAGTTCGGCCAGCAGCCAGGCCCGGGCGGTGGTCCACTCGCGCTTCACGGTCGCCGGTGAGGAGCCCAAAGCGCGGGCGGTTTCTTCGATCGTCAAGCCGGCGAAGTACCGTAGCTCCACCAATTCGGCCTGGGCGGGATCGAAGCTGGCGAGGCGGTCGAGAGCGCGGTCCAGGGCGACGAAGTCCACCTCGCGGGCCGGGGTCGCCCCCAGCCCCTCGGCCAATACGACACGGAGACCGTGACCGCCGCGCTTCTTGGCCAGGCGATGGCGTTGGTGGTCGACGAGCACCCGCCGCATCATCTGGGCCGCGACCCGGAAGAAGTGGAAACGGTCCTGCCACACCCCGCGGGTCTGGCCCGCCAAGCGCAAGTAAGCCTCGTGCACGAGGCTCGTGGGCTGCAGGGTGACCCCTTCCCGCGCCCGCAGGTACCGTCCGGCGAGACGCCGCAGCTCGTCGTAGACCACGGGAAAATACAAATCGGCAGGAGGCTCGGGAGGCGGCGGACGGGGGGCCGGGGGCGCCGGGGGTTTCATCGGGAGTTCGTGCGAATCTTGTCGGCAGTCTACCGCAGGCTAGACTGCGGCTACTTCTGGAGGCTGCCCATGAAACCACCGCTGCGGCTCGCCCTCGCCATGGCCCTGCTGGCCGGCCCGGCCTTTGGCTGGGGCCCGACCGGCCACCGCGTCGTCGGTCTGGTGGCCGAACGCCACCTCTCCCCCGCCGCCGCCCGCGCCGTCGGCGAGCTGCTCGGCCCCGACAGCCTGGCCGAGGTCGCTACCTGGGCGGACGACATGCGCTCCGATTCCACCTGGAAACCCTTCGAACCGTTCCACTTCGTCTCGATCGAAGACGGCGAGACCTACGAACAGTCGACCAAGAACCCCAACGGTGACCTCTTCACCGCCCTCGCCCGCTTCGAAGCCCAGCTCGCGGACCAAGCAGCGGCGCCGGCCGACCGGCGCGCCGCCCTGGCCTGGCTGGTCCATCTCGTCGGCGACCTCCACCAGCCCCTCCACGTCGGCCGCGCGAGCGACCAAGGCGGGAATACGATCCTGGTGACGTGGTTCGGCGAAATCTCGAACCTCCACACGGTGTGGGACGACAAGCTGATCGACCACACCCGGCTCTCCTTCACCGAGTTCACGAACTTCCTCGATCCCCCCAGCCCCGAAACCCTCGCCGCCTGGCGCACCGGCACCTACCTCGAGTGGGCCAGGGAATCCCAGGATCTCCGCGCCGGCGTCTACGAGCTCGGCGACCGCAAACTCGGGTACTCCTACTCCTTCACCCACCTGCCCACGATCCGGCAGCGCCTGTTGCAGGCGGGGGTGCGGCTGGCGGCGGTGTTGGAGCGGGCGTTGGTGGACTAGAAGGACATTAACGACGCCAACGACGGAAACGACTGGCTCACGAGGGTGGGGGCGTCGTTCTCGTCCTTCGAGTCCTTCTCAAATCACCCCGGCCGCCGCGAGCCGCGCCAGCTCCTCCTCCCCCAGCCCTAGCAACCCGCCGTAAACCTCGCGGTTGTGCTGGCCGAGTTCGGGGCCGGCCCAGTGGGTTTCGGCGGGGGTGGCGGAAAGTTTCGGGAGGACAGCGGGGACGCGCAGGGGGCGGCCATTGACTTCGACCGTCTCGAGCAGTTCGCGGGCGGCGACTTGCGGGTCGGCGAACAGGTCGGCGACGTTCTGCACGGGGCCGGCGGGCACGGCGGACTCCGCCAAGATCTTGACGATTTCCGCCGAGTCTCGTTCAACAGCCCAGGCGCCGATGGCGGCATCGAGCTCGGCGGCGTGCTGGACGCGGTTCGTGTTGCCGGCGAAACGGGGATCTCGGGCCAGCTCTGGCCGGCCGATCGTGACCATCAGGCGCTCGAAGTTCGACTCCCCGTTGGCGGCGATGACCACCGTGCGGCCGTCCTTGCAGCGGTAGGCGTTGGTCGGGGCGATGCCGGTGATGGTCGTGCCCGCGGGCTCGCGCACGAGGCCGAGGCGGTCGTACTCGGGGACCGTTGCCTCGAGCATCTGGAACACGGACTCGGTGATCGCCACGTCCACCTGCTGGCCTTGGTCGCTGCCGCCGTCGACGCGATCGCGCGCGTACAGGGCGAGCAACACGCCGAGGGTGGCGTGGAGACCGGCGAGCGAATCGCCCAAGGACAGATTGCTGCGCACCGGCGTTTCGCCCGGGTGCCCGGTGACGTAACGCAGCCCCCCGACCGCTTCGCAAACGGCGGCGTACCCCGGCCGCGGGGCGTGGGGACCGGTCTGGCCGTAGCCGGAAACGCGGGCAACCACGAGGCGGGGAAACTCCTGCCGCAGCGCCTCCGGGTCGAGCCCCCAGGCTTCGAGGGTGCCCGGGCGGAAGTTCTCGATCAGCACGTCACACTGCGCGATGAGCCGGCGCGCCAAATCGCGGCCCTCGGGCCGACGCAGGTCGAGCGTGATGCACTTCTTGTTGCGCGCCAACGAACGCCACCACAACGAGGTGTCGCCGTCCATGCCGCGCCAGGTACGGATGGGGTCTCCGGCGCCCGGGGGTTCGACTTTGATCACCTCGGCGCCGAAGGCACCGAGCAGTTGCCCGGCGAAGGGACCGGCGAGGATCTGCCCGAGCTCGAGGACCCGCCGGCCCGCGAGGGGTAGCCGGGCCGGTGTGATTCCAGAAGGCGTCATGGGCGTCGGACTCTAGCAGGCCGAAGCGCCGTCTCCGGCCGGCTCGGCCCCGAGCAGTAGCTCCGCGGGCACCTCGCCGGGCCCGCCCTCTCCCTCGGGCTCGTCGTCCTCGTCGTCGCCCAAGCCGTTCGCGACCTGGTGCGCCAGGGCTTGCAGATAGGCCGCAAAACAAAGATCGAGCTGGGCCTCCGAACCGAGATCGCCGGCTAGCCGCGGGATCCGGTCCGGCCCACCCAGGGCCTCGATGAGCACCGGGAAACACTCGGAAGGCAGCGCCAACATGCGCTCCACGAGCTCGTAGGGTCGAGTGTCCGCCCGGGCCATGGCGATCAGCACGGCGAGATTCTGGAGGGCGGCCCCCGACCGGCCCGCCGCCGCCTCGAGCGCGGGCCACTCCTCCCCGGCGAGGACCTCCGGCGGGGCTTCGAGCAGCAGATGACGCCGCGGGTCGAGCAGCCGGACGCCCTGTTCCGCGAGCCGGACGAGCAGGTCGGGAGCAGGCCGGCGGGCAGGGTCCGCGGGAGAGTCGAGTTCGATCGGCACGACGTGAAACATGGCAGCCTCCTGTCGAGGGCGAGACTCGGCGTCGGGCCGAATTCCGCTTCGTTACCGCCAAACTCTAACCAACCTCGCCGCGTAACGTCAAGAAAAGAATTTTCTCCCGTCGTTTTTGTTCGGATTCCGTTCGACCTCCTCAGGGCACCTCGAAGATCTCGTTCGTGCTGTCGACGCCGTCCGACAAGAGCACCTCGACCCGCTGCGCGCGGGTGGCCATCTCGAGGCGACCTCCGCGCGCGAAGCTCAGCACCTCCCCGCTGTCGGCGTCGCGCAGGAGCGCCAGGGGCTGGGCCTCGGCGTCCCAGGCGACCAACAGGGTGTCGTCGTCCGTCCGGAAGGCGCGCGGCGCCGCGGCGAAGCGCTGACCGGCCGCGCGGGCGACCCGGCGCTCGGCGACCACTCGCCCGTCGACCTCCAGTCGCCAGGCGGCCCAGCGGCCGGCTCGGGACAACGGCACGAGGGCGGTGAATCCCCGCTCGGCGGAGTGATCGAGCGCCGCCAGCCGAACCGGAGTACGAGCCACGACGCGCCCCGCGGCGTCGAGAAGGGCTACACGCGCCGTCGAGTCCGTCACCGTCTCGGGTACGCCGCGGACTCGGAAGGCCGGTTCGAGCACCCAACCTTCGGCGGTCTCGCGGCCCCAAACGAGCAACGATTCGACTTCCTCGGTCACAGCCCGCGCCTCCTCGGCGACCAGGGCGTCGGCGACGCGCTCC
>JANRLG010000205.1:0-10399 GCA_033762835.1 Thermoanaerobaculia bacterium
GCCGCCCCTACGGCGTCGGTGGTTGACGGAGCCAGCAGCGAATTCCCAGTAGGGGCGGCCCCCCGTGGCCGCCCGGGTGGTGGCCCGGCGCCAGCCCTCACCAACGCCGTAGGGGCGGCCCCCCGTGGCCGCCCTCTTTCCCTGGGCGATGTGGTTCACCGATTCAAAAGCCTGACCACCAGGCGGTATCTCGAAGGCGTTCGCCAGAGAAACTACCCGCCGGTCCGTGGTCGCTTATGGCAACGGAACTACTACGAACGCATTCTCCGCGACGCACGGGGACTCGAAGCTGCCCGCCGCTACATTCTCGAGAACCCCCTCCGGTGGGCCTTCGACCCCGAAAATCCCGAGCGCCAGCTCGAGTCTCCGCCGTGACCACCCTCCTCATCGTTTCCCGTTACCCCTGGCCCCGGCGTTCGGGGGACCAGCGCCGCACCGTGGAGATGGTCGCGGCGTTGGCGGGGATGGGGGAGGTGGTGGTGCTTTCGCCACGGCCGCCGCGAGGGGCTCCGGCGCCGCCCTCGGACTTTCCGGCGCGGCTCGTGTACTACGCGCCGCCGCGAGCGGTCGAATGGCCGTTGCGAGCAGCCGGCGCGCTCTTCGGTCGCCACCCGCTGGAGACGGTCTTCTTGGGCGTGACCCGGGACCTGGTGCGACGGTTCAGAGACCTGGTCGGCGCCGCGGACTTGGTCGTCCTTCAACTCACGCGGCTTTCCCCGCTACTCGCCGAGCTGCCGACGGAGCTGCCTCTGGTCGTCGATCTCATCGACAGTCTGGCACTCAACTTCGAACGGCGGGCGGCGTCGGGTTCGCCGCTCCTGGCTCCTCTCTTCCGGCTCGGCGCCGCTCGCCATCGCCGCGCCGAGGCCGAGGCGGTGGCACGGGCCGCGGTGACGCTCCTGGTTGCCGAGGGAGACCGCGCCCATCTCGCCAAGCGTCTCGGGCCGAGTTTGGCGTCGCGGTTGGCCGTCGTGCCCCTGGTGGCGCCGGCATTTGCGGCTCCCGTGGCAGCACCCGCGGCTCCCGGCGAACGGCTCATCGTTACCGGCAATCTCGGCTACTTTCCCACCCGTCACGGGGTCGAGTTCCTGCTGCGCGAGGTGTGGCCCGGCCTGCGGGCGTCCCGGCCGGGGCTCGAGATGGTCCTGGCCGGAGCTCGGCCGCCGCGAACCTGGCGGGGGCTCGCGGCACGCTCGGGGGTCACGCTGCTCGCCGACCCCCCGGAGCTTTTGCCGCACCTTGCGGCCGCCACCCTGGCCCTCGCACCCCTCGAAGCCGGCACCGGCCAGCCGATCAAGATTCTCGAAGCCTGGGCGGTGGGGGTTCCCGTGGTGGCCTCGCCGGTCGCCGCGGCGGGCGTCGGAGGGCGCGACGGCGTCGAGCTGCGGGTGGCGAGCTCGCCCGCCGAGTGGCATCGGGTGTTGCTCGAGCTGCTCGACGATGCCCCCCAACGCCAGCGTTTGGCCGCCGCCGGCCGCGCCCGCCTCGCCGCGGACTTCTCGCCAGCGGCGATCACCGCGGCCTATCGCCGCGTTTTCGAGCCGCTGCTCAGGGGTTCGGCGGCGGGTTCCAGCGGCTGAGGTCGCCGGACTCGAAGCCATCGGCGAACAGGAAGGCCGGCAGCCGGGCGCTCCTCAGCACGATGTCGTCGAGGTGCCAGCCGTCTCGGGGCGTCAGGGCGCGCGAGGTCAGGCGGAACCGAATCTGCGCCGTCGGGGCCCCGGCCAGACCGGGCAGGGACAGCCGGTGCGGGCGCCAGGTCGTCTGATCGAGGCCGGTGAAGATCGCCACGGTCTCCCAGGTCATGCCGCCGTCGCTCGAGGTTTCGACTTGGGCGAGATCGAAACTCTGGACGAGGTCGAAACGGTGTTGGAACTCGAGCTCGACCGTGCGCGCCAGGCGCAGGTCGAACACGGGGCTGGTCAACGCCGTGTCGACGCCCGGGGTGTAGGGGCCGCCGGGGCTGTCGGCCCAGCTGGTCGTGCCGCCGGCCGCCGTCTCGGTGGTGCGCGCCCAGGGCGGCGAAGCGGTCCAGGCCACCGTTCCCTCGGCATCGTCGGCGAAGGTCACCGAAAACGGCGGCAAGAGCACCTCCCGTTCGATTTCGCCGGTCGGCTCCAGATTCACCGTCAGGGCGACGGGGGCATGGTCCGGCGCCGTCACGGTCAGAGCGTAGGAGCCCGGGGGGACGTCCAACCGCACGGTACCGTCGGCGCCTGCGGTGGCGGCGAAGCTGGCGGCCGAAACCGTGCCACCGAGCGGCGCCCGGGTGTCGCCGTCGAGGAGCCGCAGCACGAGCTTGCCGGCGGTTTCGTCGAGCACCGTGACGGCCGTCGCAGTCGGTGGCCCCCAGTTTTCGTCGGAGTCCCGACCGCGCACGTACAGGGCATGACGCCCTGGTCCCAGGGCGGCGGTGGCGAGGGTTCCGGTGACCGTCTCGGCGGTTTCGTCGAAGGCGCCGTCGGCGGCGGCCAGGGGGAAGCAGGGGGTACCGGCCCCCGGGGGCGGGGCGCCCAGGCAGACCTCCGCCTCCGCGATGGACTGACTCGGCTCGACGCCGTTTCCGGTCGCGAAACGCGTGTCGTCGAGGAGCGCTGTCACGGTCACCGGCGTGCCGGCGACGAGGGGGCGCGGCGGGGACGCGGTCACGTTCGCGGCCACCGGCCCGAAGATCTCCTGGTAGGGACGCCGGGCCAACGGGAGCGCGCCGACCAGGGCCTCGAGCGCCTTGGGCGCCAAGTGGAGATCGAAAAACGGGCAGGGTTCGAAGAACCGCACCCCGAGCTCGAGGGTGTAGGCGGGCACGCCGAGCTCACCGTAGGCGAAGTCCTTGCTGGCGCCGTCCACCGGACCCAGGCTGCCGAGGCGTGGAAAATAGTTGCCGGGCAACGCCAACCGGCGGGCGAGGGCGAGGAGCGCCGGGCCATTCGGCGGCGCCGTCGCGGTGAAGCCCCAGGGGCCGAGCACCAACTCGCCGGGGCTGTGCAGGTCGATGAGCAAGCCGCGGGTGTCGTCCGGAGCCGGGGTCTCGAGATCGTCCGGACGCCGATCGGGCAGGATCTGCCGCAGGTAGGCCTCGAAGGCGGTGATCTCGGGCTCCGAGGCGGCCGTGGCACCGCGGAAGATCGGCGAGCAAGGGTCGTCGCTGCCGCCCCCGCAACAACTCCATTGGAAGGAGAAGTTGCGGTTCAGGTCGGCGCCGCGGTCGTTGCTGTCGGGGCAGTAGAAATTGTTGGTGTTCTTGCGCCAGGAAAGTCCGGTTTCGGCCCACTTACGGCCGTCGGGATTGGCCTGGAAGAGCAGGTGGACCTCGATCTCGTCGAGCCACGCGGTCACCGCCGGATCCTGTCCGTAACTCGCCAGCAGCGTCTCGGCGAAACGGACCGCGAGCTCGGGACTGGCGTACTCGCGGGGGTGGATGCCGCCCGAGACGAAGAACACGGGTTTCGGCCCCGGGCCGCTTCCCGTCACGCGCAGGACCCGGAGGTCGTAACCCGCGGTGGGTGAGCGGGTGCGTTCCCACGAGTCCCCGATGTCGATCCAGGTCGCGAGCGCCGGGTAGCTGGCCGCCAACTCGGCACCGCGGGCGAGGGTGGCCTCGACCGTGCGGTAACACGGGAAGCCCGGGATGGTGTCGGTCCCCGCTGCACCCAGCGGCGACGCCAGCAGCAGACCGAGCCACCAGCCCCGGAGCCTCACGTCGCGGCGCTCCCCGGGGTGCGCTCGAGGGCGCCTTCCAAGCGGCTGCGTAGGGTGCGTACGGACACCTCGTCCCCGAGCCGGTCGAGTTCGGCCAAGGCCGCCTCGAGCTGGCGGCGAGCGAGGTCCTGGGCTTCGAGTGCGCGGGCGTGTTCCGCTGCTCGCTCCAGCCAGATGCAGGCCCGCTCGTGATCACCGGCACGCTGGAAGTGGAAGGCGAGGTCGGCCGAGACCTCCGCGGCCCCCAGGTCGTCGGCGTCGATCAGGGACTTGGCCCGCAGCTGGTGCAATTGGCGGGCGCGGGCCGGTCCCAGGGTGTCGTAGACGACGGTACGGATGCGCTCGTGGGAGAACTCGAACAGACCGTACCGGAGCCCCGCGGCGCTGGCGGCGCGGTCGCGGTCGAGCCGGGTGTCTGCCCAGTAGCGCTGGAGCGGTTGGATCAGCCACTGCTCACAAAGCACCTCGAGGGCGGTTTCGATGACTCGGTCGTCCTCCGGTTCGGTGGCTTGCAGCGCCCCGGCCTCGAAGGTCGGGCCGATCACCGAGGCCAGGGCCAGGAGCCGGCGCGCCGAGGTCGGCAGCCGCGCCAGGCGCAGCTTGAGAATCGTCTCGAGGTTCCCGGGCGAAGCCGCGGTGAGGAAGTCGCGGGAAGGTTCGAAGCTCCACTGGCCGTTCGCCGGGGCCTCGAGATGGCCTTCGTTCCAGAGCCAGTCGAGCAGTTGCGTCGCGCTCAGCGGCAATCCTTGAGAGTGGCGGAACAGCCAGTCGGCCAGGGGTTCGACTTGGTGGCTTTCGACCAGGCTCGCGGCCAGTACCCGCAGATCGAGCGGCAACAGGCGATCGACGGCGAGCAGGTAGATCGGACACCGACCGGGGTAGCGCTCCGCGAGGGTCGCCAACGGGTGGTCGGCAGCGATCCGCTCGGGCTCGAAGGTGCCGATGATCCAGATCGGCTGGAACGTCAGCCGCGGCAGCAGGGACAGCAAAAGATCGAGGGTGCCGCGGTCCGCCCAGTGGAGGTCTTCCAAGAAGACGATCACGGGGACCGCCGGGCCGCCGGTCTCCCCGGGATCCGTGAGCACCTCGAAGAACCGGCCCACGGCGGTGAACGTCGAGCCGGGGCGGCTGGTGGTCTTTTCCCCGAAGCTCGGCCGGGACATCTGAGCCAGCGTCGGCAGCAGCAGCGACAGGGCTTCGAGGTGGCGGCGGCTGGTAGCGCCGAGGGCGCGTTCGGCGACGTCGGTTTCGCAGGCGACGGCGTTCTGCAAGGCCTCGGTGAAGGGTTGGTAGGGCACTGCCGGGGCGTCCCGGCGGCAGCGGCCAATGAGCACCCGGACCTGCGCCACGGAGGCGGCGGCTCGATCCAGAAAGGCCCGGACCAGGCGCGTCTTGCCGACGCCCGATTCGCCGGCGACCAGCGTCAGGGCGCCGCTGCCCGTGCGCACGCTGTCCCAAACCCGCGCCAGCTCGAGGATCTCGCGCTCGCGGCCCACCAACGGTGCCACCGGCCGGGCGGTGCTCTCCCGGGGCGAAGCCGAAGTCTCGTCGCCGCCGGATTGTTGGATCTGGCGCACGAGCTCGACGGTTTCCCGGGCCGGTGGGACGCCCAACTCGCGCTCGAGCAGGCGGGAAAGCTCGGCGAAGTGCGCGATGGCGCGGCTGCGGCGGCCGGCCAGGGCGAACAGGCGCATCAGTTCGCGGTGGGTTTCTTCGCTGAGGCGATCGAGGCGCAGGTGACTCTGGGCGTATTGGATCGCCAGGGAGTAGGCCCCGGTCTGCGCGTAGTACTCGGTGAGGCTTCGGAGCCCGCCGAGCATGGCATCGCGCAGGCGCTCCTGCTCCGCGACCATCCATTCCTCGAAGGCCGTGCTCTCGCGCAGATAGAAGCCCGAGAGGAAATCTCCGCGATACAGCTGCGCGGCGCGGGCCAGGTGGTGCGGCAGTACCTCGGGGTGGCCGCGGCCCCGTTGCAGCTGCTCGGCGTAGGCCAGGACATCCACCCACACCTGCTGCCCGGGCACGAACGTCAGGGTGCGAAAGGTGGCCTCTATCACCGGCACCGTGACCCCGGCCTTGCCGAGGGTGCTGCGCAGGTTGTAGAGCGCTTGGCGCAGGTTGTGACGGGCCGCGGCTTCCGGGGACTCCGGCCACAGCAGATTGGTGAGCAGCTCCCGCGGCAGGGCGCGATCCGGATGGCAGGCGAGATACGCCAGCAGCGCCCGCGTGCTCTGGGATTCGAGGCCGGCCACCGGTTGGTCGTTCCAGTGCAGCTCGAAGCTCCCGAGCAAACGAATCTCGAGCATTCCTGACGGTGCCGCCGCGTCCAATGTCGGGGAAACGCTCGTGGATTCGGTCGCCATGGTTCGACTCGAGGGGTCGTCGGCTCGTCACTCTCTCTCACTCGCCGCTCGTTTCGCAAGAGGACGCCCGGAGCTGACGTCATCCTGACACGCCATCGGGACAATGCTCGAAGACCAGCCCGAAAGAAGAAGGAACGATCCATGAACAAAATGACCTTGGGCGGGTGGGTGGCGGCTCTGACGATTCTGGCGGCTCTGCCTGCCAACGCCCAGTACGTCTGTTTTCCCTCTTGTGCTCCGCAGAGTCAGGGAACCGTGGACGGCAAGTTCCTCAGCCTCGCCGGCAGTGCCTTGGCGACCTTCGACAGCGACGCCGTGACCGTCGTGTTCGGCCTGCCGGCGACGGCGACGGACGTCGAGTTCGGCATCTTCGACGGCAATACCACGGGCCAATGGGAGTCGGCCTCGGGGACCATCAATCTGACCTACACGCTGTTCGAAGATCCCCTGGCGACGGGCACCGGTCCGGTCCAGGTGGCCCAGTGGGTCGAGACCGACTTTCCAGACAACGCTTGGTTCGACTTGGCGGTGCCGGTGGGGCCGGGAGCTCTGGCGCCCTCGGGCACGGCCTACTTCTACCGCCTGCGGATCGAAGCGACCAACGCTCAGCCGTTGGCCTGGACCAACTTCAAAGTGCGCACGCCGGACACCAACAGCTTGTCGCTGAAGCCCCAGGCGTTCAATTTCACCGGCGCGCGCTTCACCGCGGCCGACCTGGCGGTGATCTATCCGGCCTTTCCCGCCCTGACCCCCACGCGCTACGACGGCCACTGGCAGTTTTTCGCGCGCATCGGTGCCAGCACCGACACCGCCGAGTTCTGGGACGGCGACCTCGATCGCGGCTCGGCGACCTGCACCGACAACGACACCGACGATCCGGACACCCCGGGTGCGCCCTTCCTGCCGCCTTGGGCGGCGGGCACCGCGGCTTTCGAGGGCATAGCGGTGGGTGAGCCCCGGCCCTGTGGAACGACCACTGGCTCACCGCCGGACGACGTCGACTTCGCGTCGTTCCTGCGTGCCCCGGCGGTGACTTACTCGGTGACCGTGCCGGGAGATCCGACGCCCTACCTGAACGACAACCCGTCGGGCAATCTCGAGTGGGAGCGCTTCACGCTCTCGACGATCCCGGGTTCGGTCCCAGCTGCTGCGGATCACGTCGTGCCGAACTTGCCGGCCGGGGTCTACCTGCTCGACATGCAGGGTATGGACATGCGGAACTTCAACTCGTGGTTCATTCCTTTCGAGGTCCTCGGGGTCTGTGAGCAAGCGGGGGGCGAGACGCCGGAGCTGTGCTCGCCGGATTTCTCGCCCTTCCGGATCGGCGACTTCGTGTGGCGCGACAGCGACGGCGACGGATTCCAAGACGGCGGCGAAGCGGGCATCTCGGGCGTCGAGGTTTGTCTACTCGATGGGAACGGCCAGCTGATCGCCGACGCCGGGGCCTTCGGGACCGGCTGCACCGCCACGGATGCCAATGGTCTCTACTCCTTCGACGTCGAGGCGGGCACTTACCGCGTGCGCATCGAGGCGAGCAACTTCGGACCCGGCGGCGCCCTCCAGGGCCTGGTGTCGACGACCGGCGGTGAGATCCTGGCGCGCACCGTCGAGACCGACAACGTGCTGACCTACGACTTCGGCTACCGGGGCGCCGGTTCCTTGGGGGATCGCGTGTGGCTCGATGCCGACGGCGACGGCTTCCAGGACGCCGGCGAGTCGGGCTTGAACGGCGTCACGGTACGCCTCGAGAAGCCGGGCGGAGCGCTGGTGGCGACCGCGGTGACGGCGGGAGACGGGGGCTACGGCTTCCTGCATCTCGAACCGGGCGCTTATGAAGTCGAAGTCGACATCACCACCCTCCCGACCGGCTACACCCAGACCTTCGACCTCGACGGCCTGGGTACCGCCAGCATCGCCGCGGCCCCGCTGGCCGCCGGGCAAGCCCGCGTCGACGTCGATTTCGGCTACACGCCGCCTTGTCTCCCCGGCACCTATCTCGACAACTTCGGCAGCGCCTCTTTCGCCAACTCCAACGGCAGTCTGGTTTGGGCCGGGAGCTGGGAGGAGTACGACGTGGCGGGGGCCGGTCCGTCGGCGGGCAACGTCCAGGTCCACGGCGGTCTCTTGACGCTCCAGGATGCCCCGGACACCGGTACCGAGCCGAGCGTGGCGCGGACCGCGAATCTGCTCGGCGCGGGTTCGGCCACGCTGTCGTTCACCGTTTTGACGTCGGCAGGCGTCGATTCGGACGACGCGGTGGTGGTGGAAATCTCGCGCGACGGTGGGGCCACCTACACGGTGCTCGAGACCTTCACCGGCATTCGCGGGGCAGCGACCCTCTCGCGCAGCTACAACATCACTGGCTACGTGGCGGCCCAAACCAAGGTGCGGTTCCGCGTGAAGAGCTTCTACGGCGTGAGCGACGAGGAATTTTGCGTCGACAACTTCAAGATCACCACTTCGTGCCCCGGGGCCTGCACGGTCGCGACGTACCTCGATAGCTTCGGCAGCGTGTCGTTCGCCAACAACGCCGGCATCGCCAGCTTCTCCGGTCCGTGGCAGGAGAATGACGTGGCCGGTGCCGGCCCGTCGGCAGGGAACGTCAAAGTCCACAACGGCTTGCTGACTCTCCAGGACTCCCCCGACACCGGGACCCAACCGAGTGCCGCCCGGGAGGTGGACTTGAGCGGTGCCCTCGGAGCCACCCTCTCCTTCACCTACCTGACGTCGTCGGGGGTCGATACCGACGACGCGGTGGTGGTCGAGGTTTCGCGCGATGGCGGGGCCAGCTACACGGTGCTCGAGACGTTCACCGGTTTCCGCGGTGCGGTCACCGTGAACCGCAGCTACGACCTCGGCGCTTACCTGTCGAGCCAAACCCGCGTGCGCTTCCGGGTCAAGAGTTTCTACGGTGTGAGCGACGAGCTGTTCTGCGTCGACAACGTCAAGATCACGACTCGCTGTTGAGGCCGTCTCCTCAGGAGGCCGCTTACCCCTGCCGATCCGTGGGCCCGAGAAATCGAGCCCACGGATTGGCCTTTTTTCTTTTGGACCGCGGCGCTGAGATCGGGTAATTTTTCTGGAAGTAGGATCTTCGGCATCCCAGTACGGTCCTAAGTCCTTCTGGCTCTTAATCTCCGGTGTAACGAGGACGCGCGAAGCTGTGGAGGTTCCTAGTCAGGGCGCAGCTTCGGTGGTCTCGGTCTGCCATTCCCGTTTCGAGCTTGAGGGAGGACTCAATGTTGAGAAATGTAGTCAGGGGAATGCTCTTCTCCTTACTGGTCGCGTACTCGTCATTGCCGGCGATGGCGCAGTACGTGTGCTTTCCGACCTGCGCGCCGCTCAGCCAGGCGACGGCGGACGGCAAGTTCCTGAGCCTTGCCGGCAGTGCCCTGGCGACGTTCAACAGCGACGCCGTCACGGTCGTGTTCGGTGTGCCGACGACGGCGACGAATGTCGAGTTCGGTGTCTTCGACGGCAACACCACGGGTCAGTGGGAGTCGGCAGCGGGGACGATCAACCTGACTTACACCCTCTTTGAAGATCCGCTCGCGACGGGCACCGGTCCGGTGCAGGTGGCGCAGTGGATCGAGACCGATTTCCCCGACAATGCTTGGCTCGACGTTTCGGTGCCGGTAGGCCCCGGAGCGCTGGCGCCCTCGGGCACGGCCTACTTCTACCGCCTGCGCATCGAGGCGTCGAACGCCCAGCCGCTGGCGTGGACGAACTTCAAGGTCCGTACGCCGGACACCAACAGCCTGTCGTTGAAGCCCCAGGCGTTCAACTTCACCGGGGCGCGCTTCACGGCGGCCGATCTGGCGGTGATCTATCCGGCTTTTCCCGCCCTGACCCCGACGCGGTACGACGGCCGCTGGCAGTTCTTCGCGCGGGTCGGCGCGAGCACGGACACGGTGGAGTTCTGGGACGGCGACCTCGATCGCGGCTCGGCGAACTGCACCGACAACGACACCGACGATCCGGACACGCCCGGCGCACCGTTCCTGCCGCCCTGGGCAGCGGGCACGTCGGCCTTCGAGGGCATCGGAGTCGGGGAGCCCCGGCCTTGCGGCACGACCACGGGCTCGCCGCCGGACGACGTCGACTTCGCGTCGTTCCTGCGCACCCCGGCGGTGACCTACACGGTTCAGGTTCCGAACGATCCGACGCTGTACTTGAACGCCAACCCGTCCGGCAACCTCGAGTGGGAGCGTTTCACGCTGTCGACGATTCCGGGTTCGGCTCCGGGCTCCGCGGACTACGAAGTGCCGGCCTTGCCGTCAGGGACCTACCTGATCGACATGCAGGGCATGGACATGCGGAACTTCAATTCCTGGTTC
>JANRLG010000206.1:0-9802 GCA_033762835.1 Thermoanaerobaculia bacterium
GAGATTGCTGGTTTTCGCTTATTACTGAAGGAAGCACGAGAGAGGCAAGGTCAGCTGCTCCGCAGAGAAGCACGACCCAGAAGGGCGACTCGAGAAGCAGCTGCTTTGCCCAGACGGCGATCGGAGGTCCTTCCTGAGCAAATCGCTCTTCTTCGGAGTCGCCAATAGCCCGGTCCTTGTCTGATGTGATAAAGACAAATACTGAAGCAAGTTCATTGAGAACATATGATGCATCATCGAGTCGGTTAGCCTTGATGACTAACGTGGGCGCAGTTTTGTCTGGTTGCTCTGCAACATCAAGAATAAGACGTCCAATACTATGCTGCTCCCGGCGAAAGGAATAGTAGAGCCAGACTGAGAGAATCAACATTCCGCCAGAGGCAACGACCCCAAGATCAGCCGCGAATAGCTTTAGACCTAAAGCAGGAACGGACACTACCATCAAATCGCTTACGTGTGCGCGTACGACTGCCGCGTGCATTACAGGATCATTCTTAATAGAGTCCCTTTCAGGGAGGTGGCGAATCCAGCTGCCGTATGTGTTGAAAAGCGAAGCGAGTGAAACCAGCGTAGCCAAATTCGCAATTAGAAACACAGTACGCGTTCTGAGCACCACTGCCTGAACAGATTTGACCCGTTGTTCGAAGTACACGACACCTCCCTAGCTAGCTAGTCTATGAGACGGACTAGAAACAGACTCTTCGTAAAGCTATGCTCGACTTTGTCGGGTAGGGTCCAACGCACCGAAGCCGTTGCCGACAGAGGTCGCTAGTTGTTGTTCTCAGGCTTGTGCCGATGGTAGCAGATGCGATGGCTTGAGGGGAAGCGCTATGTCAGCGAGCAAGTCGCGTGCCTCGGCCAAGAGAGGTGGCCTTTGAGTGCCTATTCGGACGGGAGGAAAGTGTCTGAAACAGCGAAGTTGCAGCTTCTTGGACCGGCGCCCCGCTGTTGGCTATCGACTTGTCGGTGAGCGAAAGAAACCCGTAGGCGGCGGCCTGCCGTCGTGGAGCGGGGTGCCTGGTCAGGAATGCCGGAGACTTCAGGCCCCTCAACTAGATGATCCGGTCCATTCGCCGACTCGGTCCCCGTCGGTCAACGCTCGGCCCATTCCCCGACTCCTCGCCCCCAGGCTTCCCCTGTCCGCTTTCCCCCCCCATTCCCTGTTCCTACTACCAAAGCGCCCCTCCGGGCGCTCGGTGCTTGGAAAGGGAGATCTCATGTCGGGGCGATTCGGACGCGGTTTGGTGTTGTTCTTGGTGGGAATCTTGGGACTTGCGGGTTCGGTCCGGGCTGCCACGGTCACGGTGACCGGGACCGGGGATACGGTGGCGGTGGATGGCAGTGTGACGTTGCGGGAGGCGATCACGTCGATCAACGGGGCGGCCAACGTCAATGCCGACGTGGTGGCGGTGGGGGCCTATGGGACGAGCGACACCATCGCGTTCAACATCGCGGGAGCTGGCCCGCACACCATTCTCGTTGGAGCTACGGCGCTGCCGGCGATCGTGCGGACGGTGGTCATCGACGCTTACACCCAGCCTGGCAGCTCGGTGAACACCCTCGACGTCGGAGACGATGCGGTGCTCAACATCGTGCTTCAGGGCACCACGGCGGGCATCCACGGCTTCGACGTGCGGGCGGGGGGCGAGGACACCGTGATCCGCGGCTTCGTGATGCAGCGGCACTTCTTCGCTTTCCAGATCGCGGCAAACGGCGTCGCCGTGACGGGCAACTTCATCGGCACCGACCGCGCCGGCACGAGCTCCGACGCCACCACCGCCAATAACCTGGGCGTCAACATCCAGAACGGCAACTTCGGCGCGGTCGTCATCGGCGGCTCGATCCCCGCCGACCGCAACATCATCTCGGGCAACGGCGCCGGGATCATCATCAACTCCCAGCTGCCCAACAGGGTGTGGGGAAACTACATCGGCGTCGACGCCACCGGCGCCGCGGACTTGGGGAACGCCGGCGTGGGGATCGCCATCGGCACTCTGGGCGTGACGCTGATTGGCGGGGGCAGCATCGGCGGCCCCACCACCGTCGCGGGCCAGGGGCTAGGCAATGTCATCTCCGGCAACGGCTTCCGCGGGATCCAGATCCAGACCGGCGGTCCGCCGACGGTGATCGGCGCCGTGACCATCCAGGGCAACATTCTGGGCCTCGACGCCAACGGTGCGAACGCGCTGCCCAACACCGGTGCCAACATCTACCTCTTCGACAACAATCTGCCGGTCACGGGCCTCCCGAGCCTCGGCCCGGTGACGATCGGCGGCTCGGTCCCGGGCGCGGGCAACATCCTTGCGGCCGGCGGTCACGGCGTGTTCGCGCTGGCGGCCGGGACGATCCTCCGCGGCAACCGCATCGGCACCGACATCACCGGGACGGTGGCGCGGCCGAACACCTTCGGCGTCGAGATCACGGGCACCACGGCCTTCGTCAGCTCGGCGACGTTCGGCGGCAGCGGGGCCAACGAGGGCAACCTCATCTCCGGCAACCAGTCGGACGCCGTGCGCCTGTTCCTTGCCACGGGCACCTTCCAGGGCAACCGGATCGGCGTTTCGAGCACGGGCACGCCCCTCGGCAACGGCGGTTACGGGATTTTCGTCGACAGCGGCCAGGCGGAGATCGGCGGCTCGATGGCCGGCCAGGGCAACGTCATCGCCAACAACGGCGACACCGGCGTCCAGGTGCGCATCGGCTTCCCGGCGGTTCGTAATGCCTCGGAAGCGGCGATCCTGGGCAACTCGATCTTCGGTAACGGGCTTTTGGGGATCAACAACTCGCTGCCGGACGTAGTGACCGCCAACGATCCCGGCGACGGTGACGCCGGCCCCAACGATTTGCAGAACTTCCCGGTCGTCACGACGGCTACCCTGGGCGCGGGCAACGTCACCCTGTCGGGCACCCTCGACAGCCTGGCGAGCTCCACCTTCCGCCTCGAGTTTTTCTCGAACTCGTCCTGCGACGCGCTGGGATTCGGCGAGGGGGCCACGTTCCTGGGTTCGGTCGACGTGACCACGAACGGCTCGGGCTTGGGCAGCTTCGGCCCGGTCGTCTTCGCGATCCCCGCCGGGCAGCCGGTGATCACGGCCACGGCGACGAACCCCGCCAATCACACCTCCGAGTTTTCGAGCTGCGTCACCGCGACCGGCGGGCCGCCACCCCTGCCGAGTTTGTCGATCGGGAGTGCGTCGGCCAACGAAGGCAACGCCGGCACGACGCCGTTCTTCTTCACGGTGACCCTGTCCGCGGCCAGCGCGACGCCCGTCACCGTCGCCTACCAAACGGCGGACGGCAGCGCCACGACGGCGGATGCAGACTACCTGGCCACGAGCGGGACGTTGACCTTCCCGGCCGGGACCCTCAGCCAGACGATCACCGTCGACGTTCAAGGTGACCTCACCGTCGAGCCGAACGAGACCTTCACCGTGACCCTCTCGGCGCCGTCGGGAGCCACGCTGGGAGTGCCCCAGGGCACCGGCACGGTGGTCAACGACGACAGCGCCGGCCCGCCGCCCGCGGCCGAGATCCCCACCTTGTCCACCTGGGGCGTGCTCGCGATGATTGGCCTGCTGGCGCTCGCCGGGGTGGCGCGCCGGGGCCGTCAGGAGCCGGCGAGCTCGCGGTAGAGCCAGGCCCGGGCGAGCGCCCAGTCGCGGCGGACGGTGCGTTCCGAGATGTCCAAGGCGCGCGCTGTCTCCCGCTCGTCGAAGCCGGCGAAGAACCGGCACTCGACGACACGCGCGAGCCGAGCCGACTGGCGGCCGAGTCGCTCGAGGGCCGCGTCTAGGGCGAGCAGACTCTCGTCGTGGCTCTCGGCGCCGAGCTCGAAGGCGTCATCGAGCGAGAGATGGAAGGCGCCGCCGCCGCGCTTCGCTGCCCGGCGCGCCTCGGCGTGGTTGACGAGAGCGTGGCGCATGGCGAGGGCCGCGGCGCGTAAGAAATGGGCCTCGTCATTCCAGCTGCGGGTGTTACGGAGCTTCAGGTAGGCCTCGTGGACGAGCGCCGTGGTGTGCAACGTGACGCCGCCGTTCACCCGCGAGCGCTCGCGCCGGGCCAGTCGCTTCAAGTCGGCGGAGAAGATCGGCCGCAGCTCGTCGGCAAGCCGGCGAACGGTGGGGGAGTGGCCGTCGTCTCCCGCCTGCGCCGGGGTGGTGTCCGCTTCCTGGGTGAGGTCGGTCACGTTGCGAACCTTCCATCGGGGCGAGAGCGGCTCGGCTCCCAGCCTACCGCCCCCGACTGAACGCCACGATCAACCCGAAGGCGAAGAGCGCCACGGCCCAGTACCAGGCCGCGCCGGCAGCGGCGAGGATGGCCCCGGCGACGATGCAAAAGCCGCCGAAGATAGTGCCGCGGATACCGTGGAAGGGGCTGGGGGCGGGTTGCCGGGTGACGGACTCGAGCAGGCGCAGGCCCTCGGTGACCAGCGACGGTGCCTTGACCAGGGCGTCGATCAGGTCCGGCGCGCTCTTCAGACCTTCCTTGGCGAATCGCAGAGGGCTGAACTGCTGGAGGAAGATCTTGTGGATGTGGGCCTTCGACGTGGCGGCTACATCGAAGCCGGGTTTGAGGATCTGCCCGACGCCCTCGAAGGTCACGATGGCCTTGACCATGAGCACCGTCTCGACCGGGAAGTACATCCGGAAGTGGACGCCCTGGGCCACCGAGGCCATGATCAGCTGCGCCAACGAAAACTCCTGGAAGTTGGCCGCCCGCTGCCAGCGCCGACAGACCTCCTCGACCTCGCGGCGGAAACCCATGACGTCCGCCCCGGGCATCGGTTGTGCCACCGCCGCCAGGTACCGCGCCGCGCTCTCGGCGTCGCCCGTCACGAGGGAGAAGAAGTAGTAGAGCAGAGCACGGCGCAGCTCGTCGTTGAAGCGCCCCACCATGCCGAGGTCGATGAACCCGGCCTGCGGCCCAGGCAGGACCATGAGATTGCCGGGATGGAGGTCGGCGTGGAAGAAGCCGTCCTTGTAGAGCATCCGGATGATCGCCGCGGAACCCAAATCGACCAGCCGATCGCGGTCCGCCTCGGGCAGCGACTGGACCTCCGGCGCGCTCGGCTTGTGGCCCCGGAACAGCTCCATGCACAAGACGTTTTCACCCGAGTAGGCGCGGTAGATCTTGGGAAAAACGATGTCCGGCTGGTCCTTGAAGTTGGCCGCGAAGGTCTCGGCGTTGTCGCCCTCGCGGCGCAGGTCCACTTCCCGCAGGGTGTAGTCCACGAACTCCGCGATCATGCGTTTCGGTTGCAGGCGCGGAAAGATCCACTGGAGGAAGAAGCCGAGGATCTTGAGCAGCGTGGCGTCGCGCGTCAGGGTCTCGCGGATGCCCGGTTTGACCACCTTCAGCACCACGTCTTCGCCGTCGTGGGTGACGGCGCGGTGAATCTGGGCGATCGAGGCCGAGCCCAAGGGATTGCGGTCGATCTCCTGGAACACGGCCATGGGCGGCCGTCCGAGAGTCTCCTCCACGATCCCGAGCCACCGCTCGAAGGGCACCACCGGTAGACGATCGAAGAGGTTCTTGAGCTCCTCCGTGACCGCCCGCGGCAACATGTCTTCGCGGAGCGAGAGCACCTGGCCGAGCTTGATGTACGTCGGCCCGAGGATCTCGAGGCGGCGGCGTAGCTGGACGGGGAAGGGGAGAACGCGCAGATCCTTGCGGATCCAGGGCCGGAAGCACGCCGCGAAGAGCTGTGCGAGGCGGAACTTGAGCCCCTTGCGCCGCTCCCTCGGGGCGTCCCGCACGAGGGCCACGAGCCCGCCGCCGAGCAAGCCCAGAAAGTGGCGGTTCGTCGTCAAGCTGCGCCGGACGAGCCCCTCTGGCCGCCGCTCGACCATGAGCTCGAAGGCGGGCTCGGCGGGGCTCGGTTCCGAAGCCACGACGGCGGGCTCGACCAAGTTCGATTCCTTCCTCAGCGGTTTTGGCCTCAGCGGTTCCGGCCGTACTTCTCGTGGGACGAGACCCAGTCGAGGGACGAGATGGCCGAGGCCAGGGAGATCTCGCCCGCGAGCACCACGCCGGCCACGATTTCGGCGAACTTGTGGACCTTGCCGCGCCCGGTACAGCCCAGGATGTCGAGGCACTCCCGCTGGGTCGGCAAACCCGTGCCGCCGCCGTGGGTGGCCACGATCAGCGACGGAATCGTGATCGACAGATACAGGCTGCCGTCCGGGGCGAGGTCCGTGTAGACGATGCCCGCGGAGGACTCGGCGACGTTGGCGACGTCCTGGCCGGTGGCGATGAACATCGCCGTGATGCCGTTCGGCGAATGCAGGCCGTTGTTGTTGGCGCCCGAGAGGATCGAGCCGACGTTGGCCACCCCGGCGTGGAAGAACAGGCTTTCGGGCTCGACCCGCATGTGCTGCACGAGCACATCCCGGGGGATGGTGCATTCCGCCGTCACGCGTTTGCCGCGCGTGTGCATGATGTTGACCTGGCTGGCTTTTTTGTCCGTCGCGAGGTTCGACTCGAGGAAGAAGCGCTGGATCGTCGAGTTGTTTTCGAGGATCCACGAGCACGCCGCGAAGGTGGCGCGGCCGACCATGTTCTGGCCCGCCGCGTCCCCCGTCGAGTAGTTGAAGCGCAGGTAGCAGAACTTCGAGGCCAGGTACGGGTCGATGTAGATCAGCTTGGCGACCGAGGACGTGGCCTCGGCGGCGTCGCGGATGTGGTCGAGGTTGTCGTTGACCCAATTGCGGAAGTCCCGCGCTTCGCGGGCGGAGTCGAAGATGAACACCGGCGCGCGTTGCATGCAGTCGTCCTGCACGGTGCATTTGACGCCGCCCGAGAGATTCAGCACCTTCATGCCGCGGTTGTAGGAGGCGACCAGCGTGCCCTCGGTCGTAGCCAGCGGAATGATGAAGTCGCCCTTGGCGTGCTCGCCGTTGACGGTCAGCGGTCCGGCGAAGCCGATCGGCACTTGGGCGACGCCGGTGAAGTTCTCGACGTTGCCCTGGGTGATGTGGGGATCGAAGGAGTAGTGGGCGATGTGGTGGGGTTTGACGCCGGTGTACTCCTCGATGAACTTCTGGCGCGCCTGGATCAGCTCGTCGTCGTAGTTCTTCTCTTTGTCGTAGGGCACCACGGTGCGCTTGACCGACTCGTCGGCGATGGCGTCGCGCACCTTGAAGGTGAGCTTGCCGAAGGGCGTCGCCTCGAACTCGAGGGCCATCTCGTGGTGGCCGTCCGGCAGCCGCTCGACGTCATGGGTACGGATCCTGATGATCGCGCCGAGGGCGAAGGCCAGGGGCTTCTCGGGGGTGATGTCGTTGGCCGCCAAGCCGCCCTCGTGCCACTCGAGCCGGACCTTGCCGAGATCGAGCTCGCGGTCACCGATCTTGATCGCCTTGACCCGCGTCAGGTTGGCGTCCGAAAGCCGGTTCTTGATCTCGAACCCAATACCGCCGCCCGCGAGATTCTTGAGCGAACCGACGGTGTACAGCCGTTGCAGGATGAGCGAGGGGATCTTCATGAGCGAAGGTAGTTTCACGGAAACGCTCCTCGTCGAATGCGCGGCGGAGCCGCGGGGTCTGAGATCAAATGCGGCGGAGCCGCGGGCTCGGGGCAGCTCTGTCTGGAGCCAGGCCGGAAGCTTACCGCGGAACCTCGGTGGGCTGGGCCTACGGCCGCCCATGCTAGCCTGTAGTCATGAGGTACCAGGCATGACTCCGTATCGCGTGGCACTCGAGGGCTTCGGCCGGATCGGGCGCAATCTGTTTCGCATTCTGTATCGGCGGGACGATCTCGAGATCGTGGCGATCAATGACGTGGCGGATCCGAACGCCCTCGAGTATCTGCTCGAGTTCGACACCATTCACGGCCGGTTCCCCGGACCGGTCTCGACGAAGGACGGTTTCCTGTTCGCCGACGGCCGGCGCATTCCGATCCTACCGGGCGGCGCTCCGGGCACGGTCGATTGGGCAGCGCTCGGCGTCGATGTCGTCATCGAAGCCACCAGCAAGTCGCGCACGCGGGCAGAGTACGAAGCGCATCTGACGGCCGGGGCGAAACGGGTGATCCTCTGCGCGCCGCCCCAGGATCCGCCGGACTTGACCCTCGTCACGGGCGTCAACGACACTGCTCTCCAGCCTGCGCACCGCATCGTCTCGAACGCCAGCTGCACGGCCCATGCGGCGGCGCCGGTACTCGCGATCCTCGAGCGCGCTTTCGGCATCGAACGCGCCTTCGTGACCACCGTGCACGCTTACTCGAACCAGCAGCGCCTGGCCGACGTGCCCTCGGCGGACCCACGCCGTGGGCGGGCCGCGGCCGAGAACATCATTCCCCAGGAAACCAACGCCGACGAAGTGCTGCAAGACCTCTTGCCCGAGCTCCGCGGCAAAATCGCCGCCAAGTCGATCAATGTGCCGGTCGCGAACGGCTCGGTCGTCGATCTCGTTTGTTGGCACCGCGACCCGGTCACCGAGGACGCGATCAACGAGGTGGTGCGGACGGCCGTCGGCTCACGTTACGGCGGCATCTTGGCCTACGAAGACCAGCCGATCGTCTCTTCCGACATCATTCGGAGCACCCACTCGGGCACCTTCGATGCCCTGGCCACGATGACGCTCGGCGACCACATGTCGAAAACTCTGACTTGGTTCGACAACGGCTGGGGCTACGCCCATCGGGTGGTGGACTTGATCGAACGGTTCCGGGCCTTCGATCGCCAGGAGGTGGCGTCGTGATTCGCGTCGGCATCAACGGTTTCGGGCGCATCGGCCGGAGCGTCTTCCGCATCTGCGCCGAACGCGGCGACAGCGAAGTCGTCCTGATCAACGACCTCTTCGACAACGAACAGCTCGCCTACCTCTTGAAGTACGACACCGTCATGGGACCCTACGAAGGTGAGGTCACGGCCGACGCGGACTTCCTGTACGTCGACGGCCGCCAGATCACCATGACGGCGGAGAAGGATCCGGCGGCGATTCCCTGGGGCGCCCACCAAGTCGACGTGGTGGTCGAGTCGACCGGCGTGTTCCTGACCCGCGAGGCTCTTGCCAAACATCTCGATGGTGGAGCACCGCGGGTAATCCTCACCGTACCGCCGAAAGACGAGGTCGACGCCATCGTCGTCCTCGGGGTCAACGACGAAGTCCTGACCCCGGCCGCCCGCATCGTCTCGAACGCCTCCTGCACCACCAACTGCCTGGCACCCATTGCCAAGATCCTCCACGAGAGCTTCGGCATCGAAGAAGGCCTGTTGACGACCGTGCACGCCTACACCAACGACCAGCGCCTGGCCGACGTCCCGCACAAGGACCTGCGCCGCAGCCGGGCCGCTGCCGAGAACATCATCCCCACGACCACCGGCGCCGCCAAGGCTGTGGGCAAGGTGCTGCCGGCGCTCAAGGGCAAACTCGACGGCCTCGCCATCCGTGTCCCGGTGCCCGACGGCTCGATCGTCGACTTCGTCTGCCGTCTGGCGAAACCCGCCACGCGGGACGAAATCAACGCTGCCGTGCGCACCGCCGCGGAGGGCCCCTTGCGCAACATCGTCGAGTACAGCGAGGCCCCGCTCGTGTCTTCCGACATCATCGGCAACCCCCATTCTTCGGTCTTCGACGCCCTCTCGACCGACGCCCGCGGCGACGGCTACGCTCGCGTGGTCGCCTGGTACGACAACGAGTGGGGCTACTCGAACCGCGTGGTGGATTTGATCGAGCGGCTGGCGGGGAAGAAGTGAACGTCGGCCGGCCCCGGTCGGGCCGGCCGAATGGGGTTCCGCATCACAATAACGGGATGTCGCCGGGGTGAACGAACCGTTAGTAGGTTGAGGTTTGTTTTCCCG
>JANRLG010000207.1:0-15485 GCA_033762835.1 Thermoanaerobaculia bacterium
CCTCGAACCCCGTGTTCATGCTCGACGAGATCGACAAACTCGGCTCCGACTACCGCGGCGATCCGTCCTCGGCGCTTCTCGAGGTGCTCGACCCGGAGCAGAACTCGACCTTTCGGGACCACTACCTGGGCCTCGAGTACGACTTGTCGAAGGTGCTGTTCATTGCCACCGCGAACCTGCTCGAGCCCATCCAACCGGCCTTCCGGGACCGCATGGAGGTGCTGCGGCTTTCGGGCTACACCACCGAGGACAAGGTGGTGATCGCGCGCTCTCACCTGATCCCTAAGCAGCTCGCCGAAAACGGGCTGGCCGAACACCACCTCCAGTTCGCCGACTCGGGCCTGCTCGCGCTGATCCGCAGCTACACCAAGGAAGCCGGGCTGCGTAACCTCGAACGGGAGATCGCGGCCGTGGCGCGCAAGGTCGCCGTGGGGGTAGCGCGCGCCCCGGAAGGCAGCACCCTGCCGACGGTCGAGGTGGACGAAGCCCAAGTGACCGCGTTCCTGGGGCCGGCGAAGCATTTCAGCGAGGAGCTCCTGGTGCGTGATCGCATCGGAGTTGCCACCGGCCTCGCCTGGACCGAAGCGGGCGGCGACCTGATGTTCATCGAAGTCCTGGCGGTTCCGGGATCGGGCAAGCTGCTGCTCACCGGGCAGCTCGGCGACGTCATGAAGGAATCCGCCCAGGCGGCCCTCACCTTCGCCCGCTCGCGCGCCGGGGAGTATGGCCACGCGCCGGAGTTCTTCGCCAAGAACGATCTCCACGTCCACGTCCCCGCGGGCTCGATTCCCAAGGACGGCCCCTCTGCCGGTATCACCATCGCCACCGCCATTCTGTCGGTCCTGTCGGGGCGCCCGGTGTCGCGCCGGGTCGCCATGACCGGCGAGCTCACGCTGCGCGGCGACGTCCTGCCGATCGGCGGTCTCAAAGAAAAAGTCCTCGCCGCCCGCGGCGCGGGCATCGCCCGGGTGCTGCTGCCGCGGCTCAACGAGCGGGATTTGCTCGAGATCCCCGAGGCTCTCAAGGCGGGGCTCGAGTTTCAGCTGGTCGAACACATGGACGGCGTCCTGCCCCTCGCCCTGGCGGCCCCCCCCGCTGCGGCAAAGAAGACCCGCGCCCGTGCCCGCGTCACCTGAGGACCAGGTGCTGGCGGCCTTCCGTCGGCGGCCGGGAACCGCGCTGCTGGGCGACGACACCGCCCACTTGGTGCTGCCCCCCGGTCGGGATTGGGTGGTCACGACGGACGCCCAGATCGCTGGGGTCCACTTCCCCACCGAGCTCGACGCGCCGGTGGTGGCGCGCCGCCTGCTGGCCGTGAACCTCTCGGACTTGGCCGCCGCCGGCGCCACTCCGAGCCACGCGCTGCTCGCCTTGGTGACTCCCGAAGGGAGCTCGCCCCGGCGGTTTCTCGATGCCTTCCTGGACGCCTGTCAGACCGCCGGAGTCACCCTCGCGGGGGGTGACCTCGCCCGGGGCCCAGTGCTCCACGGTACCGCGACGCTCTTCGGCACCGTGCCCGCGGCCGGCCCCTTCGCGAGCCGCTCCGGCGGTCGCCCGGGGGATGCCCTGTGGGTCGGCGGTAGCCTCGGCGAATCCGGGGCCGGCCGGCTGGTGCTAGCGGAGGGTGCTCACCTCGCGGGGGATCACGTGGTGCTGCCGGCCAGCCTGCGCGCTACGCCGGACCTCGCCGCGGCCGCCCGTGCCGCCGTCCGACGGCATCTCGCGCCGACACCCCAACTCGAGCTCGGCAGCTGGCTCCGTGAAACCGGCCGCGCTGCCGTGATGGACCTTTCGGACGGCCTCGCCCGCGACCTGCCCCGCCTCGCCGCCCGGTCCGGCTGCGGCGCCGAGATCGACGAAGCCGAGTTGCCGAGTTCGCCGGGGTTCAGCTCCCTCGCCCAGGCCCTGGGCGCCGACCCGGTCGAGCTCGCCTTCGAGGGCGGCGAGGACTACGTCTTGCTGTTTTGCCTGCCGGCGGGTCTCTCACCACCGGAGCACTTCGGCGCCCGGCCGCTGGGCCGGCTGATCGCAGGAGACGAGCTGCGTGTGGTGAGCCGTGAGGGTGAGCGAAGGCCGTGGCCCACGGGCGGGTGGGATCACCTCGGGTGAGACGAAGAGGGCGGCCACAGGGGGCCGATACGGTAGACCCGGAGCGGCATCCCCGGCGTTCGCGAGCGAATGAATTCGCTCGCTACATTCAAACGTCCCTGCGGGACGAGGAAACACCCGACTTCCTAGCGTCTCCAACTGATCTTCCGTAGGGGCAGGCCCCCGTGCCTGCCCCTCTTCGGAGCCCGCTAGCTAGCCCAAGAACTCCCGCACCGAGTAGCTGTCCTTGCGCTGGAACGTCTTGAACGTCAGCATTTCCCCCAACAACCCCGTAGTCAGCACCTGAATGCCGACCAGCATCAGGAGCACGCCGAGCAGCAGCAGCGGGCGGTTCGACAAGTACTCCCCGAACCACCAGCGCACCGCCAGGTAAGCGTTGATGCCCAGGCCCGCGCCCAGGAACCCGAGGCCCACGGCGCCGAACAGGTGCAGCGGGCGGCGGGTGTAGCGGGTAATGAAGAGCACCGTGATCAGGTCGAGCAGACCCTTGTAGAGCCGGTCCCAGCCGTACTTCGACACGCCGTGGCGGCGCGGGGCGTGTTCGACCTCGATCTCCCCCACCGTGAAGCCCCGGCGGCTGGCGAGCACCGGAATGTAGCGGTGAAGCTCACCGTAGACAGCGACTTCATCCACTACCTCGCGGCGGTAGGCCTTGAAGCCACAGTTGAAGTCGTGGAGCGGCACGCTGGCCACGTGGCGGGTGACCCAGTTGAAGAGCTTCGAGGGCCAACGTTTGCCGATCGGGTCGTGGCGCTTGCGCTTCCAGCCCGACACCAGATCGTACGGTCCGGCGTCGAGAGCCGCCAGGAACCGCGGGATCTCCTCCGGAACGTCCTGGAGGTCGCCGTCCATGGTGATCACGATGCGCCCACGGCAGTGATCGAAGCCCGCCGAGAGGGCCGCCGCCTTGCCGAAGTTGCGGCGCAGGCGCACGAGTTTGACCCGAGGGTCGGCTTCGCGAACTTGCTTGATCTTCTCGGGAGTACCGTCGCGCGAGCCGTCGTCGACGAACAGCAGCTCGAAGCTTCGGCCGGCCGCTTCCAAGACGCCGGACACGCGCCGGCACAGCTCCGCGACCGAATCCACCTCGTCCTTGACCGGCACGAGGACGGTGACGTCGAGATCCCCCGCCGTCACTCCACCGTCTCCCGCGCGGCGAGGATGGCGTCCGCGGCCTTCTTGCCGCTGCGCATCGAGTGATCCATGTTGTGGTACTGCCACTCGCCGAAGCGCCCGGCGGTCCAAATCCTCTGACTTTCCAGCCAGCCGCGGATGGTCTCGACGTGGCGGCCGTGGTCGAGGTCGTAGATCACGTAGGCCGGGTAGATTCGCTCGGTGTGCACGAGCTCGATACGGTCGTCCGGCCGCAGGATTCCGGCCAGGCGCAAAGCGGCGATCGTCTGCTCGATGGCCGTCTCTTCGTCGAGCGGCATCTCCTCGGAAAATGCCACCTCGGTCGAAATCGAACTCTTTCCCGGCGGCACCGTGCCCGGGCTGAAGTTGCCGGGGAACGACAGGCGGTGGAACGGGAACGGATCCTCGTAGAAGTAGACCCAGTGTTTGTCCGAGATGCGTTCGCGGTCGATGCCGAGATTGATGCAGTAGATGCCCTGGTAACGCAGCCCGCGGCAAGCCGCCAGGACTTCCTCGGGCACGCCCGTGAAGTACTTCGGCACCAGCGGCAGCGGCAGGGTGTAGATCAGCTCGTCAAAGTCGACGACCTCGCCATCCTCGAAGATCAAGCGGCGCGCGGGCAACTCGACCCGCAACATCTTCTTGCCCAGCTCGACGCCTTCGACCCGTTTGCCGAGGTTCTCCGGCAACGGTTCGATGCCGCCCCGCTTGGGGTACCAGAAGTGCGCCGTGGCCCCCACCTGCTCGACATCGTCGGTCAACGCACCGGCCACGATGCGCTCGACGTCCGGCGTCGGCACCCGGCGGCCGATCCAGTTGAAGTCCATGGTCGACGGCTCGACCTTCCAGATCTTCTTGGCGTACGGGATCATCAGGTGTTCGGCGATGCCTTGGCCGAAGAATCCCCGCATCCACTCTTCATAGTTCTTGGGCGCGAACTCCCCGCGGGCTTGAGCCTCGACCGCGCGCACGAGGCCGACGACGCAGTCCTTGACGACCGGAGTCGGCAGCCCGAACAAGTGCGCCTGAAAGGGAAAACGGGTGTAGATCCCGGGGCCGTGGTGGTAAATCCACGCCTCGCGCTCCTGGGCGTGGAAGTTGTCCCCCAGGCAATCGCGGATCAGCGCTTCCATCTCCGCATCGATCGTGAACAGGATGTGGGGACCGTAGTCGAAGAGGTAACCTTCGACCGCCTGTGAGCGCGCGAGCCCGCCCACCCGCGCTTCCCGTTCGAAAATCCGCCAGCCCCGCTCCCCCGCCTGCTGGAGCGTGTAGGCCGCGGTCAAGCCGGACAGACCGGCGCCCAAAATGACGTTCGTGGGTTTGCTCATAAATTTGGTGGGCTCCGCCCAGGCCCCCCGGCAAAGACGCGACATTGTCTCCCGAACGGCAGGGGGTGGCAAGGCGGTTGGCGGCCCAAGGTTGCTCCGCTGCGCGAACGGCGTTAGCCTGTTGCCATGAGACGCCCGTCGAGCTTGTCCAGCAGCCTGGAAGTGATGGGAGGCACGCCCGTCTTCGCGGGTACCCGAGTGCCGGTGCAGACCCTGCTCGACTACCTCGAAGCCGGCGAGTCGCTCGACGACTTCCTCGAGGGTTTCCCCTCGGTCAAACGGGAACAGGTGATCACGTTTCTCGAGGACGCCAAGGACTCGCTGGTGGCCAAAGCCTCGTGAGAATCCTGATCGACGAGTGTGTCGACTGGCGGCTGTCGCGGGATATCGTCGGCCACGACGTCAAGACTGCCCGCCAGATGGGCTGGCAAACCATCAAGAACGGCGAGCTGTTGACACTGGCGGCGCGTGAATTCGATGTCTTCCTGACCGTCGATCGAAAACCTGTCCTTTCAGCAAAACCTCGTGGCCTATCCCATCTCCGTACTCGTCCTCCGAGCGCGGACCAACCGGCTCGCCGACCTCAGACTGCTTCTTCCCGACCTTCTCTTGGCTCTTCGGTCTACGAAGCCCGGCATCGCTCGGGTCATCGGGGCCTAAGCGTCACGAGGTTCCGACGAAGGCTCGGGAGCTGATTCCCCCGCGCGCAACGCCTCCCACACCCGCGCCCCGGTGGCCGGCCCGAGGGCGGCTTGCAGCTCCTGGAGATTCGCGTTGCGCACGCCGTCGAGGCTGCCGAAGCGGGTGAGGAGCATCCGGCGGCGGGTGGGGCCGATGCCGGCAAGTTGGTCGAGTTTCGAGACCAGCGTGCGGGCCCTGCGCCGGCGGCGGTGGCGATCGACGGCGAAGCGGTGGGCTTCGTCGCGGACTTGCTGGAGTAGTTGAAGACCCGCGTCGTCGCGTTTGAGTCGCAGCGGCTCGGGAAACTCGGGGCGGTAGATCTCTTCTTCGCGCTTCGCCAAGCCGACGATCGGCACGTCTTCGACACCCAGTTCGGCGAGGGCCTGGAGCGCCGCGTTCAACTGGCCGCGCCCGCCGTCGATGAGAATCAGGTCCGGCAGCTCGCCGGTCTCCTCGAGTTGGCGCTGGTAGCGGCGGAACACGGCTTGGTGCATCGAATAGAAGTCGTCGGCCTGGGCGTTCGGCAGGTCTTTGATGTTGAAGCTGCGGTAGTCGCCCTTCTTCATCTTGCCCTCTTCCCACACCACCATCGACGCCACGGTTTCGCCGCCCTGGAAAGTCGAGATGTCGAAACCCTCGATGCGTCGCGGCGGGTCGATCAAGTCGAGGTGGCGGCGCAAGCTGTCGGCCCCGGGCGAAAACGCGCCACCGAGCCGGAAGCGCCGCCGCCAGGCGGTTTCGGCATTGTGTTTGGCGAGCTCGACCCGATCGGCCTTCGGCCCGCGGGAGGGCAGTCGCAGGTAGACGCGTTCTCCCTTGCGCTCCGACAGCCACTCGACCAGCGGCTCTTCGCCTTCGATCGGGGCCGAAAGGTGGATCTCCTTGGGAATGAAGGTGGTGCGGTCGTAGACCTGGGGCACCACGGCGGATAGCAGCGCCTCGTCCGTCACGTCCCCGACGCCTTCCCAGAACAGCTCCCGGCGATCGAGCACCTGGCCCCCGCGCATGACGAGGATCGCGATGGCGGCGTTGCCGGCGCCTTGGAAGACGCCGAAAACATCGACGTCCTCCCCTTCGACGGACGAGAGCTTGCGTCGCTCGGTCAGGCCCTCGACCTCCACGATCAAGTCCCGCAGACGAGCCGCTTCTTCGAACTCGAGAGCCTCGGAGGCTTCTCCCATCCGTTCCTTGAGACGCTTCGCCAGCCGGTCCGTGCGGCCGTCGAGAAAGAGTGCCGCCTCGGCCACAGCCTCGGCGTAGGCCGCCTCGGTGGTCAAACCGGCGACGCAGGGGCCGAGGCAGCGGTGCATGTGGTGGTAGAGACACGGCCGCGGCAGCCGGCCGTCGATCTCAATCTTGCAGACTCGGACCTGGAAGAGCTTCTGGACGAGCTTGATCGCCTTCCGAGCCCGGCCCCCCGGGATGAACGGCCCGAAGTACTTGGCGCCGTCGTTGCGAATCCGGCGGGTGAAGGCGAGGCGCGGCCACGGGTCCGCGGTGAGCTTCAGGTAGGGGTAGGTTTTGTCGTCCCGCAGCAGGATGTTGTAGCGCGGCCGGTGGGTCTTGATCCAGTTGTTTTCGAGCAGCAACGCTTCCGAAGCGGTGTCCGTCACCAGCCAATCGAAGTCCATGGCCTCGTGGAGCATGAGCTCCAACCGCGGCTCGTGGTCCCGCGACAGGTAGGAAGCCGCCCGCTTGCGCAACGAGATCGCCTTGCCGACATACAGCGGCTTACCCCGTCCATCCCGAAAGACGTAGATCCCCGGGCGGTCCGGGGCTTCACGGATTTTTTCCTCGACGCGGTGGGACGGCACGGGCGGAGCTACCAAACTTCGACGACGAGTCCGTCGATCCGTTCGAACTCTCGGCGGTTTCGCGTAGCAACGGCGGCGCCACGACTGAGTGCCGTCGCTGCGATCAGTAAGTCGTGAGGACCGATCGTCGCTCCCTTGCGCTCCAGGGCGACACGAATCTGTCCGTAGGCGATGGCTGCCGGGTTATCGAACGGCCAACACTCGAACGGGGATACGAAGGCAAGGGTCGTTTCGAGATTTTCGATGAGGCGGCGAGAACGAGCGGCACCATAGACCAGCTCCGCCACGACCACCGCCGACAATACGACCTCTTCCGCCGAACATTCGGCCAGCCTGCGCTGTACCGCCTCATTCCCTCGGATCAGCTCGATGCACAGGTTCGTGTCGAGCAGGACCGTCATTCGAAAGACTCGCGCTCCTCGAAGGTGCCTTGGTCGCCGCGTTCGAATGAGTCGTCTACGGCGACCCTGTGAAACGAAGTGACCCAAGCTCGCCAGTCGTCCTCGGTCCGAAACCGAACCGAGGGAGGTTTGACGACAGAAGGAGCCGTGCGTGCCCAGGACTCTAGCCTCTGGAAGGCTTGATCGACTCCCGGCTCGGTTCGTTGGGGTCGCTCCTGCAGAGAGCGGAACACGGAGCGCAACCCTTCGACCGACTGGAGGAACTGATCGACCGCTGCGAGGTTGTGCTCGGGCAGGAGGTCGATCCGGCGCTTGAGCTCGGCACGAGAAATGACGGGATTCGCCATGGCTCGAAGAGTATAGCCAGGAAGACGATCTCCGACGAATCGCCGGAAGAAGTCGCCCAGGGGGCTTGACAACTCCACCTCACTCGACAGATAGTTGCACATGCCAACTATGACCGCCGCCGACCCGACCCTCGACCGCGACGCCACGGAGCTGCACAGGGCTCTTTCGGACCTCGTTCGGGTGGTGCAGTTTCGGGATCGCGACCGGATCTGTTGCCACGACATCTCGGTGACCCAGTGTTATGCGCTGGAAGAGATGATCCGGCGCGGGCCGTCGTCGTTGAACGAGTTGGCGGCGGCGTTGTACTTGGACAAATCCACGGCCAGCCGCGTGGTGGATGGGCTCGAGCGGAAGGGTTACGCCACCCGCGCCCCCCACCCGACGGACGGCCGGGCGCTCGCGATCTCGGCCACCGCGTCCGGCCGCGGGCTTTACGAGCGCATTGAAACCGAGCTGCTCGAAGAAGAAAAGCGCCTGGTGTCGGACTTCGAACCCGAAGTCCGGCGCGCCATGGTGTTGCTCTTGGGCCGCCTCGCCCGGGCCGCCAACGCACGGGTCGACTGTGGTACCTCCTGCGCCTGCTGATCCCCCTGAAACGCTGAACTGGAACCCATGAACCCCGACCTCCGGCAGATAGTTGCCGATACCAACCAAAGGAGACAGACCATGACGATCAGCGCCACCCTCGAAGACACCAAGACCTGCTGCGGCCCCACCTGCTGCACGCCCGCCGACGAGGCCCCGGCCGCGGCCCCGACCGTCGATGTCGACACCGTGCGCGCTGCCGTGCGCCAACGTTACGACGCCGCCGCCCGGGCCGCCGCCGAGGGCCGCCAGGCCAACTGCGGCTGCGGGGACGCGAGCTGCGGACCGGACCCGATCACCAGTGACCTCTACTCCGAGCTCGAAACCACCGGCTTGCCCAAGGAGGCCCTGCTCGCTTCCCTCGGCTGCGGCAACCCAACCGCCCTGGCCACGCTGGCCGAAGGTGAGGTGGTGCTCGACCTCGGCTCCGGCGGCGGCATCGACGTGCTGCTGTCGGCCCGCCGGGTCGGCCCCACGGGCAAGGCCTACGGGCTCGACCAGAGTGACGAGATGCTCGCTCTCGCGCGCGCCAATCAGCGGCAGGCCGGCGCCCAGAACGTCGAGTTCCTGCGCGGCGAGATCGAGAACATCCCCCTGCCCACGGACACCGTGGACGTGGTGATCTCGAACTGCGTAATCAACCTCACCGCCGACAAGAAGAAGGCCCTCGCCGAGGCCCACCGGGTGCTCAAGCCCGGCGGCCGGTTGGCGATCTCGGACGTGGTATTTCTGGGCGAGGTCCCGGCGGACCTGAAGCGGAGCGTCGAGATGTGGGTGGGCTGCGTCGCCGGGGCCTTGCGGATCGAGGACTATCGGCGGCTGCTCGCGGAGGTGGGCTTCGGCGAGATCGAGGTCGAACCGACCCGGGTTTACCGTTCGGAAGACGCTCGCGCCTTCTTGGAAGGCAGCGAGCTCGCTTCGCTCCTGCCGCGCCTGGGGGAGATCGACGGCAAGGTAGCCGCGGCGTTCGTGCGGGCGCGGAAGGGGTAAGAGAAGGGCTGATGTAGGGGCGGCCCCCCGTGGCCGCCCCTGCTCCATTCGGAACGTTACTCCGGGTAGACCACGAACCCGGGATTCAAGATCCCGTCCGGGTCGTACTTGCGTTTTGCGGCGACGACGCGGGGCCACTCGGGGCCGAAGTGCTTTTCCCACTTCTCCACCGTGTCGAAGGTGATGTAGCCCGAGAGGTAGCGATACCCGCCGTAGTGGATCGACAACTCGCTGGCCATGTCGAGCTGGGTAAGCGCGCGGTCGAGGAACTCAAAGGGCACGCCGGGAAGAATGCCCCAGCCCATGACGAGATCACCACCCGGGTGGCGGAAGAGCGGGACGTCGGAGACATCGCCGCGGCAGGGCCAAAGCAGGATGTGGCCGCCCGGTCCCAGGGCCTGGGGCGGGAAGTTCTCGAGCACCCCTTCGATGTAGTCCTTGGCGATGTCCCAGGGCAGCACCGTTTCCATCCACGGATGGGCCATGTTCGAGTAGCCGCTGCGGTCCCAGAGCTGGAATACCGGCACCATGCGATCACAGAACTCGTACTGGCTGAACTCCGTCGTCCCCATGTTGCGATAGGGCGTCAGGTCCGCGAGCACCTCGGCATCGTTGGGTTCCTCACCCGGTTCGTACTCGATCGTCAAGTGCAGCGGGTAGAGCCACACCGCGAAGGTCTGCATGCCCTCACCGATGTTCAAACCGTCGCCGATCTTCTTGGCCCCCTGGAAACAGGGCGAGCACCAGGACTCGAGGGTGTGGAACACGCCGTGGGCGGGATCCATGACCTTGGCGGCGTCCTTCATCAGGGCACCGAGGTCGTCATAGACCAGGAAGTACTTGCGTACCCGAGACTTGCACTTGCGCAGGCGGGTCTTGATGCGGGTGATCAGGGCGAACTGGGAGAGACCCGAACGGACGACATCGAAGAGGTCGCGGTTCTCTTCGCGCGAGCAGACGACGATCTCGCCGGTGCCGGTGACCACCTCGAGTTCGAGGGCGTTGTCGCCCTGGGTGCCGTACTTGTAACTCGCCACCCCGAGGCCGGCCACCGAGGTGGTGCCGCCCACGGTCACGGACAGGTTGTTGGTCAAGGTCGGCGGTACGAGGCCGAGGGGCACGACGTGGGCCACGAGATCCCGCCATACGACACCGGGACCGACCACGGCGTACTCGTCGGTGACCTCGTGGATCTGGTTCATGGACGAGGTGTCGAACACGACGCCCCCCTCGGTGGTGGACTGACCGGTCTGGGTGTGCCCCAGGCCGCGTCCCACGATGGGTAGCTTGTGCTCGCGGCAGTACCGAACCAAGTCGGCGACGTCCTGGCTGTTCCGCGGCCGGGCCACGGCGCCCGGAATGCGCTCGACCACTTTGCCGTAGTCGGTGCGGAAGTTCCGGCGGACCTCGAGATCGAGCACGATCCAGTCCCCGAAACGCTCGTGAAGGCCGCGAATGGCGGCCGAATGGGTATCGGTCGAAGCGAGGGTCATGAAGGCTCCTTCTGGGGGGGCGGCGGCAGGTCCCTGCGACCGCGGACGCCGACGTTTTTACTCGATTCGGGGGTTTCCGGCAACCACCCGCGAGGGCGGCCCCAAACCGCGGTCAGCCCCGTCGCGCCGACTGCTGCCCCACTCCGGGCAACAGTCGGAAACGCACCGGCCGAAGCGGGGTGAGGCCGACGGCGGCGGACCACGCCCCGAGCTCTGCGAAGCTCCACGCACCGGCGTGGCTGGTCAGGGCGAAGTACAGGTGGCCGAGGGCGGAGAGGCCCCCGCCGCTCCCCGGGTCCGGCGGGCGTTCAACCTCCTGCAGCACCAAGAGGCCGCCGGGCCGCAGGGCTCGGGCGGCCCGCGCCACGAGCGCGCGGCAGGCCGCCTCCGGCAGGTGATGCAGGAGCTGGGAGACGAGGATCACGTCCCAGCGGTCGCTCCCCAGGTCCGCGCTCAAAGCGTCTGCGGGCCACGGGCGGAGGCGTTCGCCCAACTGCTCCTCGGCGTGCAGCGGGGCTGCTTGTTCGAGCGCCGCGGGCAAATCGAGCACCGTGGCCGACAGGGCCGGGTGACGCCGGCACAGTGCCGCGGCGAAGGCGCCATGGCCACCGGCCAGATCGAGCAGATCCTGCGCTCCTCGCGGCACCGGGGTGCGCCGGGCCACCTCCCCCGCCACCACGCGGGCGAAGGCCCGCATGCCGCGCTGATACAGCCGCCACCCCTCGGCGTCGAGGCTGCCGTGGAAATCGATGGCCCGACCGGTGCAGACGAACTCGTCGAGCCGGCCCATCCACTGCCACTCGAGCTCCCGGAAACGCACGCTGTCGACGAGGGAACAAGGACTGGCTTCCAGTAGCCACCGGCGGGTCCTGGGCGTCAGAGCGAAGCTCGCGCCCCGCGCCTTCAGGTACCCGGCCCCCACGAGCGCCCCCAAAAGGGCGCGCGTGGCCCCCGGGTGCGTGCCCGAGCGCTCCGCCACGTCCTCCGCCTTGGCCGGCGCCGCCGCCAGAGCTTCGAACAGCCCGAAGCGCACCGCACTCATCACCGCCCGCGCCAGAAGGGGCGCCGAGTGGGTGTCGGCGAACGGCGTCGGCACCCACCCCAAGGCCAGGGCCAGCCCTTCGGCGGCGGATTCAGGGTGGAGACCGAGTCGCATGGGAGCCTCGGCAGTGTAGCAGGGGAGGTGCTCTCGCCAGAGTACCAACAATGGTACACTGCGGTTCGACAAGGAGACCAGCCATGAACCCGAAACACCTGGGCTCGAACTTCGACGACTTCCTCGCGGAAGAAGGACTTCTCGAAGCCGCCGAGGGAGTTGCGACGAAGCGGGTACTCGCCTTCCAGCTCGCCGCGGAGATGGCCGCTCAAATGCTCTCGAAGGCCGACATGGCGCGTCGGATGAACACCAGCCGGTCGGCCCTCGATCGGCTTCTCGACCCGAACTCGCCGTCGTTGACGCTGCTGACTCTCGAGCGCGCCGCGCGAGTGCTGGGGCTCAGGGTGCGGATCGAGCTCGTGAGCTCCTAGAACCCTTCCAGCAGGTCGCTCACCATCGTCTTGGCGAACTCCTCGGCGGCTTCGCGGATGGCGGCTTCTTCGCGGTCGAGACTGGCGTCGGCGGCGTCGAAAGGGTAGGTCTTGCGGAAGACGTAGCGGTCGTTCTTCCACAGGACTTCGGCGTCCGGGGCGCCGCCGGTGCGGCGAAGCGTGACCTGGGCGACGATCGAGATTTCATACTCGGTGGCGCGGCCGTCGGTCCCGAACGTCACGGGGGTCAAGCCGAAAGCGGTCACGGCACCGACCAGCTCGGCGTCCGCCGTGGCCGCCTCGCGGCCGACGGTGAACCGCTTGCGCTTGACGAGCTCGTCGGCGATCGCCTCGGTGACGAACTGGTCGACCTCGTTGCGCTGCGTGCGGTTCTCGAACGGGGCCAGGTAGACGGTCTTGACGTCCTCGGGCAGGTTGGTGGCCCGGCCCACGAGAGCGTAGCCGCAGCTCACGGTGAGGATCGAGAGGAGCGCCAGGGCGCCGAAACGGAGGCGAGTGTTCACGAAGGGCTCCTCTCTCAAGCCGGACGGGTCACCAGGTTGATCAGACGGCCCTTGACGTAGACGGCCTTGACCAGCACGCGGCCTTCGAGGTGGCGCGCGACGTTGTCACTCGCCAGCGCCGCGGCCTTGGCTTCGGTCTCGGTCGCGTCGGCGGCGATCTCGAAGCGATCCCGCAGCTTGCCGTCGACCTGGACGACCACCTCGATACGATCGCGCACGAGTTTGGCCTCGTCCCACTTCGGCCACTCGGTTTCGAGCAGGCTCTCGGTGTGGCCGCGCTGGGACCAGATTTCCTCGGTGATGTGCGGCGCGAACGGGTGCAGTAGCTGGCACAGGGTATCGATCGCCTCGCCCACCACCAGGCGCGAGGCGCTTTTTTCCTCGAGCGCGCGCGTGATGGCGTTCTGGAACTCCATGAGCGCCGCCACGGCGGTGTTGAACTTGAAGCGGTCGAGGTCCGCCGTGACCCGCTTGATGGCGATGTGGCGCTGGCGCTCGAGCTCGGCGTCGGCGACTCCGGTGCCCGGAGCGTTGTCGAGCGCTTCGAAAGCCCGCCACAGGCGGTTCAAGAAGCGATAGGCACCGGACACCGCCTCGTCGCTCCACTCGACTTCGTCTTCCGGCGGCCCCAGAAACAGGGTGTAGACGCGTTCGGTGTCGGCGCCCATCTCGGCGATCAACTCGTCCGGCGAGACGGTATTGCCGCGGGACTTCGACATCTTCTCGATGCGCCCGCTGGCTTCCGAGAAGCGCGTGATCATGCCCTGGTTGAACAGGTTCTTGAACGGCTCCTCGAAGGGCACGAGGCCCTGATCGTGGAGAACGCGGCAAAGGAAGCGGGCGTAGAGCAGGTGCAGAATGGCGTGTTCGATGCCGCCGATGTACTGGTCCACCGGCGCCCAGCGCGCGGCCAGCTCGGGGTCGAAAATGCGCGCGCCGTCCTTGGGCGACAGGTACCGCAGGTAGTACCAGGAGCTATCCATGAACGTGTCCATGGTGTCCGTCTCGCGCCGGCCGGGGCCACCGCAGCGCGGGCACACGGTGTTCACGAAGTCGGCATTGCGCGACAGCGGGTTGCCCTCGCGGCCGGTGAACTCGACGTCGTAGGGCAAGCGCACGGGCAGTTCGCTGTCCGGAACCGGCACCAAACCGCAGCTCGCGCAGTAGACGATCGGGATCGGCGTGCCCCAGTAACGCTGGCGGGAAATCAACCAGTCGCGCAGGCGGTAGGTGACCTTGGCGCGCCCCCAGCCCTCTCCGGCCATCCAGTCGATGAAAGCTCGGATCGTCGGCTTGCCCTCGGGGCTGCCGTCGAAACGGGCATCGACGCCGGTCACCGTGCCGTTGCCGATCAGTGCCTCGGTCCACTCGGCGGTGTCGGCGGGCGTGTCCTCGCGGCGATAGACGGCGCGGATCGGCAGGTTCTCCTGGCGTGCGAAGAGGAAGTCCCGCGTGTCGTGGGCGGGCACCGCCATGATCGCGCCGGAGCCGTAGTCGGGCAGCACGTAGTTGGCGAGCCACACCGGGATCTCTTCCCCGGTCGCGGGGTTGATCGCCACGGCGCCGGTGTCCTTACCCACCTTCGGGCTGTTCTCCCCCTCGCGTTCGATGCGCGGCGTCGAGCGGACCTGTTCGACCCAGGCCGCGAGAGCCTCGCGATCGGGATGCTCGGCGAACAGCCGTGCGGCGAGTGGATGCTCGGGCGCGAGCACCAGGAAGGTGGCGCCGTGGATCGTGTCCGGCCGGGTCGTGAAGACGGTGATGGACTCCCCGATCCCAGGCAGCCGGAAGTCGATCTCCGCTCCTTCCGACCGGCCGATCCAGTTGCGCTGCATGACCTTGACCTTCTCGGGCCAGCCGGTCAGCGTGTCGAGCCCGGCGAGCAGTCGCTCGGCGAAGGCGGTGATGCGGTAGAACCACTGCTCGAGGTCGCGTTGTTCGACCATGGTGCCGCAGCGCTCGCTGGCGCCGTCCACCACCTGCTCGTTGGCGAGCACCGTCTGGCAGCTCGGGCACCAGTTGACCGGCGCCTTTTTCTTGTAGGCGTGGCCACTCTCGAGCATGCGCAGGAAGATCCACTGGTTCCACCGGTAGTAATCCGGCAGGCAACTGGTGACTTCCTTCGACCAGTCGTAGAGGATGCCCCACTTCTTGAACTGCTCCTTCATCACCGCGATGTTCGACAGCGTCCAATCCTGCGGATGCACGCCGCGTTTGATCGCGGCGTTCTCCGCGGGCAGGCCAAAGGCGTCCCACCCCATGGGATTGAGCGCCCGGCGGCCTTGTTGGCGCAGGTAGCGGTAGAGCGCGTCGCCGAGGATGTAGTTGCGGCCATGGCCGACGTGCAGGCGGTCCCCCGACGGGTAGGGGAACATCATCAGCATGTAGTACTTGTCGGCGGCGCGGCCGAGGTCCACCTCGGCGGCCCGGGCCTTGGCCCAACGGTCCTGCCACTTGGGCTCGATCGTCTTGTGGTCGTACATGTGCGGTCCGATTCAGGTCAGGCTGCCCGGGAAGGCATTGTGTTTGAGCAGGCCGTCGAGCAGGC
>JANRLG010000208.1:0-2328 GCA_033762835.1 Thermoanaerobaculia bacterium
TAGGGTAGTCAATCAATCCGAGGCCCATACGGGTTAAGGCGACTTGAGGCAGCCATTTGCCTTCAGCGACAGGTTTCGGGACGGATGCGCCTGGCTACCCCGCTACGGCGATTACGCGCCCGATGCATGTCGTTACACCCCTGATCAAACCCAACCCCCCAGTTATGGAAACCAACACCACCCGTTGGCAGCGCCTGGCCGCATCTCTGCGCCAAGCCGCCACCCTCGACGGCCGTCTGACCGGCCGTTTGCTCAGCACCGTTGCTGCGATCATTGCCCTCGCCACTCCCGCGGCGGTCAAGGCCCAGGACACCGCCATGGGCACCATCACCGGCCAGGTCGCCAACGCGGGCACCGGCCAATACCTGGAAAACGCCGAGGTGCGCATCCTCGGCACCGACCAGGTGGCGATCACCGGCCCGGGCGGCCGCTATGTCTTCATCGCCCCCGCCGGCGAAGTGAAGATCGCGACCAGCTACACCGGCCTCGACACCCTGGAGCAGACCGCGACGGTCACCGCCGGCCAGGTCACCAAGGTGGATTTCAATCTCACCAACGCGCAGTATGACAGCGTCCTCAAGCTCGACACCTTCGTCGTGTCCTCCGCCCGCGAAGGCAACGCCAAGGCCATCGTGGACCAGAAGCACTCGCTCAACGTCAAGACCGTCATCGCCTCCGACGCCTTCGGCGACGTGCCCGAGGGCAACCTCGGCGAGTTCCTGAAGCTGCTCCCCGGCATCACCGTGGACTTCGTCGAGGCCGACGTGCGCAACGTCCGCGTCCGCGGTCTGCCCCCGAAGTATGCCACCATCACCTTCGACGGCCACCCGGTCGCCAACTCCGGCTCCAGCGACCTGACCCGCCTGCGCGCCCTCGAAATGGAGCAGGTCTCCCTCGCCACGGTGGAAACCACCGAGGTGAACAAGTCCCCCACGGCCGACATGGCCTCGCCCGGCCTCGGCGGCAACGTGAACGCCGTCGGCAAGAGCGCCTTCAGCCAGAAGGGCCGCTCGATCAAATACAGCGTCAGCGCGGTGATGAACGAGTATCACCTCTCGCTCGGCAAGGAGCGCGGCTGGGACGACGGCACCCGCCGCCATGTGTTCCCCAACGGCTCGCTTGAGTTCATTGACACCTTCATGGACGGCCGCCTCGGCGTCGTCGCCGCGGTCAGCAAGTCCGCCTCGTTCATGCAGCAGAAGATCCTGGAGAACAGCCTCGCGTGGAACACCATCCCGAGCGACAACCAGACCGAGCTGCCGACCTACACCATGCTCCGCCTGCGCGACGGCCCGAAGCCCACCTGGCGCGACTCCGCCGTCGTCAACCTCGATTTCAAAGCCACCGAGGATCTGACCCTCCGCCTGCGCACGAGCTATGGCAACTACGACGCCCAGTTCTTCAACAAGGACTTCCAGTTCCACACCAACGCCGCCTCGGTGAACTCCACCGCCACGCCCGCCAACCGCACCGACCGTACGCAGGTCAGCCAGGTCACGACCACGGGCAACTCCAGCTCGATCGTCCGCGTCAATTCCAGCAACTCGCGCAAGACCGGCAGCACGATCCTGATCAGCCCCTCCGCCGAGTGGAAGAAGGGCGACCTCACGCTCACCGCCTCTGGCGCCTATTCGAAGTCCGTCAACGACTACAACACCGTTGAGGAAGGCTATTTCCGCTCGGTGCAGGCCGAGATGCGCGGCGCCAGTTGGAAATACGATCTGAACGGCACCACCGGCTTCCAGATCCGCCAGCTCGCCACCACCACCACCGACACGCGCAGCGTGCTCGATCTGGGCAGCTACAACGGCACCACGCTCTCGATCAACGCCCTCGATCCCCGCCACACCAAGGGCCAGATCTGGAACGGCCGCATTGACGCGACCTACGACCTGAGCCGGCTGGCCATGCCGACCACGCTCAAGGCCGGCATCAGCCAGCGCCTGGATGTCTATGACGTGATCCAGGCCTACAACACCAGCTTCACGGTCGCGACGGGTGCCCTCAATGCCGCGCTGCCCAACAGCGCGACGAACGTGAACCTGCGCCTCTTTGCCGAGGATTATCCGGCCGAGGTCGGCAAGGGCATCACCGTCACCGACATCAACGGCGTGACCACCACCCGCAATCCGGTCATTGATAACTTCCGGCTCTTCCAGTTCTTCAAGACCTACATCACCGATCTGGAGGGCATCACCGCTCCGGTTTCCGGTCCTTTCACGGCCTCCACCACGAGCAATCTCCGCAGCAAGCTCCAGGCACAGTCCGACATCAAGGAAACCCAGGATGACGCCTATGTGATGGCCACGGTCAAGATCACGCCGAAGC
>JANRLG010000209.1:0-45000 GCA_033762835.1 Thermoanaerobaculia bacterium
CACCCGGCGGCGCGCCCGGTCGATCTCGAGACGCCCGTCGGAGACCACCGGCGGCTCCTCCCGAGGGCTGCCGCGGTGCCGCAGCAGGCCCCGCACCCGCGCCATCCACTCATGGATTCCGAAGGGCTTGGTGACGTAGTCGTGGGCCCCGGCATCGAGCGCGCGGACCTTCTCGCTCTCGCTCGCGCGCACCGAAAGCACGATCACGGGCACCGTCGACCAGGCGCGCAGCTCGGCAAGCACCTCGTGACCTTCGAGGTCAGGTAAGCCGAGGTCGAGCACCACCAGGTCGGCGCCGTGGAGGGCCAGCCACTCGAGCCCGGCGCGCCCGCCCTCGGCCAGGGCGACTTGGTACCCCTCGGCGCGCAGGGCGATATCGAGGAACCGCCGGATCTGCGGTTCGTCGTCGATCACCAGAATGCGGGCGGGAGGAATCGCCACGGGTGGGGTCACGTTCGGTCGTCCTCGGCGGTGGCGGCGGTCGGGGGTTCGAGTAGGGGGAGAGTGAAGCGCAGAACGCTACCGCAGCCACCGTCTCCGGGGAGGGCCTCGACCTTGCCGCCGTGGGCGCCGATCAGGCCACGGACGATCGTCAGGCCGAGCCCGGTGCCGCGCGGCAAGCCGCGATCGCCGCGGGCGACGGAGTAGAACAGGTCGAACACCCGGCGGCGTTCCTCGTCGGGGATCCCGGGGCCGCGATCCACGACCTCGATCGTCATCCGGTCCCCGGAGCGCCGGGCCCGCACCACGAGGGGCTCGTTCGGCGGCGACACCTTGGCGGCATTTTCGAGCAGATTGAACAGGGCTTGTTCGATGAGCGCCGGGTGCACCCACAGGGGCGGCAGCTCGGGCCCGAGGTCGGTGATCACCGTGGTGGCCGGAAACAGCTTGGCGAGCCGCGTGGTCGCCGCGCTCACGATGTCCTCGAGGTCCACCCAGTCCCGTTCCAGCTTCATGGGGCCGGAACCCAGGCGGGTCATGTCGAGCAGATTCTGGATGTAGCGGTCGAGCCGTTCACCCTCGCTGCGGATGCCCGCGAGCAACTCGCTCCGTTCCTCCGCGGACATCCGGTCGCCGTAGGCCGACAGACTCGAGGCACTGCCGATGACCGCCGCCAGCGGCGAGCGCAGATCGTGGGAAACGGAGGACAACAGCGCCGTGCGCAGGCGCTCGGTTTCCCCGGCCACCCGCGCCGCTTCGAGGCTGGCGGCCAACCGCGTGCGCTCCGCGGCCGAGGCCACCTGCTGGACCATCGCCGCGGCCAGCGCTCGCCGTTCCGGGCCGGGGGCGCGGGTTCCCTCCCCGCAGCGGAGGCCCACGACCCCCAGGCAGCGACCTTCGACGAGCAGCGGCAGGAACCACCAGGCCGAGCCGGCGAGGGTGCCGGTGAAACGGCCCGCGGGTTGACCGTGGTCGGCCACCCAGGTGGCCGCGGCGAGGTCGTTGGGGGCCAGGGGCGGTGCGTCGGGAGGCACGGGGACGAGGGCGGCGGAGTCCGCGAGCCGGCGCCACAACCGCACCTCGCCACCGAGGGCCGTCCCCAGCGCTTCCTGGGCCACCTGGAAGACGGCGTCTTCGTCCGCCGCCGCGGTCAGCCGCTCGCCGAGCTCCCCCAAGGCACGGGCCATCTCGTTGGCGGCGGTGAGCAGCCGCACCTGGGCGTGTTGGCGGGCCGCCAATTGGCCGCAGACCACGGCGGCGAGCAGGAACGAGAAGACCGCCGCGACGTCGTGGGCCCCGGCGATGTGCAACGACAACCGGGGTTCGGTGAAAAAGAAGTTGTAGACCAAGAACGACAGGACCGCCGCGAACAAGGCGACCGGGGTCGACGACCGGACCCCCACGACGATGACGGCGGTGGTGAACACCAGGGCCAGGCTCGCCACCGGCAGTAACCCCTCGAGCAGCGCCGCCAGCAACACCGCCAGGGCGACCACGCCCCCGGCCTCTAGGTAGGGCCGCCACCACTCGGTGGGCTTCTCGGCGTCTGCCAGGTGGCGGCGCGAGCGGGCGCGGGAGCCGGGGGTGTTGATGATCGTCAGGTCGAAGCGCGCGCCGGTGGCGAGCAGCCGCTGGGCCACCGTGCGCCCGAGCATCCTCGCCCAGGGCCGTTCCCGGGTTCGGCCGATGACGATCGACGACACCCCATGGCGTTGGGCGTAGCGCAGGATTTCGCCGACCACGTCGGCGCCGCGCAGGACGGCGGTGGTGCCGCCGAGGCGTTGGGCCAATTGGAAGGCCGCCTGCAGGGACTCGGGATCGGTCCGACCGCGGCGTCCGGTGTCGACGTGGACCACCGTCCACGGCGCCTGCCGGCGCTCGGCGATGCGCCGAGCCATGCGCACCAGGTACTCGGTCTGTTCGTGGCCGTCGATGGCGACCAACACTCGGCGGCGGATCACCCCCAGCTCGCCGCCCAGCTCGCGCAGGTCCGAGTCGGTGCGGTCGGCGACGGTTTGCAACGCCAGCTCGCGCAACGCGGTCAGGTTGGACGGCGAGAAGAAGCGGTCGAGGGCGGCGCGCGCCCGGTCGGGAACGTAGACCTTGCCCTGGCGCAGGCGCTCGATCAGCTCGCGGGGAGGCAGGTCGACCAGGACCAGGTCCGCGACCCGGTCGAAGAACGCATCGGGCACGGTCTCCCGCACCCGCACGCCGGTGAAGCCGAAGACGACGTCGTTGAGGCTCTCGAGGTGCTGAATATTGACCGTGGTGAAGACGTCGATGCCCGCGTCGAGCAGCTCCGCGATGTCCTGCCAGCGGCGTTCGTGGCGCGCCCCCGGCACGTTCGAATGGGCCAACTCGTCGACCACCGCCAGCGCCGGGCGGCGAGCCAAGAGAGCGTCGAGGTCGAGCTCGGTGAGCTCCCGGCCCTTGTAGTCGAGCCGTCGCCGCGGCAACACCGCGAGCCCTTCGAGCAGGGCCTCGGTGTCGGCACGGCCATGGGTTTCGACCAAACCGATGACGACGTCCACGCCCTGGCGTGCGAGCTCCCGCGCTGCGTTGAGCATGGCGAAAGTCTTACCGACCCCCGGCGCGGCTCCCAGAAAGACCTTGAGTTTGCCGCGCCGAGCCTCGACCTCGGCGGCGGCCACCCGCGCGAGCAAGGCATCGGGATCGGGGCGGGGGGAGTCCATGGCGGTTGAGGGAAGTCTACGGCGTTGCCGCGGGCAACGGCGTGACCGCCTCGAGCGCCAGATTCAGCCGCAACACGTTCACCCGCGGCTCCCCGAAAACGCCCCACTGCCGGCCCTCCACGTGGGCCGCGACCAGCCGGCGCAGGGCGTCCTCAGAGGTCCCCCGGGCGCGGGCCACCCGCGGCACCTGGAAAAGCGCCGCGGCGGGCGAGACATGGGGGTCGAGACCGCTGGCCGAGGTGGTGACGAGGTCGATCGGCACCGGACCCAGACCGGGCTCGGCGAGCCGGGCGACGTCCCGCCGCACCCGGTCGTGGAGGGTGGGGTGGGACGGGCCAAGGTTGGCGCCGGCCGAGGCCGCGCCGTCGTAGGGCCGGGTGGTGGCCGAGGGGCGGCTCCAGAACCAGCCGGGGCCGGTGAACTCCTGGCCGATCAGCTCCGAGCCGCGCACCTCGCCAGCCACCAGGATCAAGCTCCCCTCGGCTTGATTCGGAAACAGCGACCGCGCGAGCCCGGTGACGGCCAGGGGGTAGACGAGGCCGGTGGCGAGTGAGAACAGCGCGAGCAGAACGAGGGTGGGACGCAGCAGATTCGCCATGGTGAGACCTCAGACCCAACCCAGGGCCACGAGCAACAGATCGATCAGTTTGATCCCGACGAACGGCGTCACGAGCCCGCCGAGGCCGTAGATCAAGAGGTTGCGGCGCAGCAGTTGGGCGGCTCCCAGGGGCCGGTAACGCACGCCGCCGAGGGCCAGGGGAACCAGGGCCACGATGATCAAGGCATTGAACAGCAGGGCCGAGAGAATTGCGCTTTCCGGGGTCGCCAGGTGCATGACGTCGAGGGCGTCGAGAGCCGGGTAGGTCACGCCGAAGGCGGCGGGCAGGATGGCGAAGTACTTGGCGACGTCGTTGGCGATCGAGAAAGTGGTCAGAGCGCCGCGGGTCATCAACAGTTGTTTGCCGATCGCCACCGCCTCGATCAGCTTGGTCGGGTTCGAGTCGAGATCGACCATGTTGCTCGCTTCCTTGGCCGCGGGCGTGCCGCTGTTCATGGCCAGGGCGACGTCCGCCTGGGCGAGAGCGGGGGCGTCGTTGGTGCCGTCGCCGGTCATCGCCACCAGGCGCCCGCCGGCTTGGTACTCGCGGATGCGCGCCAGCTTGGCCTCGGGGGTGGCCTCGGCCAAGAAGTCGTCGACCCCGGCCTCGGCGGCGATGGCGGCGGCGGTCAGGCGGTTGTCGCCGGTGATCATGACGGTCTGGATCCCCATGCGCCGCAGCTCGGCGAACCGTGCGGCCAAGCCGCTCTTGACCACGTCCTTCAAGTGGATCACCCCGAGAGCGCGGTGGCCCTCGGCGACCACGAGGGGCGTGCCGCCGGCGCGCGCGATCGTGTCCACCGCCGCCTCGACCTCGGCTCCGAGCCGGCCGCCCGCCGTGGCCACCCAAGCCGCCACGGCGTCGGCCGCTCCCTTGCGGATCGCCCGACCCGGCACGTCGACTCCGCTCATGCGGGTCTGGGCGGTGAAGGGGACGAAGGTCGCTTCTCCCGGAGCCAGCGCGAGCGCGTCGAGCTCGAAACGTTCCTGGGCCAAGCTCACGATGCTGCGGCCCTCGGGCGTTTCGTCGGCCCAGGAGGCGAGTTGGGCCGCCTCGGCCAGCTCCCGTTCCGCGACACCGGGCGCCGGCACGAAGGCCACGGCCTGGCGGTTGCCGTGGGTGATGGTTCCGGTCTTGTCGAGCATCAGCACGTCGACATCCCCGGCAGCCTCGACCGCCCGGCCGGACAGGGCGATGACGTTCGCGCGCAGCATGCGGTCCATGCCCGCGATCCCGATGGCCGAGAGCAAACCGCCGATCGTGGTCGGAATCAAGCAGACGAGGAGCGCCACGAGCGCCGTCACGGTCACCGGGGCGCCGCCGCTCGTCCGCGCGCCGTAGAGGGAGAAGGGCAGCAGCGTGGCGACGCCGAAGAGAAACACCAGCGACAAGGCGGCGAGCAGGATCTGAAGGGCGATTTCGTTCGGGGTCTTCTGGCGGCGGGCGCCTTCGACCAAGCCGATGATGCGGTCGAGAAAGGTCTCGCCCGGGTTCGAGGTCACCCGCATCACGATCCAGTCCGACAACACCCGCGTGCCGCCCGTGACCGAGCTGCGATCGCCGCCGGCCTCGCGGATCACCGGCGCGCTTTCGCCCGTGACGGCACTTTCGTCCACCGCCGCGACCCCTGCGAGGACTTCGCCGTCGGCGGGAATCGCCTCGCCGGCTTCGACGACCACGAAGTCCCCGCGCCGCAGTTCGGTGGCCTCGACCCACGCGAACGACGCGCTTGCGCGCTCCGGCGTCGGCACCTTGCGTGCCGGGGCCGAGCTGCGTTGCGCCCGGAGCGCACTCGCCTGGGCCTTGCCGCGCCCCTCGGCCACCGCCTCGGCGAAGTTGGCGAACAGCACCGTGGCCCACAGGCAGGCGCTCACCGCCACGATGAACCCGGCCGGCGCCTCCCCATGCCCGAGCAGCGCTTGGACGGCGAGACCGGTGGTCAGCAGGCTGGCGACGAAGACCACGAACATCACCGGGTTGCGCACCTGCACCCGTGGGTCGAGCTTGCGCACGCTCGTGGCCAGGGCCTCGAGGGTGATCTCGAGATCGAAGAGGGAAACACGCGGGCGACTCATGGTGTCCTCAGCAGCAGGTGTTCGACGATCGGCCCGAGGGCCAGGGCGGGCAGGAAGGCGAGGGCGCCCAGCAGCAGCACGCTGCCCAGTAGCAGCCCGACGAACAGCGGCGTGTGGGTGGGCAAGGTGCCCGCCGACGTCGGCACGAAGCGCTTGCGGGCCAGAGAGCCCGCCAGGGCCAGCACCGGCACGGCCACGCCGTAGCGGCCCAGTACCATGGCCAGGCCGAGGGCGAGGTTGTAGAACGGGGTGTTGGCCGACAGGCCGGCGAAGGCGCTGCCGTTGTTGTTGGCGGCCGACGAGAAGGCGTAGAGGATCTCCGAGAACCCGTGCGGGCCGGGGTTCGCCAGTCCCGCGAGGCCCGCCGGGCTGACCACCGCCACCGCCGTGCCCACGAGCACCGCGATCGGCGGTACCAGCAAGGCGACCATGGCCCACTGGATCTCGGGCGCTTCGATCTTCTTGCCCAGGTATTCCGGCGTCCGCCCGACCATCAGGCCGGCGAAGAACACCGCCACCAAGACGAACAGCAACAAGCCGTAAAGTCCGGAGCCGACGCCGCCGAAAATCACCTCGCCGAGCTGCATCAGGACCATCGGCACGAGGCCGCCGAGGGGCGTCAGGGCATCGTGTTGGGCATTGATCGAGCCGTTCGAGGCCGCGGTCGTGGCGGTCGCCCACAAGGCGGACTGGGCGATCCCGAAGCGCACCTCCTTGCCCTCGAAGTTGCCGCCGGGCAGCCCCAGGGCCGGATTGCCGCCGGCTTCCGCCCAGTAGCAGACGCCCAGGAACGCCACGAAGGCGATCATCATCGTCGCCCACAACGCCCAGCCCTGCCGGCGGTCGCCGACCAGGCGGCCGAAGGTGGCGCACAACGCACTGGGCACGAGCAGGATGGCCAGCAACTCGAGGAAGCCCGACAGCGGCGTCGGGTTTTCGAACGGGTGGGCGGAGTTGGTATTGAAGTACCCGCCGCCGTTCGTCCCCAGCTGCTTGATCGCCACCTGGCTGGCCACCGGTCCGACCGCCAGGGTCTGCGTGCCGCCCGCGAGCGGGGCGACTTCGACCGCGGCCGTAAACGTCTGGACGACCCCCTGGGAGACCAGGACGAGGGCCAAGACCAGCGACAACGGAGCGAGGATGTACAAGACGCCGCGGGTGAGATCCACCCAGAAGCTGCCCAGCCCGGTCGTCTCCCGGCCCGTGAGTCCGCGCACCAGGGCCACGAGCACGGCCATACCCGAGGCGGCGGAGAGGAAGTTCTGCACCGTCAACCCGCACATCTGGGTCAACAGCGACATCGTCGTCTCGCCCCCGTAACTTTGCCAATTGGTGTTCGAAACGAAGCTCACCGCGGTGTTGAAAGCCAGGTGCAGGGAGGTACCGGGCAGCCCCGCGGGGTTCCCCGGCAGGAGTCCTTGACCGAGTTGGAGCAGGAACAGGGCGACGAAGCCGGCGAGGTTGAAACCGAGAAACGCCGCGGTGTAGCGCCGCCACGTCATCTCTTCTCCGGGATCGACTCCCGCCAGCCGGTAGAACCAGCGTTCGACGGGACCGAGCAGGGGAGTCAGGAACGTTCGCTCCCCGGCGTAGACCCGGGCCATGAAGGCCCCCAGGAACGGCGTCGCTGCCGCCAGGACAGCGAGGTAGAGCGCGATTTGGAGCCAGCCGGCGCCGGTCATTGGAACTTCTCCGGGCGCCACAGAGCCAGGAGCAGATAGCCGGCCAAGGCGAGGACGAGGAAGATGGCGAGGGCGTAGGTGGTCGTCACGCCCCAAAGTGTGGCCGCGTCGCCCGTAAAGATTCGAGATCACGAAACCCGAAGCGCCGTAAGCAGCGCGTAAAAAATGCGCTTCAGGGCTCGGAGCGGTGCCCCGGGGGCGGCAGCTCGACCGCCAACTCCCGCAGGCGGCAAAAGGCGTTGACCCAGCGCATCTCTTCCGGGGTATGGCACTCGGGCTCGAAGAGCCGCGGAGCCCCGACCACGAAGCAGGCGGCACGGGCACGGCTGGTCGCCACGTTCAACCGATTCGGGTTGTAGAGGAAGCTCTTGCCTCGCGGGGCATCCTCGGCGGAAGAGCTGGTCAAGGAGTAGATCACCACCGGCGCTTCCTGGCCCTGGAACTTGTCGACCGTGCCCACCCTTGCCCCGGCCGGCAGCCGCCCCAGGAGCGCCTGGACCTGGGCGTTGTAGGGCGCCACCACGAGCACGTCTTCGAGGGTAACGGGGCGGACGGCGCCCTGGGCGTCCGCCCAGGTCACGCCGGGGGCGCACAGCGTCGCGACGAGCTGGGCGATCTCCTCGACCTCCTCGGGCGCGTGGCTCGAGTTTCCGGTGTGGGCGACCGGCACGAAGAACAGGCCGCTTCCGGCATAGGGCGGCGGGCCGGTGAGGCGCTGGGAGGCGAGCTCCGGACGAGGCTGGAGGCGACCCTCGTAGAACAACTCGGAGGTGAAGGCACAGATGCGCGGCGCGAGCCGCCAGGTGACGTCGAGAAAGAGTCCCCGATCGAGCGGCATCGTCGGATGGCCGTCGAGCCAGTGGACCAGGGCCGCCACCTCGGCGCCCTCGGGGTGGGCGCCGCGCTGGGGCTGCTCGAGCTGCTGGGGGTCGCCCAAAAGGACGAGGTTGCGGGCACTGCGGGCGGCGGCGAGGGCGTGGGCGAGCGACTGTTGCCCAGCCTCGTCGACGAAGAGCACGTTGAGAGCCTCGGCCCATTCCTCGCGCGCCCACAGCCAGGTCGTACCGCCGACGATCTTGCCCGCGGCCAGCTCCGCCTGGACATCCAGGCTCGTGGCCTCGGTCAACCCCTCGGTCACCGCGCTCGACTTCTCGCTGACCTTGGCCACCGCCGCGAGCTCGAAACCGTCTTCGCGAGCCGCTTCGAGGGCCGCCTCGAGCAAGTTGCGGATCACCTTGTGGCTGACGGCGGTGACCCCGACGCGCCGGCCCTGTTTCGCGAGCTCGACGATCAGGCGGGCGCCGGTGTACGTCTTGCCCGACCCCGGGGGGCCCTGGAGCGCGAGCACACCGCCGTCGAGAGCGAGCACCAGCCGCCGGGCTGCTTCCAGGGAGCTTTCGTCGGCGGCCCGGAGCGGGCCGGTCTCGCGGCGTCGGGGCCCGTATCGCAACAGGAGGTCCCGCGCGGCGCGGAAGGGGCCGGTCCCTTCGAAGCCGTGCTCTGCGACGAAGCGGCCGAGGGCGAGAAGCGCCTCGTCGATGGGTTGGGGCTGGACCCGCTCGAAGACGAGCACGGCGGCCGGGTGGACCGCGCGCGCTGCCTTGGCCTTCTTGATGTCGAGCAGGCCGCGAACTCGGTCGAGCGCGTGGGCCGAGCCGACCGACTCGCCACCGACCTCGTGGAGCGGGTCGCCTTCGTCGACCGCAACTTCCTGCGGGGGGAAGCGATACCGGTGGACTGGGCATTGGGCGGTTCCGCCCGCGACCTCACCCACGAATTCGAGGCCCGCCACCGTCTTGCGCTCGGCAAGTTGCTCCTCGAAATCGAGATCGTGGAGCCGGAAGAAGTCCCACCACGCGCACTTGTCTTCGCGCCGGAGGTAACCCAGCAGGTGAGCGAGCAGCCAGCGTGCGTGCTCGGCGGGGCCCCACTCACCGCGATCAGCGGGCAGCGGAGCGACGAGGGCGGCGAAGACCTCCTGCACCTGGGCATCCCGCTCCGCGACCTCCGCGCTCGCCGCGCCTTGCTCGAGCGGTGGCCGTTCGAGGGCGGCCCCGCTCGCCACGAGCTCGGTGCGCCGTTCCTCGAGCCAATCCCGCAGCGCCCGGGTGGAAAGGCAGTCGTCTCGGTTGTAGTTCGCGACCCGCTCGCGGTCCGCGGCCGTGAGCTCGCTCACCGTCCCGAAGGTCAGCGCGGCCGCCACGCGCCGCAGGGCGGTCCCCGCCGCCGGCAGGTCGACACTCCGAACGTAGTCGGAGAAGGGCTCCAGTGCCTTGAGCGAATAACGCTCGACGCTCGCGCGCAGGCCCCGGCGAGTGACCGCCAGCAGATCGACGAAGCGTTCGCCGCGCAGCAGGTCGTCGATCTCGGTTTCGCGGGTGCCATGGCGGCTCATGAGCCGCTGGAGAGCGGCCGGCTCGTAGGGGGAAAAGTGGTAGAGGTGGAGGTCCGGCCACGCTTCCCGGCGCGCCTTCACGAAGTCGACGAAGGCTTCGAAGGCGGATTTTTCCGCCTTCCGGTCGAGCGCCCAGAAGGCGTGGTGTTCGAGCTGCCCGTGGGCGTCCGGCGCGACCACGCCGAGCAGGTACTCGAGCCCGCCTCCGGGCACGAAGGGGTCGCCTTCGAAATCGAAGAAGAGGTCCCCCGGGGAGGGCGCGGGCAGCGCTGAGAGGCCGTGGCCAGGCTCGACGGGCAGGAGTTCGTGACGAGGAGCACCCTCCCGCCGCCCCCGGAGCTGAATGCGCGCCTGGCCGTGGGCCCGGGCGTAGCCGTCGCGGTGGCCGCGCCGCGGCGTCTCGACCAAGGCCGTGGGCGACTCCGCCCAGCCTTCGAGGGTCGCGAAGCCCTGGCGCTCGAGCTCGTCGATCTGATTGGCCCGCAGCCCCGCCACCAAGCACAGGTGATCGTCCTGGTGGCGCCTGCGGTCGCAGTCCTGCCACCAGCGGCAGACGTCGCAGTGGGCCACGGGCCGGGGATAAGTTTCGGTGGGTGGGGCCGCGACGATCGCTTCGAAGCGTCCACGCACGAAGCGGTAGTAGGCCCGGAAGTCCGCTACGCGGAAACTCTCGAGCGCGAAGTCGTTCTCGGGCCGGACGACGTGCATACGTTCCGGCTCGCGCCCAAGAAGCTCGCCCAGGAGGTCCGAATACAAAGCGAGCTGGAGCACCGTGCCACCGCGGGTGCGCTGGGCGAGCTTGGTTTCGACCGCTTCGTAGGAAAAGGCCCCGAGCGCGCTCGGCTCTTCGACCCGCAGCAGCACGTCCGCCCGCCCCCGCCAGCGTCCCGCGGCGAGCGGCGCTTGCACGACGGCTCCGGCACCCCGTCGAAGCACGCCGAGCAGATTCGCGGAGTCGGCCTCGTCGCCGAGCTCGACGACCTCGAGTCCGTGTTGTCGGAGATGCTCGAGGTAGGCCTGCTCATGCGCCAGCCCGCGTGCCTGGAGAAGGGCCAACTGGGGGTCGAAACCCGTCGGCCCCGCCCTCCTGCCCTCGGCCAAGGCTCGCTCGAGCTCGGTGGCGTGGCGACAAGCGAGACCTCTAGCCAGGTCGGTGGCGGAAAGAAGAAGTCCCTCGGCGGTTCTTTGCATCGGCTCCCCGGCGTGCGGTGCTGTTGGGGAGAGACACGGCACGCAGGGCGGAGTTTATGCTGGTACGCCGAAGCACTGCCTCAGCCGGAAAGGCGAGAGAAGGGAGCAAACCGCCGGCCGCCGGGGTCGGCGGGCCGTTCAGGTGCCGTCGTTCGGCGGCGCGGCTTGGGTTTTTACGAACCGGTAGCCGCCTTTCTCCGCACCCCACACCTGCTTGCCCTCAGCGTCGAAACCGCGATCCCAGGAGATCAGCAATCCATCGTGAATCTCGACCTCGGAGCTGGCGAAGGCGGCGCCCCGAAGATCGCTCGGGCAACTCTCGGGCGCCGTGGCGCCGGCCCAAGTGCCGTCGGCTCGCCGCAGGAGCCGGATGGCGCAGCCGGTGCGTTCGACGAGATCCTGGGGTGCTAACTCGGAGAACAGGCCCGCCTTCCGCCATCCCGCGGCGAACCGCAGCGGGTCCCCGGGCAAGGTGTAGACGACGCTCTCCACGGTGTCCTGGCCCGCCGGTCGCAGTTGGTAGATCCGCTGGCGATAGGGCCGCTCGAGCGCCTCGGCCATGGCCTGCTCGACGTAGAGCCAAGGCCCATCGGCCCGCTCCCGCCAAATCGGGACCATCACCAGCCGCACGTTCCGAAAGTCGCCATCCGCCGCCGCCTGTTCCGCACTCGAAAACACCCCGGTCATGTAGGCGGCGAGCTCCGCGAGCTGCCCTTCCGAGCTCTCCGCGGCCGGCCCTTGGGCAACGGCGGGAGTTTTCCCGCCTCCCGCCCCCACCCCCGGGGCCAGGGCGAGAAGGGTGATGGCGACGGCAACGGGAATCACGGGTCGTGGAATCAAGCGGGGTCTCCCTTCGGTGACCATCGAGGTGTTCTACGGCGGAAGCCTTCGTGCTCGGCGAACTGTCTCACGGTACGGCGAAGGACCGTCTCTGCTTCGCCCTACCGACCTATCTCGAGGGAGGGGGGCGATTTCGCCGGCGTTTGGTCCGACTCGCCGCTCCTCACTCGCGCGAACTCGCCACGTGGCCGCAGCAGCCCGCCCGAGCCCCTGCGGCTTCTCGCCGAGGTTCGGGGCTGCGGCCGCCTACTCGTCCACCCAGAGCTCCGCTCACTCCCCGAACGGACAGGCGATGCGACGGAGATCGACGCCCTGAATGCCGGGCGGCGCCTGCTGCTGCGCCGCCCTTTCCCGGCCTACCAGGTCGTCGGGAACGTCGACAGGCCGTAAAGACCGAGAGGGGTCGGGTAAGTGCCGACCAAGCTCGAGACGCCGCTGGCGAGATCGACGTGGTAAAGGTCGATGCGCGACGCCGTTTGGCGGCCGACGAACATGCGTCCCTCGCCATCGATCTCGCCGCCGAAGAACTCTCTTCCCGGCAAGGTGATGCCGGTCCACGTCGCGGCACCGGTCGTCGTGTTGAAAACGACGAGACGGTCATTGCCCGAACTCACTCTCGCGATGCCGTAGAGGGAGCCGGCATAGGAGCACAGCAGATCGCCTTGGGAGGTGAACCCGGTGCTGCCCACGATCGTGGTTTGAGCGGTCGTGGGATTGATCCGCACGAGAGAGGTTTCACTCCAGCCGTAGAGCACGCCGTTGCACCAATCGAGGGCGTTGATCGGGCGACGAGTGTTGCCGATGGCAGAGAAGACGCCCGTGGTGAGTTCGTAACGGTACAAGCTCCGGTTTTCGCCGATCGCGTAGAGCTGTCCCCAGGGTGTATCTCCATACGTCACGTCGAAGAGCACGACGCCCAACTCGCCATAGTCGACGAAGTCCGTGATCGCCCCCCACAGTGAGAACTGGTAGAGCGAACTGGAGAGATCCCCGTTGCCGTTGCCCACCGCGAAGAACGGCATCGGGGACACCAAGCTCAGAGCTTGCGGTGCGTTCTCGTGGTGCTGTTCTTGGCGCGGCTGGACGGAGCGGTCGGGGGTCCGCTGTGGGCAGACGCGAAGGCCAGGGCAGGCTCCCGGGTCCGGATCGGGGTCGGGCTCGGGGAGCGGCGTCGGAAACTGGGCGAGGACCGGCCAAGCCAACAAGAAGCCGAGGGCCGCGGTCACGAAGGCAGATTTTGGTCTCATGTGGGTAGGGTGCCGGCCATCGGCAGGTCTGGGACAGAACGACGCCACGCCGACGTTTCCCGCAATCCTGGCACCGCGGCAGCCTCACCCTGGAGCGGTCCGGGCGAGGCTCACTCCCCGCACGGGCAGGCTTCCGCCTCGAGTTTCCACTCGACGTTGAACGTCCCGGCGCCGGTGCCGTGGACGATGCGGGTGACCTGGTTGGGGTTGCCGCCGGAGGTCTCGAGCACCTGCTCGTCGCCGCCGTCGATGCGGAGAATGGCCGGCGTCAGGTTCTTGATGCGGATCGCCAAGCGGTCGGTGGTGCCCGAGACGGTCAGGCGCATCGGCGTCGAGCCGCCGCGCATCAGGAGGGCGGCGTCCACTTCGCCGCGGATGGCGATGACTTGGAAAAAGGCCCGGCAGAAGCCCGTGGTGCCGGGCGCGGCGAAGCCGGCCGCCGGGTCGCCGCTCCAGACGTGTTTGCCGAGGGCGAGGGCGTGGGCGGGGAGGGTGAAGTGGAGCGTTTTGCGCGACAGCGAAAGCGGCACGCCGGCGCTCCGTTCGTCGACCCACACGCCGAGTTGGGATTGTGCAGTGGGGAAGTCGCCGCAGACGCAGACGGCGTCCTCCGCCTGGACGTAGGCCGTGGCGGCGCGCACGCAGGGGACCGGCGCCGGCTCGGCCGCGGGGCGTGGCGGCACGATCTCGGTTTCCGCGGCGGGCACCTCCAGCCACGGATCTCCGAAACGGTCGAGGTAGCGGATCGTGAGCCGGTCCCCCGGGCGCAGATCGTCGGGCAGGGACACGGCGTGGACGGGTTCGTCCCCGTCCGTGATTCCCGGCGGCGACGGCTTGCCCTCCGCTGGCCGGTCGCGGGGGCGCGCGGCCTTTTGGGCGCAGGCAAGGTCCACGAGATCCGGCTCACGGGGAGTGAAGCGGCAGCCGTCCGCCGTGGCGCTGGCTTCGAAGGCGACGCGGGTCGCCGGGCCAGTCATCGGAGCTTCCTCGACGGCCACGCTCTCGGGGCCCCGTCCGGGCAGCGCGACGCTCCAGCCGCGGCCGCCCGTGCGACCCGTCGACGGGGCCACCAGGTAAGCTCGGCGAATGTTCTGGATGATCTGTTTGTTCGTGTCGTGGCGAAGGTTCATCACCTGCGACAAGGGCGTGTGCTCGGACCTCGGCGCGGCACTGGCCGAGGCCTTCGCGGTGTTCGAGCGCGATTCGTAGTAGCTCTTGAGGACCGCGCCCGGATCGTTGCCGGAGGCGAAGAGGCTGGCCGCGAGGGGGGAAAGCTCGTCGCAGCTTGCCCCGGCGATCTCGAGACCTTGGGCCGGAGGACCCACCCACCGCGGCCCGGACGCCGGCGACGTGGCCAAGTCCGCGGCGGGGATCGGCTCGCTGACGACGCCCGAGATCACGAACCGGCCACCCGGCGGCAGGCCCGCTGCCGGCGTCCCACGCACGGCGATCGTTTCTCCCGGAGCCACCTGCGGCGGCAGGTACACCACCCCTTGCAGCGAGTTCTTGACCACGAACGGCGGCACCGATCGCGGTACCACGTCTCGGCGGCTCCCCAGATCCTTCCCGCCGAAGGACACGTCCCAATCGACACTGCGCGGGCGTTCGGCGGCCCGCAGCCGGAAACGCACCGGTGCCGTCAAAGCCGGCCCCGAAAGCACCACCCGCCGCCCCTCCCGGGTCAATACCCAGCCTGCTGGCAGCCGCTCCGGCTCGAGCCCGTTGACGAAGGCGCGGGAGCCTGAAAGCACCAGCCGATCGAAGGGTACGCCGTTGGTCACCTCGACGAAGACAGCGGCCCCGGGAACCTGTTCGACCGTGACGTCGGCATCCGGCACCGGGTCACCCGCCCAGGCCGGAACGGTGAGAGAAAGGAGCACGACCGCCAGCCGCCGAAGTCGGACCATGACTGCCTCCCGCTGCGGAGAATAGGAGTTTTCAAGAGTTCAGCATTCGCAGTGGAGGAAGTCAAGACGGCCAGCCGCGGGGACCGGGTTCGAGGGCGGATCCGAGCGCGGCCGGCACCTCGGGCTCTCCCCGGACTGCTCCAGCGGGTTAGCATTGCCAGCGGCTCCGATGGTCGGAGCCTGCTAATACTTGTGAGGTGCCAGTGAAACCCGATGTGACTTTGCTTCGGACTGCCTTCCTTCTTGTGGCGGCGCTCGTGGTCGTTCCGGCCGCGTTCGCCGAGACGGGCGGCGAGCTCGATTTGTTCTCCCCCGAACCTCCGACTTTTTCCCCGGCGGACTCCGCGGCGCCCGCGGCACTTTGTCCGTGCATCACGGGATACAGCACCCTGACGCCGAGCAATACCTCGCACACGGGCTTCGGTTCGACGTGCAGCGCGGCCCAGTCCAACCTCCAGGTCCAGTTGTGGTCCGCGGCTCTAACCCAATGCGAGTGGGATGTCTGCTCGCTGCAGGTGATCTACAAGAACACTTGCTACACCCCGCCCGGAGGCGGCAAGGCCGCCGATGGTTATGCCCTCTTCGGCTGCTACGCCTACAACGGCTCCTGTACCCTTCCCTGAAGCCACTTCGGGGCGGCGGCTAGCGCGCCGCCGTCCCTTCTAGCTCCCGAATCAACGCTTCCAGCTGCCCTCGCTCCACCGGATCGCTTTCGAGCATCAAAGCCCGGCGGAAGGTGGGGAGGGCGGCGGTGGGGTCGTTCAACTCGTAGAGCTGGATGGCGCCCAGGGTTTTCCAGAGATCGACGCGGTTTTCGACCAAGCGCAGCAGGCGTTCGTAGAGCTGCGCGGCGTCGCGCACGCGGCCGAGCTGGTAGGCCGCGCGGGCGGCGTTTTCTAGTGGGACCGGGTCGGCCGGAGCGCGGCGGGCGGCTTCGCGGAAATCGGCCAGGGCGGGCTCGAGGCGACCGGCGCGGGCGCGGAGCAGGCCCCGTTCGAGGAAGACGTCGCGGTCTCGGCAACCGGCCGCGACGGCGGCGTCGAGCACCGATTCGGCCCCCGCAGCGTCGCCGCGCTCGCCGAGCAGCCGCGCCAGGCCCGCGGCGGCCTCGGCCAAGGCGGGGTCGAGAGCCAGGGTGCGGCGAAACTCGGCCTCGGCCTCCTTCGGGCGACCCAAGCGGACCAGCACGGTGGCGGCGTTGACCGCCGGCAGGGGCGACAGGGGGCTCTCCTTGGCGGCCTGGCGGAACAGTGCCAGAGCGTTGTCGAGCCGCCCGGTCTCCCGCAGGCAGGTTCCCGCCAAGAGCAGGGCCGGCACGTTCCGGGGCTCCGCCCGGGCGATCTCGAGCAGCCGCGGGGCCAGTTTTGGACACTCGCCACCGGCGGCCCCCAGGGCTGCGCGGTGCAGCTCGTCGGCCACCGCGACGCGCTGGCGGTGGTCGATGAGCGTCGCTTCGACCTTGCCGCCCGAGCCGCCGCCGAGGTATCCGAGACTGGCGAGCTGCGCGAGTTCTTCCTGGGAGACGGTGTTTTCCGCGCGCAGATTCGGTTCGAGCTCTTCGCCGAGCCGGGCCAGCAGCTCTTGAAGCTTCGTCCGCCAGCGCGCCACGGCGCTCGGCTGGGTGGGTGCCAGATCGCGGATTTCCTCGGGATCCCCCTCGGGCGCGAACAGGCTCGGAGTCGGGGCGTGGAGATAGAAGAGTTTGTCGTTGGCGAGACCGCGTTGCGGATACCACCGGTAGGCGAAGAAGGGCAGGAAGCTCTCGACGTAGGACTCGCGGTCGCAGCGGCCGCCGCCGTTCCCTGAGAGCAGCGGCACCAGGCTCGCACCGTCGAGCCCGGGCGGCACGGCGAGGCCGGCCAACTCGAGCAAGGTCGGCGCCACGTCCGCGGTGCGCGTCAGGCAGGGCACCGTCCGGCCCGCGGGCACTCCCGGCCCGGCCAGGAGCAGCGGCACCCGGCGGGCGGCGCGGTGGACGAGCAGGCCGTGGGTGCGTTCGCCGTGTTCGCCGAGCATCTCGCCGTGGTCGCCCACGGCCAACACCAGGGTGTCCGGCGGCAGCCGCGCCAGGAGACGCCCGATTTCGTCGTCCATCGCGGCGATCTCGGCGTCGTACAGCCGGTGCGGGCCGCCGAGGGAGTCGGCGAAGCGGGACGGCGGCAGGTACTCCTCGTGGGGATCGTAGTAGTGGACCCAGAGGAAAAACGGTGGCTTCAGGCCCGAAAGCACCGTCAAGGCAGCGTCCGTGGTGGCCGTGGCTGAACGCTCCGCCACCTGCGTGGCGGCGTCGTAGCCGGTGCCCAAGTCCTCGTCGTAGATCCGGAAGCCTTGGTCGAGCCCGCGGCGGCGCTCGAGCACGATGGCCGAGACCACCGCCGCGGTGTCCCAGCCCGCGCCGCGCAGGTGTTCGGCCACGGTGGTGTGCTCCGGCGCGAGTGCGAAGGCGCCGTTGTCGCGCACGCCGTGGCGGGGTGGGTAGAGGCCGGTGAAGATCGTGGCGTGGGAGGGCAGGGTGATCGGCGCTGCCGTGTCGCAGCGTTCGAAGCGGGTCCCGCGGGCCGCCAAGGCGTCCAGGTGCGGGGTCTTGGCGTGGCGCCAGCCGTACGCCCCGAGGTGGTCGGCCCGGGTGGTGTCCAAGGTCAAGACGACGACGTTCGCCGGCCGCGGGGGCTCCGCCGCCACCGGGTAGGCGCCGACGAGCAGGCCGGTGAGAGCGAGCGAGAGGTGGGGCAGGGCCTTCATGACGGTCGTTCGGTGGTCGCGAAACGGTGAGGTGACAAGGGGCGAAGAAGAGCGTAACATCCGTCCGCTTTTCCCTCTGTTGTTTTTGTCGGGCAACTTCCCTGGCCGCCGCGCGCTGCGTGGTGCGGTGACGTTCGTCGCCTCGGCCAGTGGCGTGCTCGATGGCTGAATCGCCAACTTTCCGAGCTCGCCGGCGCCGTCCCACGCGCCGGGGAGACCCTCGGGTGCTGCCGATACCCTGGTTTCGAAAGGAAGAGAGAGGAAGATGACGCCAACGTCCCCGAAGAGATTGCGCGCGGCCCTGCTGGGCCTCGCCGCCCTACTCGTCCCGGCCCTCGCCACCGCCCAGATCGTCAAGTCCGACGATCGCGCGGATGTGCTCGGTTCCCTGGCCAAAGTCGATGACCGGCTCTACCCCAACAAAGTCCTCGATACCGTCGACAACGTGCACGGCCTGCTCGCCACCGCCGTGGAGCGCAACTGGGCCGACTTCCGCACCTGGAACGGGGAGTGGACGGCGTCCATTGATCACCGCAACGGTCGCATCGAAGCCGCCGACGGGGCCGGTGTGCCGTGGATTCCGGGGCGCGGCAACCGCCTGACCCTGGCGGACATCGCGGCCGATCTCGGGGGTCGGAACACCCCGGATCTGGCGACTCTCGAGTCCATCGCCCGGCGCTTCATCGACGGCAACAAGGCCCTGCTGGGCATCGACAACGCCCTGTTGCAGCTCGACCGCGGGCGTTCGACGAACCCGTCGGACTACTTGTGGTTCGTCGACTTCAACGTCGTGCGTGAGGGGATGATCGTCGAAGGTTCGCGCGTCGTCTTCCGGGTGAACCACGGCAACCTGATCCAGTTCGGCACCGAATACGTGCCGGGCGCCGACGTCGCCGTGCCGCCCACCAAGGTCGCGGCTAAGGACGCCTACGAGGCCCTTTCCTCCTACATCGGTGGCTTCAACTCGCTGACCGACAAGATCCTCGATCCCGGCTCGCTGCACCTGATCGTCGCCAACGCCAAGGACGAGCGTTATGCCGACGGCTTCGCCTTCGGCCAGGGGTACGGCTTGGTCAAAGTGTGGGAGTTCAAGTTCCGCCGGGCCGGCGTCGTCGGCACCTGGCGCGCCCGCGTCGACGCAACTTCCGGTGAGGTGACCGAGTTCGTTGACGTCAACGAGTACGGCCAAGCTACCGGCGGCGTCCTGCCCAACGGCTCGACCACCGCGGCCACCCGCGCCATGCCCTTCGCGAACCTGTCCACCGGCGGCTTCTCGAACTCGGCCGGTTTGTTCACCGCCGCGGCGCCGACCTCGACCTTGAACGGCCAATACGTGCAAGTTTCGGACGGCTGCGGTGCGATCTCGCTGGCGGCCTCGGGCGGCAATCTCAACTTCTCGACCAATACCGGGACGGACTGCGCCACCCCCGGCGTCGGCGGCGCGGGCAACACGCGCGCGGCGCGCACCCAGTTCTACTGGCTCAATCGGATCAAGGAAGTGGGCCGCAGCTGGCTGCCCGCGAACACTTGGCTGAACGCCAAGCTGGTCGCCCAAACCAACATCAGCGCCATCTGCAACGCCTACTGGGACGGTGTGAACGTCAAGTTCTACCGCGCCTCGGCGCCGTGCAACAACACCGGCGAGGTGCCGGGCGTGTCGATCCACGAGTACGGCCACGGCCTCGACTCGAACGACGGCAACGGTTCGTCGCCGGAGAACGGCACCGGCGAGACGATCGGAGACTTCACCGCCGCCCTCGCTCTGCACAGCTCCTGCGTCGGCCCCGGCTTCCTGTCGTCGAATTGCTCCGGCTACGGCGACGCCTGCACCGCCTGCACGGGCGTGCGCGACATCGACTGGGCCAAGCGCGTCTCGAACGTCGCCCACACGGTCAACAACTACACCCGCACCACCTGCCCCCAGCCCTCGGCCAACAACCCGAACTACGTCGGCGTTTGCGGTCGCGACGCCATCGCGCGGGGCGTGACCGCCAACAAGCGGGAAGGCCACTGCGAGTCCTACATCTCGTCGGAAGCGCTGTGGGACCTGCCCAACCGCGATCTGCCCTCGCCCGGCACCGGCTCGGCCTGGACGATCACCGATCGGCTCTGGTACCTGTCGCGTTCGACCGGCACCCAGGCGTTTTCCTGCAACACCAGCGCGGCGACCTGGACCTCCGACGGTTGCAACACGGGTTCGCTCTTCAAGGTCTTCCGCGCGGTCGATGACGACGACGGCAACCTGGCCAACGGCACGCCCCACGGCGGCGCCATCTTCGCCGCCTTCAACCGCCACGGCATCGCCTGCGCCACGGATGCCGGCGCCAACGTGACCTTCGCGGGCTGCACCCCGCCGGCCGCGCCGACCCTGACGCTGACCCCGGGCAACAACTCGGTGTCGGCTTCCTGGACGGCGTCCGGATCGTCCGTGTACGACCTGTACCGCAATGAAAGCGGCTGCAACGCCGGCTTCACCAAGGTCGTCAATGACGGTGCCACGACCTCCTTCGGCGACACCAACGTGGCCAATGGCACCACCTACTACTACCAGGTGGTGGCTCACCCGAGCGGCAGCGAGGCCTGCGGCGGCGCGCCCTCGACCTGCGTGTCGGCGATCCCGGTTTCGGGCGGCGGCGGAAACACCCCGCCGACCGTCACGATCAGCGCGCCGGCCACCGGCTCGTCCTTCACCTCGGGCACCTCGGTGACCTTCACCGGTACCGCCACGGATGTCGAAAGCGGCACGCTCACGGCCGGCATGACTTGGACGTCGTCGATCAACGGCGCCATCGGAACCGGTGGTTCGTTCTCGACCTCGACGTTGTCCAACGGTACCCACACCATCACCGCCTCGGCCACCGACGGCGGTGGTCTCACCGGTTCGGCCTCGATCTCGATCACCATCAACGCCGCGGCGGGTGTGCTCACCAACGGCGTGCCGGTAACCGGACTCGCTGGCGCCACGGGCAGCCAGACCTTCTACACCCTGGCCGTGCCCGCGGGGGCGACGAACCTGTCGTTCACCACCTCGGGCGGCACCGGCGACCTCGACCTGTACGTGCGTTTCGGCGCCGCGCCGACCACGACGGTGCGCGACTGCGCCTCCGAGGGCGGCACCAACGCCGAGACCTGCTCGTTCCCGGCGCCCTCCACCGGCACTTACCACGTGTTGGTCTACGGCTTCGCGGCCTATTCGGGCGCGACGCTGACCGGCAGCTACACCGCCCCGGGCGGCTCGGTGACGGTGACGTTCTACTCGATCGGGGCCGAAGACGGCCGGATCTGGGAGAGCGGCGAAACCACGGGCGTCGGCGCCGCCGGCAACTCGACGGACAACAACACCACGGCGATCCGCGTGGGTGACACCAACGTCGACGAGCAATACCGCTCGATCGTCTCCTTTGACACCTCGTCGATCCCGGACACGGCGACGATCACCGCGGCGACGATCCGGCTCGTCCGGGCTTCGCTGTCGGGCACCTCGCCGTTCACCACCCACACGTCCTGCGTGGCGGACATCTCCACCGGCGGCTTCGGCGGCAACGCAGCGTTCGCCGTCACCGACTTCGAAGCGGCGGCGACCGCGGCCAACGTGGCGACGCTGTCGGCCCCGGCCAGCAACGGCTCGGCCTCGACGGGCACGCTCTCGGCCACCGGCCGCGGCGCGATCTCGAAGACCGCCAAGACCCAGTTCCGCCTCTACTGCACGCTCGACGACAACGACGACCTGGGCTTCGACTACGTGGCCTTCTACCCCGGCGAGAACGCGACCAACGCGAACAAGCCGCAGCTGACGGTGACCTACACGCCGTAATCGAAATGGAATCCGTAGGGGCTACGCATGCGTCGCCATTGTTCGCTAATGGCCGGTGGTGGCCTGGGGGCGACGCATGCGTCGCCCCTACGACGCCCCCCTGTCCCGTTCAATGCGCCCCGGACACTGTGAAATTGGACCCACCCCACCCACCTTTGCCCAACCCCCGCCCGGGGTCTGTCACCCTGGGCTCTTTCTTGGAGGTGCCTTGTGATGAGGAGAACGACTCGTAGCGGTACTCTCGTCGGGCTGGCCCTGTTGGGCTTGGCCTTCGTGGCCACGCCCCGGGCGTCGGCCCAGCAGATCGACCAGCGGCTCGGCGTCGATTCGCGCGTGGACTACGCGGCGATGATGCAGCTCGGCCCCTGGGACGATCGCAACTACCTTCTGACCAAAGACGACCTCGCCGTGCTGGCCCCGAACGAGCACGAGCTGAAGGCCGCCATCCCGGTCTTCTTCCGCGTCGAGCTGCGGAAGTCGAACCCCAAGATGCTGCGCGAAGGTGTCGCCCAATACGCCCGCAGCGCGCCCGAAGTCTTCAAGATGCGGTACGGCGGGTACCTCGTCAACGGCAAGCTCTACAAGACGGCGACCATCCAGGACGGCGTCTACAAGATCGTCGAAAAGAACGGCGTGACCCAGGAAGAGTTCGCGATCAACGCGCTCACCTCGGACGTCAAGGTGACCTCGCCCACCGGCGCCGCCGAGTCCGCGGTCAAGATCAGCCCGGTCGACGCCAACAAGGTCATCGCCGGCTCGAACGGCCCCGGCTCCGGCCAGATCATGTGGTACTCGACGAACGGCGGTTCCTCCTGGACCCAGGCCGCCGCGCTGCCCCAGGGCGGCACCTGCTGCGACCCCACGATCGACTGGTCCGCGAACGGCCAGTACGCCTACACCTCGACGCTCGGTGGCTGCACGAACCTGTGCAACATCTGGGTGTACCGGTCCTCGGACGGCGGCGTGACGTGGAACGACCTCGCCACCATCACCCCCGGTGACGGTCGCCGCGAGCTGACCTCGGCCGGCACCTCCGACAAGGAGTTCATCCACTCCGACAAGTTCGCCACCTCGCCCCGCAAGGACAACATTTATCTTTGCTGGCACGACAACAACACGATGAAGTTCTCGCGCTCGACGGACTTTGCCAACACCTGGAGCGCCAACCTGACGATGTCCTCGGGCGCCGCCCAGAGCGGTATCGGTTGCGACATCAGCTCGGACAAGAACGGCAACGTGTACTACTTCTGGCCGGCGACCGACGGCAAGACGATCCTCATGCGCAAGTCGACCGACGGCGGCGCCACCTTCGCCTCCGCGGTGACCGTGGCCAACACCCAGGACGGGTACGACTTCGCGATTCCCGCGATGGAGACCCGCCGGGCCTTCATCTACGCCTCGACGGACGTCGATCTGTCGGCGGGCGCCTTCGCCAACACCATCTACGCCGCCTGGACCGACACCACGGCGCCCGAGAACACCACCACCCCGGCCAACAATCACGCCCGCATTCAGGTCGCTTACTCGCGTGACGGCGGCGCCACCTGGACGATCCGCACGCCGCACCCGACCGCCGACGCCAACACCGTCGACCGTTTCCACCCCTGGATCGGCGTCGCGCCGGACGGCAAGGTCTACGTGATGTTCTACGACACCACCCGCAGCGCCACGCGCGTGGGCGTCGACGTCTACTACTCGGTGTCCTCCGACGGTGGCAACACCTGGGCGGCCCCGACCCGCATGACGACGGTGCTGTCGCCGCAAATCGACGACGGCTTCGAGTGGGGCGACTACAACGGCCTCGACGTCATGGGCAACCAGCTGATCGCCATCTTCACCGACAACCGCAACGAGTCGGGCGCCGCTGCCGATTCGATCGACGTCTACGCCGCGGGTATCACCTTGGGCGGCGGCCCGGGCAACACCACGCCGAGCGTCACGATTTCGGCCCCGACCAACGGCGCGTCCTTCACGACCGGCACCTCGGTGACCTTCACCGGCACCGCCACGGACGTCGAAGACGGCACGCTGACCGCCGGCCTCACCTGGACGTCGTCGATCAACGGCACGATCGGTACGGGCGGCTCGTTCTCGACCTCGACCCTGTCGGTCGGCACCCACACCATCACCGCGTCCGCCACGGACACGGGTGGCGCCACGGGTTCGGCGTCGATTTCGATCACCGTCAACGCAACGGCCGGAGTGCTCACGAACGGCGTCGCGGTGACCGGCCTTGCCGGCGCCACGGGCAGCCAGCAGTTCTTCACCATGGCCATCCCGGCGGGGGCGACGAACCTGTCGTTCACGACCTCGGGCGGCACCGGTGACGCGGATCTGTACGTCCGCTTCGGCACCCCGCCGACCACCACGACCTCCGACTGCTCGTCGGCCGGCGGCACCAACGCCGAGACCTGCTCGTTCCCGGCGCCCTCGACGGGCACCTACCACGTGCTGGTCTACGGCTTCGCCACCTTCTCGGGCGCCCAGATCGTGGGCAGCTACACTGCTCCGGGCGGCTCGGTGACGGTGACGTTCTACTCGATCGGGGCCGAAGACGGCCGGATCTGGGAGTCGGGTGAGACCACGGGTGTCGGCGCCGCCGGCAACTCGACGGACAACAACACCACGGCGATCCGCGTCGGCGACACCAACGTTGACGAGCAATACCGCTCGATCGTGTCCTTCGACACCTCGTCGATCCCGGACACGGCGACGATCACCGCGGCGACGATCCGGCTCGTCCGGGCTTCGCTCTCGGGCACCTCGCCGTTCACCACCCACACCGCGTGCGTGGCGGACATCTCCACCGGCGGCTTCGGCGGCAACGCCGCCTTCGCAACGGCGGACTTCCAGGCGGCGGCGACGGCCACCAACGTGGCGACGCTGTCGGCTCCTGCCAGCAACGGCGCGGCCTCGACGGGCACGCTCTCGGCCACCGGTCGGAACGCGATCTCGAAGACCGCCAAGACCCAGTTCCGCCTCTACTGCACGCTCGACGACAACGACGACTTGGGCTTCGACTACATCGGCTTCTACCCCGGTGAGAACGCCACGAACGCCAACAAGCCGCAGTTGACCGTGACTTACACGCCTTGATCTAGAACCCGTGGCCGCGGGTGAGTCGATTGACTCACCCGCGGCTGCGGACTTAAGCTCGTTTCATGACGAAGCGGCTCCAGGTTCTCGTCGACGAACATGAACTGACGGAGATCCAGGCCTTCGCCGCGGCTCAGCGGATGACGACCGCGGACTGGGTCCGCCAGGTCCTACGTTCAGCTCGTCAGGGCTCCGTGGCTGTGACGGACCGCAAGCTGGCGGCCCTCGAGCGAGCCGTGAGGCTGAACCTGGCTCCGGCGGTTGACATCGATCAAATGCTCGACGAGATCGAGCGTGGCGCGCTAGCGCGGTGATCTTCCTCGACTCGAACGTGCCGATGTATCTCGTCGGTAAACCCCACCAAAACAAGGACGCAGCGGCTCGCTTTCTAGCCGCCGCGAGCGAAGCTGGCATTCCACTCGTGACAGATGCGGAGGTCTTCCAAGAAATTCTGCATCGTTACTCGGCGATTCGCCGGCCGGAGGCCATCGCTCCCGCCTTCGAAGTTCTCGCCGACCTCGTCGATAGGGTCTTTCCGGTGGAGCTTGCAGATGTCCGACTCGCGGCCAGAATCGTCGAGCGCGCGCTACCCTTGCAGGCTCGAGATGCCCTCCATCTCGCCATCATGGAGCGCTACGGAGTTTCTCGAATCCTCACCTTTGACCGCGGCTTCGACGCAATCTCCGGCATCGAGCGGCTGCCCGTTTCCTTGGAGTAGCCCCGCCCCTTCGCGGTACCATCCCCGCCGTGCCCGAACTGCCTGAAATCGAAGTCTTGCGTCGGAGTCTCGAACCGCTTTTGGTCGGCGACGAGATCCGCGCTTTGGCGGCGCTGTCTCCGAAACTGCGCGAGCCGCTCGATCGCGCGGCGTTCGAGGGCTTGGTGGGACAGCGGGTCGTGGCCTTACGCCGGCGGTCGAAGTACCTGCTGATCGATCTTTCCGGGGTCCAGACGTTGGTCGTGCATCTCGGCATGAGTGGCCGGTTGACCCTGGTGCCAGGGACGGCGGACCAGGAGCCCCACGAGCACTTGCGGCTCGCGCTCGCTTCCGGGCGCGCTTTGCGCCTGGTGGACCCGCGGCGCTTCGGTTTGGCCTTCGTGGCCGATTCGGTGCGCTTGCCGGACGATCCTCACTTCGTTGGGCTCGGCCCCGAGCCGCTCGAAGCAGGGTTCGACGGCGCAGCGCTGGCGGCGGCGGCGCGCGGGCGCCGCGGGCCGGTCAAGCCGTTTCTGATGGACGCCGGAGTCGTCGTCGGGGTCGGCAACATCTACGCCTGCGAATCACTCTTCCGCGCCGGCATCCACCCGAACCGGTCGGTGGCACGGATCTCCCGGGCGCGTTGGGACGAGCTCGCACGGCAGGTCGTCGCGGTCCTCGGCGATGCCATCCGCCAGGGCGGCACGACCCTCAACGACTTCGTCGACGGGCGGGGAGAGGGTGGCTACTTTCAAGTCTCCCTAGCGGCTTACGGTCGCGAGGGTCAGGCTTGCTTGCGCTGCGGCTCGGCGATTCGGCGCCAAGTACACGCCAACCGGAGCACGTTTTACTGCCGACAATGCCAGCGCTGACCGAGCGTTGCGATAGCCTAGGCGCCTCATGAACCAGCGACCGACGTTTCTCGGAGTGGCCGGCGGTTCCGGCTCGGGTAAGACCACCGTGGCGCGGGCCATCGTGGAGGCCGTGGGGGAGGAGCGCATCGCCTTCCTCGAGCAAGACAGCTACTACTTGGACATCGTCTGGGGCGAAGGCAAAGACCCGGCGGCCCACAACTTCGACCACCCGGCATCCCTCGACAACCAGTTGCTCGTGCACCACCTGCGGGAGCTCGCCGCGGGCCGCGCGATCGAAGTGCCGATCTACGACTTCTCGCGCCACCGCCGCAGCAAAGACACTCGCCTCGTCAAACCCCACCCGGTGGTCTTGCTCGAGGGGCTGCTGCTCTACGTCGAGCCGGAAGTACGCCAGTTCCTGGACTTCAAGATCTTCGTCGACACCGACTCGGACATCCGGTTGATCCGCCGCCTGCGGCGGGACTTGATCGAGCGCGGGCGCACCGTGGTCGACGTGCTGCAACAGTACGAGAGCAGCGTGCGGCCCATGCACCTCGAGTTCGTGGAACCCTCGAAGCGCTATGCCGACGTCATCATTCCCGAGGGCGGCGCCAACAAAGTGGCGCTCGAGATGGTCGTGGCCCGCGTGGAACAACTTCTGGCCGAGCGCCATCCGAGCTGAGCCATGCCCTACCTGCTGCGTGTACGCGAGGGCTTCGAAGCCGCCCACCACCTGACTTCCTACCGCGGGCGGCCCGAGCCGTCCCACGGGCATTCCTGGTTGGTCGAAGTCGAGTTGGAAGCGGCCGGGCTCGATACCGAGGGCATGGCCTTCGATTTCGTGGCCGTGCGCGGGGTTCTCCGCGAGCTGGTCGGCCGTTTCGATCACCAGGACTTGAACACCGTGCCGCCGTTCGACGTGTTGTCGCCCACCACCGAGCGCATCGCGGCCCATTTGTTCGACGCGCTGGTGGCACGGTTGCCGGGCGCTGGGGTCATGGCGGTCACCGTCTGGGAAGGCCCCCACTGTTCGGCGACGTACCGACCCTGAGAATCCGGCGAAGCCCAAGGGGGCCGTGAGCTAGAATTCGGCGGTGACATTCCGAGGGCCTTCACCATGAGTCAGACCACGCCGGCCATCCTCGGCCGCTACAAGATCCTCGACGAGATCGGCCGGGGCGCGATGGGCGTCGTTTATCTCGCCAAGGACCCGCTGATCGGTCGCTTGGTCGCCATCAAGACCTTTCGGGTGCATTTTTCGGTCGGCGACAAGGAACTCGAGCAGTTCCGGGCACGCTTCTTCCGCGAAGCCCAGAGCGCCGGCATCTTGTCCCATCCGCGCCTGGTCACGATCCACGACGTGGTCGAAGACGACGGCTCCGGCGGCTCCTTCATCGCCATGGAGTACGTCCGGGGAACCAACCTCAAGCAGATCCTCCAGGAAGAGAAGCGGCTCGAGCTCGAGACCATCGCCGAAATCGTCGGCCAGATCGCGGACGGCCTCGACTATGCCCATTCCCACGGGGTCGTCCACCGCGACGTCAAGCCGGCCAACATCCTCATCGACGCCAACCGCGAGGTGAAGATCACCGACTTCGGCATCGCGCGCATCGAGGCCGCGACCAACCTGACCCACGACGGTCAGTTGATCGGCACCCCGAACTACATGGCGCCGGAGCAGATCAAAGGCGACGCCACCGACCACCGGGCGGACATCTTCTCCTTGGGTGTCGTGCTCTACGAGATGCTCGCCGGCGACAAACCCTTCAAGGGCGAGAACTTGACGGCGGTCACCCACAAGATCGTCTACGAACCCTTCACGCCGCTCGAACAGCATGTCAAGGGCTTGCCCGAGGGGCTCCAGCGCGTCCTCCTGAAGGCCCTCGCCAAGGACCCGGCGGCGCGCTACGGCCGAGCCGGGGATCTCGCGGCCGACGTGCGGCGGGTGGTGTCGCAGTTGAAAGGCCAGGAGCGCTTGAACGAAACCCAGGTGGTCCCGCCGTTCACTCCGGCTGCATCAGTGCCTGCACCTCAGGTCCCGGCCCCACCCCCGGCCGAACCGGTGAGTGCGGCGGCCTCGGCGCCGACGACGGTGTTGCCGGCCGTGCCGGCGGCTCCCCCCGTTGCGCCTCCGCCGGCCGCTGCCAGCGCCCCCACGACGGTGTTGCCGGTGATGCCCGCGGCGCCGCCAGCCGCGCCTCCCCCGACGCCTGCCGCCACGCCCGCGAACGCCCCCACGACGGTGTTGCCTGCAGTGCCCGCCAGCCCGGTCGCCGCGAACGCCCCGACGACGGTCCTGCCGGTCGCGGTGGCCCCCGCACCGCCCGCGGCCTCTGCGCCCACGGTGGTGTTGCCCGCCTCGCCCGCGCCGTCGCCGCCGACCGCCGCGCCGCGCGCGAAGAGCTCACCGCTGCGCTGGTTGGCCCTGGTGGCGGTGGCCCTGGTCGTCGGCTTTGGGATCTTCGGTCCGCTCTGGTACTACGGCACGACGGAAGCCGACTACCCGATTCCCGCGGTCACGGCGGAGCACCGGCAACGCGTGCTGGTCCTGCCGCTGCTGCGCCGAGCGGCCCACGAATACGCGGCCGGTCAGCCGCTCGCGGCCCTTGCCACGCTCCAAGGCGCTCGTCACCTGGCCCCCGGGGTCGCGGTGATCGGCCAGCGCATCCAGAAACTCGAGGCGGATGCCCGTTCGTTGGGGCAAAACCAAGCCGTGGAACGCGAAGCGGCCATCCTGGCCGAGCTCGAAACCGCGCGCCAGGCCGGGCGCGATCGCCGCTGGCGCGACAGCCGAGACGCCGCCAGTCGGGTGCTGATGGTCGACCCCACCCACGCCGAGGCCAAGGAGCTGGTCCGCCGTGCCTCCGCCGAGCTCGCCCGCCTGGGCCGTCCGTCGACGCCGGGCACCGAAGGCCCTGCCGAAGTGGCCCCCGCGCCCGCCGCGGAGCCGGAGCCGGAAGTGCCCGTGGTCCCCGCGGAGCCGGTGGCCACCGACTCCTCCCTCGAGATCGAGTTCACGACCGAGATCTCGGCCGGCACGTTGACTCTCTACTTCAACAACAACCGCCTGTCCCAGGAGCCCTTCGACTTCAAGGCAAAGCGCAACGAGTCCGTCTTGGGCCGGGTCACCAACCGCTTCAAGGTCTCTCCGGGCAGCGCCGAGGTCAAAGTCTGGGTCGCCCGCCCCGGCAAGCCGTCCTCGAACACCATCGTGCTGAGCGGCAACTTCCTCGCCGGTGGCGCCCGCCGCCTGGTCGCCCGGCTCGACGCCAACATGAATTTGACGGCGCGGCTGGAGTAGGAGTCAGAGCAGCGGGAGAAGGGCGCAGCAAGCAGCGCCCCTACGAAGCGATCGTCTTGTGATGTAGGGGCGCGCTTGCTGCGCCCTTCCGGCTCAACGCTCCCACGGCCGCGAGATCACGCACGCGTTGATCCCGCCGATACCCATCGACAGCTTACCGGCGGGGCCTTCCGGGGCCGGGCAGGCGGTGTTGAAGACGAAGCGATCGTGGAGGCGGTGGATCTCGGGGTTGAGCTCGTCTTGCCCGAGCGGGGTGGGGAAGAGCCGGCCGCGTTCGTAGCCCAGATACTGCGCCGTCAGCTCCCAGCCGCCGGAGGCGGCCATGCCGTGGCCGTGGGTGCCTTTGCGGGCAGTGACGATCATGGGGCCGGGGAGAGCGGCCTTGAGGGTGGCCACCTCGGTGAAGTCGCCGGGGGTGGCAGTAGCGTGGAGGTCCCAGCCGGAGATGGCGTCAGCGTCGAGCCCGGCGGCAGAGAGGGCGCGGTGGACGGCGGTGGTCGGGCCTTCTTGGGACGGCGTGATGATGTGGTCGGCGTCGGAGCTCGTGCCCACCGCCAGGGGTTCCATGCCGAGGGCGCGGAAGCCCTTGGCGGTGAAGTAGTCGTAGTCACCCACGATCCAGCACACCGAACCGCCCGCCACGTGGGTGCCGCGCAGCTCCGAGAGCGGCTTCGAGACCGCGGCGTCGGCCGAGATCACCCGGGCGTTGTAAAAGCCGCCGACGGTGAGCGGATGGGGCGGCGGGTCCGCCGCGCCGACCACCACGGCTTTGGCGTCGCCGCAGCGGATGGCGTCCAGGGCGAGCTTCAGGGCGACGCCGAAGGTCGAACACGCCGCCACCGGGGCGAAGGTCAAACCGCGGATCTGCCCGAGCATGGAGACCTGCGCGGCCGGAATGTTGGCGATGTTCCACAGCAGATTGGCCGAAACCGCGCGCCACGGCGGCAGCGGGTGTTGCCACTTCTGCTCGAGCCGCGCCAACTGGCGGCGCTTCTCCTTCATGACCGCCATCTTGCCGCTATCGATGTCGCCCTCGACCTTGAGGCCCTCGATGGCTTTCAACTCCTCGAGGTACTCGGCCAAGCCGTCGGAACGCTCGGTCCAGTAGGCATCCCACAGCGTCTGGGCGTCCGGGCGATCCGCGGGCTCGACCGTCTCGGGATGGGCCGGCGCCGCCGGATCGGGGCTTTCGTCGTGCGCGCGCCGGGCGGTGTTGCGCTCGGGAGCCGCCCAGAAGGCGTTCCAGCGTCGTTGCGCGCGGTCGAGCTCGAGGCTCTCGTGGTGAATCGTGGGCAGGCAGCCGAGGCCGGTGCCGAAGTAGACGTGGGCGTCGGCACCGAGGGCCTGGAGTTCGGCTTCGAGCCCGGCGTTTTGATCGAGGGATTGGATGAACGCCGCGATCGCCAGTTGGACCGTGGGGTCCATCTTGTCCACCAGCTGCGGAAAGCGATTCGGCGGAAACCGGGCGTCGACCCAGTCGTGGTAGGCCTCGAAGTCGAGCTCGGGCTGTCCGACCAGGAAATTGTCCGGGCCGAAGCCGTGAAACGCCGACAGCCAACTTTCGGAGGCGTCCAAATTGCGGGCGAAGGACTCGAGGTTCGGCGATTTCGGGGCGACGAGTCCCCAGCCGAAGATTCCGATCCGTGGCAACGAAGGCTCCTCGAGGGTAAGGGTTCGAAGCGCGAAGAGTAACACGAGGCCTCCCGCGGCCCAACGGGTGCGGCGGCGGCCTTTCCGGCGGGGAATCGAGACCTGCTTGACGTCGATGATCCCGAAGTGATATCACTTTGACATGCATGTTTACCACGGAGGAACTCGAACCATGCAAGAACGTCTGCTCACCGCCCGCTCGGGCTTCGTCATGCTCACCGTATGGCTGTTCGCCCTCGCGGCTTCGATCGCGGGCGTCGTCTCGGGTGTGATGCGGCACAGTGAGCCCACCATCGGCATCGCCGCATTGTCGTCCCTCATCGGCATCCTGGGCCTGTGCGGCCTCTTTCAAGTGCAGCCCAACCAAGCTCGGGTGCTGCAATTGTTCGGCGAGTACCGCGGCTCGGTGCGCGAGCCCGGTCTGCGCTGGGCCAATCCGTTCTACGGCAAGCAGGCGGTCAGCCTGCGTACCCGGAACTTCGAGACCTCGAAGCTCAAGGTCAACGACAACTCCGGTAATCCCATCGAGATTGGCGCCGTGGTGGTCTGGCGGGTGGTGGACTCCGCCGAGGCGCTGTTCAACGTCGACGATTATCAGGACTTCGTGCGCGTCCAGAGTGAGGCGGCCCTGCGCAACCTCGCCACCGGGTATCCCTACGACGCCCACAAGCCCGGCGAGATCGCCCTCGGCAGCCACACCGCGGAGATTTCCGGTCAGCTGCGTGCGGAAGTCCAGGATCGCCTGACCCAGGCCGGCGTCGAAGTGCTCGAGGCGCGTATTTCCCACCTGGCCTACGCCCAGGAGATCGCCGCCGCTATGCTCCAGCGCCAGCAGGCCTCGGCCGTGGTGGCAGCGCGGGCGAAAATCGTCGAAGGTGCCGTCGGAATGGTCGAGCATGCTCTCCAGATGCTCGCGGAAAAGAACATGGTCGAGCTCGACTCCGAACGCAAGGCCGCCATGGTGAGCAACCTGCTCGTCGTGTTGTGCAGCGATCGCCACGCCCAGCCGGTGGTCAACACCGGCACCCTGCACCCCTGAGGCGATTTTGGCTGAGAAGAAGGCTTACCCGCTGCGCATCGACCCGGACGTCTACGACGCGCTCAAGCGTTGGGCGGACGATGAGCTGCGCAGCGTCAACGGCCAGATCGAATACCTGCTGACCCAGGCGCTCAAAAAGGCAGGGCGGGGACGCAAGGGAAAGGCAGGACTCGAGGGACCGGAACCACGCGACGAGCGGGCGGGCGACGAAGAGTGACCGTATACTGGGGGCCGATTTCTCGAGAAAGGCGGCTCCCATGGGCTTTCGCTCCCTTCGCGGGCTCGTTTTCGGGCTCTGGCTGACCGCGACGCTGCCGGTGTCGGCGGCGTCGTTCCACGTGACGTACCCGGCGGCGCGCAGTACCGCGCCCCTCGACGGCCGGTTGTTGCTGTTGCTGACCCCGAACGGCGAGAGCGAGCCGCGGTTCCAGGTCGCCCCGGGTGCCAAGGCCATTCAGGTGGTGGGCCTCGATGTCGATGCCTGGGCACCCGGCGCCGTGGCGGTCGTCGACGGCAGCGCCTTCGGGTATCCCGTGGCGAGCCTGGCGGACGTGCCGGCCGGTGAGTACTGGGTGCAGGCCGTCCTGCACAAGTACGAGACGTTCCACCGCGCCGACGGCCACGTGGTCAAGCTGCCCATGGACCGTGGCGAGGGCCAACACTGGAACCTGGCGCCCGGCAATCTCTACTCGACACCCCGCAAGGTGAGCTTCGACCCGGCCCGGGCCGAAGCGCTGACGGTGATTCTCGACCAAGAGATCCCGCCGATCCCGAAGCCCGCGGATACCCCGTGGGTCAAGCACATCGAGATCGAAAGCCCGCGGCTGACCCAGTTCTGGGGCCGGCCCATGAAGTTGGGTGCCCACGTGCTCCTGCCCGCTGGCTTCGCCGAGCATCCCAATGCCCGCTACCCGCTGATGATCTTCCACGGTCACTTTCCGGCCGACTTCGGTGGTTGGCGGACCGAGCCGCCGGACCCGAATCTCGCGCCCGACTGGAGCGAGCGCTTCAAGATCTCGGGCTACAACCGCATTCAGCAGGAGGAGGCCTACGCCTTCTACCAGAAGTGGCAGTCGCCCGGTTTCCCGCGCTTCCTGGCGATCGAGATCCAGCACGCAAACCCCTATTACGACGACTCCTACGCCGTGAACTCCGAGAACCTCGGACCGTACGGCGACGCCATCACCTACGAGTTGATCCCCGAAATCGAGCGTCGCTTCCGCGGCATCGGCCAAGGTTGGGCGCGGTTCCTCTACGGCGGCTCGACCGGCGGCTGGGAAGCGCTCGCCGCCCAGATCTTCTATCCCGACGAGTACAACGGAGCCTTCGGTGCCTGTCCGGATCCGATCGACTTCCGCGCCTACATGACGGTCAACCTGTACGAGAACGACAACGCCTACTTCGACCAAGGGCCGTTCACGCGCACCTACCGGCCCGGTCACCGCGACTACCTCGGGCACATCCAGGCCACGGTCCAGGACGACAACCACCTGGAGCTCGCGCTCGGCACGAAGAGCCGCTCGGGGGAACAGTTCGACATCTGGGAGGCGGTCTACTCGCCGGTCGGGCCGGACGGCTACCCGGTGCGGATCTTCGACAAGAAGACCGGCGTCATCGACAAGAAGGTCGCCGCCCACTGGCGCGAGAACTACGACCTGCGTCACATCCTCGAGCGCGACTGGTCGAAGCTCGGCAGCAAACTCGCGGGCAAGCTCCACATTTACTGCGGCGACATGGACAACTACTACCTGAACAATGCCGTGTACCTGATGGAAGCGTTCCTCGAGTCGACCAAGAACCCCTACTACGACGGCGAAGTGGCCTACGGCGACCGCGCCGAACACTGCTGGAACGGCGACCCGAACAACCCCAACTACCTGACCCGCCTCCGGTACCACACGATGTACCTGGACCGCATTCTGAAGCGGATCGAGAAGAGCGCCCCGGCCGGAGCGGATGTGACGAGCTGGCGGTATTGAGGAGGGGGTTGGCTCGGGAGGGACCTGGGGGACGAGAACGACGCTGGGAGCGGGGTCGTTCTCGTCGTTCCCGTCCTCAGGGTCCTTCTTTGCCTTCCCTCAGTCCACCAACTCCCGCCCCTTCGTCTCCACCACCCAGGGCAACAACATCGCGCCGACCACGGGCACCACGCCGACCCAGAACAGGGTCTTGATCGCCGTGCCGGTGCCGCGGGCGGCGATTTCGCCGACGAGTAGGGGGCCGGCGGCGGCGAGGATGCGGCCGATGTTGTAGCAGAAGCCTGCGCCGGTGCCGCGCAGGCGAGTGGGGAAGAGCTCGGGTAGGTAGTAGGTGAAGCTGCCGAAGACGCCGAAGACGGTGAGCCCCAGGAAGAAGTACATCGCTAGCCGGGTCTCGGGCGGTAGATCGAGCCCGAAGGTGGTGAAGATCGCCACTGCCGACAGAGTGAAGTAGATCCCGAACATCGCACGGCGGCCGAGGAACTTGGCCGCCGGCACCGTGAGCAGCGTGCCGAGCAGGCCGCCCCAGTTGAAGCAGTGGGTGGCGAAGGCCTTCCACTGCTCGGACAACGCGAGGATCGCCGAGCGGTCGAGCCCTTGGGCGGCGCCCTGGGCCTGGGCGAGGCCGGTCGCCACGACGGGCAGGAAGGCGTTCGAGCTCCACCAGGTGACGAGCACCACCAGGGCCATCAGGAACCCCGACAAGGTGGCCTGCCGGTAAGCGGGGCTGAAGAGCTCCGCGAGCTTCGGCGGCGTGGACTTGGCGGCCACCGCCTTCCACCGTTCGGGCTCGCGGACGAAGATCCGGACCAAGAGCGCCACGCCGATCGGCAGCAGGCCGCAGGCGAAGACCCAGCGCCACGAGGTCTCGGGCGAGTCGGCCATCCAGACCCCGGCGATCCAGTAATTGACCGCGGTGGCCAGGAACAACCCGAACGGCGCCGAGGTGTAAAGCAACGCGCCGGCTTCGACGCGGCGCTTCTCCGGTACCGTTTCGGCCACCATGGCGGCCCCCGCGGCCCACTCACCGCCGATCCCGAGGCTCGCCACGAAGCGGAACAACGCCAGTACCCAGAGATTCGGCGCCAGGGCGCAAGCCGCCGTGCCGAGGGCGTAGACGACCATCGTCAACAAAAGCGTCCGCGTGCGCCCGATGCGGTCCGCCAGCTTGCCGAACAGAATGCCGCCGACCGCCCAGCCGACCAGGAGCAACGAGGTCAAGATCCCAGTCCAGCGCAAAGTCGCCGCCTTGGCCGCGGGCGAGCCGATCTCGAGCCCGAGCAACGTCGGCACGCAGTTTGGCGCCACGAAGTTGAACAGCAGGCCGTCGAAGACGTCGAACCCCCAACCCAACCAGGCCGCCGCGATCACCGTCCACTGGTAGCCGTTCATGCCCCACACGAGGCGGCTCGAACTGCCCGGCGCCGTCATGTCGCCTCCGCCAGGGCGGCCACCGCGCGCACCCGCTCGTCCCGACTTTGGGTCTCGAGCGGCAAAGTTACGAGCCGGCGGAAGCGGCGGTCGAGCTCCGCGGCCACCGCCTCGAAGGCTTCGCGCACGGCGGATTCCGGCCCTTCGACCGCCGCCGGGTCCGGCAGACCCCAGTGCACCACGGCGGAGGTGCCGGGCCAGATCGGGCAGGCGTCGCGGGCGTGGTCGCAGACCGTCAAGACGAGGTCGAAGTCACCGCCGGTGAGCTGGTCCGTGCGCTTGCTCCAGGCGTCGGAGGCGTCGATGCCGTAGCGCTCGCGCAGCACCGCGAGGGCCATGGGGTGGACCGTGCCCTTGGGCTCGGCTCCGGCGCTGGCGGTCTCGAAGCGCTGCGGATCGAGCCGGCGCAGCAGGTACTCGCCGAGGATGCTGCGGGCGGAGTTGCCCGTGCACAGCACGAGCACGCGGAAGCGGCGGGGATTCATGGCGACTCCTGGCCGGCGGGCCGGCTGCCGGTTTTGAATTGACTGGTGGGGCCGTCCTGCGAGAAAGGCGCGCGGCCGGCGAGGGCGAGCTCGCCCCCCGGGGGCCGGTCGCCGAGGATGGCCTCTGCGAGGTCCTGCCCGAGCGCCGGGGCGAGCTTGAAGCCGTGCCCCGAGCCGCCGCCCGCGATCCACAGGTTGCCCGCCGTGGGGTGATGATCGACGATCAAGTGGCCGTCCGGGCTGTTTTCATACTGGCAGACCCGGGTTTCCACGAGCGGTGCGCCAGCCAGACTCGGGAAGCGCTCGGCGATCAACCGGCGAGCGCGTTCGAGCTCGGGTTCGGAGATCCGCCGGTCCGCCGTGGTCGGGTCGATCGGTGCGCCACGGGTGTCGTCACCGATCTTGAAGCCCCGTTCGTCGTTGCCCGGAATACCGTAAAAAATGCGCTCGCCCCAGTCGATCCACACCGGTAGTTCGGTTTCGTGGAGCTGGGCAGAGCCGGCCGGCAGGCCGAAGAAGAAGACCTCTTGGCGCGTCGGCCGCAGCAGCGGGCCGAGCAGCTCGGGCAACAGCTCGGGCAACCAGGGGCCGGCGGCGAGCACGTAACGATCGGCCTGCAGCCGGCGGCCGTCGGCGAGCGCCAGGCCGGCCAGCTCGCCCCCGACATCACCCAGGGGCTGGACGGCGGCGCGTTCGAGTGTGCCACCCAGGGCGACCACCTGCCGGGCCACGGTTTGGCACGCCATTCGCGCGCGCAGGTACCCGGCGCGCGGTTCGAAGTAGGCGTGGGCGACGCCGCGGAAGTCGATGCCCGGCCAGCGCCGCGCCGCGGCGGTCAACGGCACGTCCTCGAGCAACAAGCCGGCAGCTTCGAGCTCGGGGCGCGACAGGCGGGCGTAGGAGTCGTCGTCTCGGAACATCCACAGGCAGCCGGTCTCCTGGTAGAGCGGCACTCCGCTCCAGACTCCGGCCGCGTGCCAGTGATCGAACGAACGGACGGTCCAGTCGAGGTAGCGGCGGTCGGCGCCGTAGAGGCCGCGGATCACCCGGGTCTCGCCGCCGGAGCTCGAGCGCGAGTGGCCTGGTCCCCAGGCGTCGACGAGGGTGACGCGGTGGCCGCGGCGCAGCAGTGCCAGGGCCGTCCAGCCGCCGAAGGCACCAGCGCCCACGACGGCGACGTGAAGAGGTTGGGTCATGGGGCGCTAGGGTAGAGGATGACAGGGCCTACAATCCAGCCCGTGAGCCGCCGCCTGCTGATCGCCGTCGCCCTCCTCCACGTTTTGCCGTTCCTGGCCCGGCCGGTCCTCCTGGGTGGCGACGAGCCGCATTTTGCGCTGATCGCCCATTCCTTGGTCGTCGATGGCGATCTCGAGCTCGCGGACGACTATCGCGAGGTGGCGGCCGGCTCCGCGGCGGCAGGCCAACGGGCGCGCGGCAAAGAGCTCGAGCCCCACCTGCGGCGGGTGGGGGAGCGCGACTTGCCCGCCCATCCTCTGGGCCTGCCGCTGCTCGTGGCCCCGCTCCTGCGTGGCTTGATCGTGGCCGCCCCAGAGGCGGCGCCGGACCTGCTGTTCGGCTTGCTGTCTTTGGCGGTCAGCTTCGCGGGTCTGCTGGCCGGCCGGCGGCTCTTGGCCGACTGGCTGGGAGACTCTCGGTTGGCCACGGCGCTGGCCCTCGCGGTGCACTTTTCGACGCCACTGTGGTTCACCAGCCGGACGTTTTTCACCGAGCCCTACCTGGCAGCCCTGCTGGTCTTGGCGGTGTTCGCGTGGACACGGCGTTGGCCGGTGCTCGCGGGGGTGCTCCTGGGCCTGGCGTTCCTGATCAAGGAGAGTGCGCTGGTGTTGATCGTGCCGGTGCTGTGGGGCCTGGTTCGCCACGCGGACGGCCCGCGGCGGTGGCGTTTGCTGCTCGGCCCGGCGCTCGCGGCGGGGGTCTTCGTGGTCAAGAACCTCGTGCTGACGGGCGCGCCGCTGACCACCTACTACCCGTTCGAGCTCGGGGATCCCGTGGCGGGAGCCCTCGGCTTACTGTTCGACCCGCGTCACGGCCTGCTGCCTTTCGCCCCGCTGGCGCTCCTGGCGTTGGCCGGGTTGCCGCGCGGAAGAGCACTGCTCCAAGGCCCACTCCTGCCGGCGCTCGCGGCCTTTCTCGGGCTGTTTTGCCTCACCGCGGCGTGGGCGGCTTGGCACGGCGGCTCCTGCTACGGCCCTCGCTTGCTCGTGCCCGCCTTGCCTGCCCTCGCGCTGCCGCTGGCCGAGGCGTGGCGCCGCTGGGGGGCACGACCAGGGTTCCGCTGGGCCTTCGTGGTGGCGGCCGCGGCGGGTTTCGCCGTGCAGCTCTCGGCCGCCGTTGACCCGTTTTTCGCCTTTTGGGAACCCACGGTGGGGGAGCTGATCGCGGCTCGCCCCTTGGCCGCCATCGGGGGCTTCTTGCTGGCCGTTTTCGTGGGGAACCGCGGTTTGCCGAGCGAGCGGCCGGCCCCTGTCTGATAGCGTCCGCGCACCATGCGTTTCGCCCTCGCTCAGATGTCCGCCTCGCCCGACCGGGCCATCAATCTCGACCGCGCCGAGGCTGCTCTGCGCCGCGCCGCCGCGGCGGGGGCCGAGCTGGTGGCTTTCCCCGAACTCGCCATCGACCGTTTTTTCCCGTGCTGCCGCGGGGACCGCGGCGCCCTCGAGCTCGCCGAGCCGATCCCGGGGCCCCAGAGTGAGCGCATCGGCCGGCTGGCTCGGGAACTGGGCCTGGTCGTGGTGTGGAATCAGTTCGAACGCGACGAGCTCAGCCGCACCTTCGACAGCTCCCCGGTTTTCGATGCCGACGGCTCGCTTCTCGGCGTCACCCGCATGATCCACATCACGGACTTCCCCGGCTTCCACGAGCAGGAGTACTACTACCCGGGGGATCGCGGGGCGCCGGTGTACACCACCCGCGTCGGCCGGGTCGGCGTGGCGATTTGTTACGACCGGCACTATCCCGAGTACATGCGGGCCTTGGGGGTCGCGGGGGCGGAGCTGGTGGTGATTCCCCAGGCCGGGGTCACGGGCGAGTGGCCGGAGGGCATGTACGAGGCCGAGGTGCGGGCGGCGGCGTTCCAGAACGGCTATTTCACGGCCCTGTGCAACCGCGTGGGCAAGGAGGAAGCGCTCGAGTTCGCGGGTGAGTCCTTCGTGGTCGACCCGGAAGGCCGCGTGTTGGCTCGGGGGGCCGCCGGGAGCGACGATTTGGTGATCACGGACATCGACTTCGCCGCGGCCGCGTCCTCCACGGCCCGGCGCCTCTTCTGGCGCGACCGCCGGCCCGAGCTTTACGGCCCATGGCTCACTTGACCCTGCGCCAGCGGGTCGCGCGGCGATCGCGGCGCCTGCTGGCACCGGTGCTGCGGCCGTTCCCGGGCCGGCGCCTGCGTCCGGCGCTGCGACCGGAGAACGTCGGACGGCTGGCGGCGGCGTGCAAGGGCGGGGTGCGCGGCCCCGCGTTCTCGTTGTTGCTCCAGCGGATCGACCAGAGCCGGGTGCTGCCGAGCCATCGAGTCAAAGTGTTCGTCGCCGGCCAAGCGGCCTTCGAGGCCATGATCGCCGACATCGATGGCGCAACCGGGGAAGTACTGCTCGAGAGCTACATTCTGCGCGACGACGCCACCGGCCGGCGGTTCCAGGAAGCGTTGGCGCGAGCCGCGCGGCGGGGTGTGCGGGTCAAGGTGGCGGCGGATTCGATCGGTTCGGTGTCGACCCGCGAGGGTTTCTGGCAGGAACTGCGTACCCAGGGCGTCGACGCCCGGCTGCTGCGGCGCCTGTTCGCCCATCCGTTCTCCCCGGCGTTTCGCAATCATCGCAAAATTCTGGTGGTGGACCGCCGCGTGGGGTTCACCGGCGGCATGAACATCGGCGAAGAGTACGGCTCGTTTCGCGGCGCCGAAGGCGACACCTGGCGCGACACGCATGTGCGCATCGAGGGGCCGGCGGCCTGGGAGATGGCCCTGGTGTTCAACGAGGGCTGGACGGCGGCCGGTGGGGACCCGCTGGACATCCCGCCCCTCGAGCTCGACGACCGCTGTGACGACGCCCGGATCGTGGTGCTCGACAGTCAGCCGCGCCGCGGGATGCCGGAAAAGGCCGCGGTGTTTGCCGCGCTCCTGGCCGCGGCCCAGTCGAGCGTTTTGGTCTCGAACGCCTACTTCGCGCCGCGGCGCTTGGCCATCGACCTCTTGATCGCCGCCGCCGCCCGCGGCGTCGAAGTCCGCCTGCTGCTTCCGGGGAAAACCGACGTTCCGCTCGTTCGCCACGCCGGCCACGGCCACTTCCAGCGCTTGCTCGCCGCGGGTGTGCACATTCACGAGTACCAAGCCGCCATTCTCCACGCCAAGACTCTGGTGGTGGACGGCTACGCCGCTGTGGTCGGCTCAACGAACCTCGACTTCCGCTCCTTCCACTTCAACGCCGAATGCAACCTGGTGATCCTCGACGACCCGACCGGAACCCAGCTCGAAGCCGTCTTCCGCGACGACCTCACGCGCGCCAAAGAAATCACCCCGGCCGTCTGGGCCCGTCGGTCCCTGGTCCACCGCGTTGGGGATCGGTTGGCGCGGTTGTTGTCGCCGGTGTTGTGAGCCCCTCCTGATCCACCCACCCCGTCAGCCTCGTATTCGTCTCATTCGCTCCCGGCTCACCCGGGAGTTCTGGTGTTCGATTCCGGAGGACTCGGCCGTGTCGCCCCTGGTAATCTCTCGCCCATGATCCACTTGCACTTCGAAGACGACCTGGCCGTGTTGCGCCTCGAGCACGGCAAAGCCAATGCGCTCGACCTCGAGCTTTTCGAGGCCATCGTCGTGGCGCTCGATGACGTCGAGGCCCGGGACGCCGCTGCGGTGGTGTTGACCGGCACCGGCAAGAGCTTTTCCGCCGGCCTCGAGCTGTTCCGGGTGGTCGACGGCGGCCCGGCGTACCTCGAGGCCCTGTTGCCCGCCCTCGATCGCGCCGTGTTGCGCCTGCTGACCTTCCCTCGCCCGGTCGTGGCGGCTGTCAACGGCCACGCCATCGCGGGCGGCTGCCTGGTGGCCTTGGCCTGTGATTGGCGCCTGGGGGTGGCGGGAGGCGGGGCGAAGCTCGGCGTGCCCGAACTGGTCGTCGGCGTCACCTTCCCGAGCTTGCCCTTCGAGCTGCTGCGCGCCACCGTGCCGCCGGGGCTCTTCGCGCCCCTGGTCTATCGCGGTCGCTTGCTGGCGCACGAGGAGGCCCTGGCCGCGGGCCTGCTCCACGAGCTGGCGGCGCCGGAAGAGCTCGAAGCGGCTGCGCGGACGGCCGCGCGGGAGCTCGCCCAGCGGCCGCGAGCCGCTTTCGCCTTGACCAAGGAACTCGAGCGGGCGCCGCTCCTCGCCGCCTGGCAGGCCACGCGCGCCCACGACCCCCGGATTCTCGAGCTCTGGAACGACCCAGCGACGACGGCCACGATCCGCGCTTACCTCGAACGCACGCTCGGCCGGAGCCGCTGATGGCCGAAGTCGCCGTCGCGCGCAGCCCCGAAGCGCCCTCGCGAACCCTGCTGATCCTGGCCTTCGGTGCGTTGTACGTGATCTGGGGATCGACCTACCTAGCCATTCGGTTCGCTCTCGAGACCACACCGCCGTTCCTGATGGCCGGGGCCCGGTTCGTGGTCGCCGGCGGCCTGTTGTTCCTGTGGGCTCGCTGGCGCGGCGCTCCGGCGCCGAACCGGCGCGAGCTTGGCGCCGCGGTGGTGATCGGCGCGCTGCTGCTCGTGGGCGGCAACGGCGGTGTGGTGTGGGCGGAGCAGCGGGTGCCCTCGAGCCTCGCGGCACTTCTCGTTTCGATCATGCCGCTGTGGGTCGTCTTGGGCGACTGGCTGCGCCCCGGCGGCTCGGCGCCCAGCCGCGGCGTCTGGCTGGGAGTGCTCGGCGGCCTGGTGGGCGTCGTCTACCTCATCGACCCGACCCGGGCCCTCGGCTCGGGGGCTATCGACCCCATGGGCGCCGTCGTGTTGGTGCTGGCGACTCTCTCGTGGGCCGTCGGCTCGATGTGGTCGCGAGGTGCCCCGGTGCCCGCATCGCCGATTCTCGGCACCGGCATCCAGATGCTCGCGGGCGGTGTCCTGCTTTTGCTCTTGGCCGCCGGCACGGGCGAATTCGGAAGCTTTGCCTGGCGCGAAGTCTCCGCTCGTTCCGCCCTGGCGCTCGGTTACCTCGTGGTCTTCGGAGCCATCGTGGCTTACACGGCCTACGTGTGGCTGCTGCGCGTGGCCCCGACGGCGCGGGTGGCGACCTACGCCTACGTCAACCCGGTTGTGGCGGTGTTCCTGGGCTGGGCCTTCGCGGGCGAGGAGCTGACCTCCCGCACGCTGGTGGCCGCTGCCGTCATCCTGGGTGCCGTGGCGCTGGTCACGACGGCGAAGAACCGCGCTCCGGCGTAAAGAACGAGGGGCGGACGCTCGGGTCCGCCCCCCGCTCGACCCCGTGGTCGGAGACTTACGGGTCGATCTTGAACCGGAAGTCCGAGCGATTGCCCCAAATCGGTACGAAGTTGCAGTTGTTGTTGGGGTTGGCGAGCCACGACAAGATCACGCGTCCGCGGGCGATGGTCTGGCCGTTGTTCGCGAGACTGTGCAGCCGGGGATTGGCCTGGATGATGGCGGCCTGGCTCCAGCGCGGCTGAACGCCGAAGGGCTCGTCATGCACGTGCAGGGCGCTCGTGTGAATGGGCACGTAGCCGCCGCCGAAGTCGACGCAGAACAGCAGCCATTCGTGAGTGCCGGTTCCGATCGCAGGTACGCCGCCGAAGCCGAAACGCTGGCGGATCTCGATCGTGCAGGCGGCCTCTTCGCGCTGGGGATGGTAACCACAGGACTTGATCGCCTCGTAGGCCGTCGAGCTGTTGCCGGGGTTGCTGACCGTCTCGGAAGCGAACACGGGGATGGGGGCGGGCAGTGCAGCGTTGCCCACCACCAGGGCCTGACCGCTGGCGATTTCGTCGCTCGCTTCAGCGACGCAACCGACGTAGCGGTCGGCAACTTCCTGCTCGGTGGCCCCAGCCGCTAGGTCGGCGATGACCTGTTCGCGGCTGACCGTGCAGGTTTGGGCGTCCAAGGCAGAGGCGAAGGGGGCGGCGACGAGAAGGGCGAGAAGCAAGGCTTTCGAGCTCTTCATGACTTCCTCCTACGACCGCGAAAGAGCGCGGCGACTCAAGAGCGAACCGTCACCCACGACGAGCCTCCCACGAAGTCGCTCTCGACTCTTAACGTGTCCGATGAATAGAAAATCGTGACAGTCGAAGAGTCGAGTTGTCTTTCTTGAAGTTTTCTGAGAGTTTCAGCGAGCGGCGAGCGTCAAGGCCAAGCCCACGATCGCCGGGAACGCCTGCACCCAGAAGATCCGCCGGTTGACCGTCGCTGCTCCGACGATCCCGGCGAGGATCACGCAGCCTAGGAAAAACACCCGCAGCGGAAACGACATGGGCCCCGGTACCAGGCTCCACACCAACCCGGCGGCCAGGAAGCCGTTGTACAGCCCCTGATTCATCGCCAACGTCCGCGTCGTTGCCGCATCCGCCTCACTCAGGCGGAACGTCTTGCGTCCCAACGGCTTGGTCCACAGGAAGCTCTCGAGGACGAGGAAGTACAGATGAAGAAGGGCGACGATGGCAGCAAGGACAGCGGCGGCGGTGGTCATGGTGGGGCTCCCGTCGCTGGAGCGACTTTGGGGAAGTAACGGACGTTGGGGAGGTGCTGGAAGTCGGCATCCTGCGTCCAAATCACGGCGCCATGGCGTTCGGCCGTGGCGAAAATGATGCTGTCGGCCAAGGGCAGCCGATGCTCGATCCCGAGTTGGGCGGCGCGCACCGCGAGTTCCGCGTCCAACTCGACGACCCGGCCGCGGCTCATTCGTTCCGCCGCCAGAAGGGCATCGCTTACGGGGCGCCGCTGCAGGATCCGGCGGCAAACCTCGACAATGACGATGCTTGGAACGACGAGACGTTCGACCTTGTCGATCGGCGGCCGAAAGTGGGTGGCTGCAGGATTGCCGAAGAAGTACTCGAGCCACGCCGACGAATCGACCACGCTCGGTCGGTCAGACGCGGTCGTCATCTCGCTCGACCGTGGTTTCGATATCCGGGAAGATGCCCCAGAACGCCTCGGACGGTAACACTGGAACCAGCTCGATGCGGCCCGCCCAAGGAATCACGGCCAGTTTCTGCCCCGGAGTGATACCGAAAAGCTCCCGTATCCGGGCGGGGATGACGATCTGGAACTTGGGCGAGACGGTCACGGTGGTCATCGATGAGGTCTCCGTATGACGAAGAGGGTATCGATGTGAAGCCTAGGCGTCAAGTTGCTCATGTGCATCATCTCAGACTCACGAGCCGAGGTTCACGAGCGGAGCCACCACTGGGTTCCGAGCCCTTGACCGCGAGGGCCTTGGACTGGCATCCAGAACGACCACGCTCTCCCGAAGAAGCGGCTTCCGATCGGTATCACCGACCCATCGCTGCCAATGCTGACCTGAAGTGCGAAGATGCCGAATAACGCTTATCTCTCTGAGGGTCCAGCCACCTGCTACTCCCAGATGTCCCAAAATGAGATCAACTGGAATCTCGACGCCACCATATGCCGAAGTCGCCACTACTAGCCAGATACTAGCGTCCCTTCGAGCAGTAGTGCGAAGTGCGGCCAGAATGCCAGCAAGATCCTCGAAATAGGCCTGAACCATCAGAGGGATTCGAGGGTTCCAGAGCAAGTGTCCCTGTGCCTCAATTCTCGCCACGCAGTCTGAAAGAATTGGCGAGATGTTTCTTCCCAATGGATTCTTCCAAGCCGCCTGGACATGTGATCTAAC
>JANRLG010000210.1:0-4307 GCA_033762835.1 Thermoanaerobaculia bacterium
CGAGGGGGCGGGTCTCATGGAGGCTGTCGAGCAGCAAGCGACCATGGCCCTCCTCGAACGGGCACCGGATCGGTAGGCCCCACCTCGCTCCTCCGCTGATCTCGGCACTACCGAACTTGAGGGTAGTCCAATGAGCAACCAAACCGATTCTAGCCCCGTCCCCGCGATCACCTCGACCCCTGCCCGCCATCGCCTCCTGTGGCGGTTCAAGAACCCCCAGGATGCCGCCGCCCTGGTCCGCGTCCTCGAAATGCTCAGCGAGTTGCAGGACGAGACCTTCCAATGGGGGCCGGGAGACGACGAGGCGAGCCTGATTCGCGGCGAGCTCGCCGCCGCGGGCGCCGACCTCCTGGCCGTCGTCGAACACCTCCGCGAGATCGCCGCGCACCGAGAAGGCTCCGGGCTCGTTGTCGAAGACTGGCGACTCGCCGACAAGGCCGCCGGTTGGGCGGATGAGCTCGCGCGCGTCGCCGCTGCGATCCTCGAGGCGACGACCGAGCCCACCGCCACCCCGTGAGCCACCCACGCCCCGCCCGCGGCTCTTCCAGAGCGCGGCGGGCGGGGCGTTCTCCGGTCGGTCCTCGGCGCCAGTGAGCCGGCGGGGCGTTCGAGGCCGCACCAACTGCCCGCCCGGCTCTTCCTCCGGCTACCACCAGCGCCGCCGAAGCCGCCGCCGTTGCCCCCTCCCATCCCTCCTCGAAGGCCAGCCCGTTCCCTTCTTACTCAGCTCTTCAACACCCTACGCAGGCCACCCCGCCGCGCGTTCTCCCTGCTTTCGGATTCGCGTTACCCCGCCGATTTTTACCGTGGCCCACAGTGCGCCACGGTGACATTGCGGATTTCGTGGCCGAGAGGTAGGCCCCCACACTCCCACTCGTGAGCGAGCGGCACCCCGGAGCACAACCGGTTATGGAGGTGAGCGAGGCAGGCGCGGGTAACACCCGCGCGGCTCGGGTCCCGGCGCTCGCGCGCCAGGACCGCGCCTTTTCGCCCGTGCCGGGCTCAAAGGCCGAAGGCCGGGAGAAGAAAGGCCGCCAGGGCCGCCGCTACACGGAGCTCGTCCCCGTGCGCTTCACCCCTGAGGAGCTGGCGCGGCTCGACGAGCTGGCCGCCGAGGCCGGCCGGCCGCGGAGTACCTATCTCCGGGAAGCCGGTCTCAAGGCTCGGTTCCACTCTCGGATCGACGGCGCCACCTTCGCCGCGCTGGGCCGGATCGGCAACAACTTGAACCAGCTCACCCGCACGGCGAACGCCATGAAGCGCCTGGAGCTGTCGCGGCTACTCGCGGACACCTTGGCCGAGCTACGGGCCGCGCTGAAGGAGATCGCACCGTGATCGGCAAGTCGAAACCGGGGAAGGACTTCGGGCGCCTTCACAGCTACCTGGTCAAGGACAACCGGGCCGACTGGGTTTCGACGCGGAATCTCTTCGTGCCGGATCTTTGCTACGTGCCCGACATGATGAACGAGACGGCGAAGCTCAGCGCGCGCGTCGAGAAACCCGTCTATCACCTGTCCATCGCCCTGGCCCCCGGTGAGCACTTGACGCGGCAGCAGTGGGAAGCGGTAGCCGATCGGGTGCTCGACAAGCTCAGGCTCGGGGAGCACCAGGCGTTTATGGCGCTCCACACGGACAAGGGACACGAGCACTTGCACGTGATGGTGAACCGCGTCCATCCCGAGACGTGCCGCGCCTGGAGTGCTTGGCAGGATTGGGTCATCCGCGAGCGCGAGTTACGGGTGATCGAGAAGGACCTCGGCTTGCGCCAGGTTCGAGGCCCCGGCTTCCTGCTCGAGAAGGGCCAGCGCCTGGACCGCACGAACGGGGTGACGACCGGCGAGCGCCAGGAGCGCGACCGAACCGGGGAACCCGCGTTCGTCGAGAAGATCCGCCGCGAAGCCGCCCACCACTTCCGCGACGCGTCGAGCTGGGCGGACCTCTCGGCCCGGCTCCATGGCTACGGCTTGCAGCTCGAGGCCCGCGGCCGGGGCTTGGTGGTGACCGACGGCGAGCGCATGGTGAAAGCGTCGCGGATCGCCCGCGACACTTCCCGAGGAGCGCTCGAAAAGCGGCTCGGCCCCTATGCCGATTGGGCGCGAGACGTGGCGCAGCTCCGCGACCACATCGAGCGCGAAACCACCCGCGAGCGAGCCGGCGACGATTGGCAACGGGTCGTCAAGATCGCGAGCGACGCCGAAGGGCTCGCCGAGCGCTTCCGCGACAGGGTCAAGGCATTCGACCAGTCCGGCGACCGGCTGCAAGCCCAGCTTGCCCAGGTCTACCGCCCCGCCGACCTACCGGCCGCCCTGGCGCGCCTGAAGCACGAGGCGAGGAAGGACCGCGAGGCCGCCGTCCAGAAGCTCCGCGAGCGCCCCGAAGAGTTCGGCCGACTCCGCGGCCAGGAGTGGGGGCCGATCGCCACGCCCGACCGCCACCGCGCCCGCCAGGCCCTGCCCAGGGTCGCAGAGGAGCTAGGCCGGTTCGACCAGCTCCGGCAGGAGGTGCACCACCACCAGCCCGCCGCTCGGGCCGCCGAGGGGCGAGCGCCGAAGCTCCGGAAGCACGCCACCGAGTTGGCGGAAACCAAGTTCCGCCTACGGCCCGAGGATGAGAACCTCGCCCACCTCGGCCGCCTCATCGTCCACCACGGCGAGCGGAACATCCTCGCCATGCTCGGCCCGGCGGCGACCCCGCTACGGCTCGCGAGGGCCGCTTTCCGCGGGACGCTGGGCCGAACCGTGGTCAGCATGGCCGCGGGCCGCCTGCTTGGCTCCGCGGCGGGGCCGGTGTTTCTGATCGGGCGGGCGGTCGAGATAGTGCGAGGGTCGGGGCGGGAGGGTGGGCGGGAGCGGTGAGGGACTAACGCAGGGAAACGCAGGAGAGAATTTCACAGCGAAAAATAGAAGACATTCTTCTGTGCTAAACTTTATAGGCAGGGGGCGCCGATGGACTCGTTCACGATCTTCATCAGCTTGGTCTTGTTTTTCGCAATTGCTGTGGCATCTGCGGTCTTGGCGGGCATCGTCGCGCTCTATGTGTGGTTGACGAGGAAGCTCTACCTGTGGACCATCGACAAAGTCGGTGCAGGACCCTCGGATAAGTTCCTGAGAGGTTTCCTGCTGACCATCATCGCTCTGTCAGTGGGCATCGTTTTTCTCGTAGGAGGCTTTCTTATAGCTCTCGCTGCGCTTGCCGCCGCAGGGACCAGGCGCAGTTCCGGTTCTGGATACGAGATTCCCCTCTCGCGAGAAGAGCCTCGGAACAATGACACTTGGCTCACTTGTGATGATTCCGAAATGGAGTCCTGGCGGCGAGAGAGGCAGGCACAAGAAGCAGAGCGTGCGAGCGCGCAGCGTGCTCGCGAACTCGAAGAGGCCTCGAACCGACCCCACCCAGCGTTCGGAACCGACCATCCAGCGTTCTAGCTAATGCTCGAAATGAAAGCAACTGGGCGGACCGAGGCGACTCTAACGCAAGCCAAGGACCGCCCGGGGGTCACTCCGCCGCCCTCGCTCTGTCTGAGGGGCTGCGCCTCCACAGGTACCGCCTCCAAGTTCTCCGACGACCTCTTGGCCGCACCGCTGGCCCGGCGGTAGAGTTCCCGTCAGGAGGTGCCGCCATGACGAGGTTGCAGGCGATCGAGAACGAGGCGCTCACTCTAGAGCCCGACGAGCGTGCCGCGTTGGCCGAGACCCTGCTGGCGAGTCTCGACACGCCGGAGAAGATCGAAGCGGCATGGGCCGAGGAGATTGAACGCCGCTCGGCGGACTTCAAGAGCGGGGCTGTCCGGGGGATTCCCGCCGAGATCGTACTCGCCGAGGCCCGGGCTCTGCTCAAGTGAAAACCACTTTCGATCCGGACGCGCGCCGCGAATACTTCGACGCGATCCGCTACTACAGCGACCACGCCGGGCCAGACGTCGCCGCCGCTTTCATCAGCGAGTTCGAGCGAGTCCTGGCCGCAGTTCGGGAGAATCCTGCAGCTGGTGCTCCTTTCCGTGGCCGCCGCCGCTTCCTCTTCCGCCGCTTTCCCTACAGCCTCATCTACGAACCGGAACCGCGGTCCGTGCACGTGCTCGCGGTGGCTCACCAGAGCCGCCGGCCTGGTTACTGGTCTCGCCGAAAGTAGGCACCCGATAGCGGCATCCTCTCGCCCGGGCAGCGGCGGTGCCCTGCCCGAGGCCGTTGGAAGATCTGGGTGGGGCGCCGCGCCGCCCGTGCCTTCCGGCTCCGCCCTTCCCCGCGGGACCGCCTCGCCCTCCGGCCGCCGCTCGTGGAGCCCGGAAGAAGAGCTGGGCGGGCAGTTGA
>JANRLG010000211.1:0-6070 GCA_033762835.1 Thermoanaerobaculia bacterium
GGGGTGGTCCTCCCGGGGGGGGGGGCGGGGGGTGTTTATCTGGGGGGGGGGGGGGGGGGGGCGCCTTGGGGCTGGGTGCGGGGGGGGGCTGGGGCGCGCTGGCCATTGGCGAAAAGCACGACTTGGCCGTTGGCGGACTCGACTTCACAGACGAAGCTGCCTGCAGAAAGCGGCGCCGAGGTGAACCTCAGCGTGGCCCCGACCTGCCACACCTGCCAGCGGACGGGCTCGGCATCCGACGGGCCGAGGTCTTCCGGGCCCATGCCGGGCACCAGCGGCGGGTTCGCTGTTTCGTCCGCCCAGGCCGCTTTCCAGGCCCGGGCGAGCACGGGCCGAAGCTCAGCATCCTCCCAGATCGCCTCGGGTTGGCGCGCCGCGAGCGCCGAGCGCGTGTAGGAGCGCAGCGCCTCCTTGACCCGCGGCGTCGCGGCCGGCGACTCGAGGGTGGTCGCGATGCGGTTCCACGTCTTGCGGCTCTCCGCCAGCTCTTCGAGCAACAGAGTACCTTCCGGCAAGGCGCCGCCCGCGGCCAGGGCGCTCACTTCGTCGAGCCAGACTTCTCGGCTTTGGCCGGCGCGGTGGTGGCGCAGAGCCTCCACCGCGCTCGTTCGAATATCCTCAGGTAGAGACCCGAACCGAGCCTGAAGCCGCCGCCGGAGTTCGGGCCCGAGGCCGGCGACAGGAGCGAAGCCGCCGTCTACCTCCGGATGTCCCCAGGCATCCGCTTCCACCCCGGGGTCGAAGTCCTCAGCGGGCAGTAGCCGGCGGATGGCGCGAAGAAGCGTCGGATCGATGTTAGCGGCGAAGGCCAGCGGGACCAGAAGCTGTTCCGCCCGCGCCCGGCGCTCGGCTTCCTCGAGCGGCACTCCGGGAGGCGTCCGGCGCTTCGGTTGTTCTGCGTCGACGGCGGACCACAGCCGCGCCACTGCTGGCTCCCAGAACCGCGGGGCGCAAGGCACGAGCGCGACCCGCGGCACGCCGCGTTGCGCCCATTTCCTCCCCAGGTTTTCCCAGACCCAACGAGAGCGGCCCTTACCGAGAAAGCCGAGGTCCGAAAGCGCCAGGACGGGCACTCCGGGCTCGAGCGGCGGCTCGGCGTAGGAACCCCGCCCGTCTTCCCAAGGGTCGAGACCACCCTCGTGGAAGCCCACGACGCAAAGAGCCTCTCGGCCGAAGCGCCGCGCGAGGAGCCGTAGGAAGTCCTCTTGATCGTCCCAGAAGGGCAACAGGTGAAGGCTGCGGTCCACGATGACGGTCAGGCGCCGTGCCCAGGCCACGAGGGGCTCGCGGGGAATCTCCGTGACCACCTCCTTGCGGCTCCACCGTCGCGCGAGAACCTGGACATCCACTCGGCGGCTCGGCGCCGTCGCGGCTAAGCGCGGCCGGAGCACGGGCGTCACTCGCGACTCCGAAACGAGCGGTAGCTGTCGAGGAGCGGTCCCGTGCGTCTCTCCCAGGCCTCCCGGGCCGATCAGCTCGACCTTCTGCCGCTCGGCGGGTGGCTCCGGAGTCAAGAATCGGTCAGCCGTGGGCAGAAAGAACGGAATTGGTGCCAGGACGCCCGGAAAAGGGGCGAACTTCGGCGCCGCCTCCTTTCGGGTCGCGCCTGGGCGCGGGGCCGGGACATCCGGCGGCAGCTCCCGCCGCTCGTAACCCAGCAGCCCGGCCATGGCCGCGAGCCCGGCGTCTCCCTGCGAAGCAAGAGCGCGCAGGAGCTCGGCCCGCCCCGCGGTGGCCGCCACTTGATTCGGAGCGCGACGGGTCTCCTTCAAGCCCGCCCCTCTGCCGGATGCTTGCGGAGGGCGAACTCACGGAGCCGATCGAGGGCCTCGAGCTGCTCCTTCTTGTTTCCCCTCCAACGCTCGTCCACCACCCGCAACAAGTCGAGGTATTCGGCACCGCCAGGCGGGCAGAGCGTGCGCCGCAGGAGCTCCTTACGATCGGCGAACACCAGCCGGGCAGCTTTGTCGAGCACTTCCGCGGAGAGCTTGCCGAAGTGGGCCTTGCCGCGGGCCATGAGTTCCTCGACGAAGTCCTCTTCTCCTTCCTTCCAACCGAGTTGGAGCACGAGGCAACGACGGAGGAAGGCATCCGGCAACACGCGTTCTTCGTTCGTCGTGATCACGACGAGAGGAGGAACCGCGCTCTCGGCCGCCTCGACGAACTTGCCCGAGGGGACCCGGAACCGGTGGTGCCCGAGGGCTTCGAGCAGGCCATTCGGCACCGCCGGGTCGGCTTTGTCGATTTCGTCGATCAGAAGCACGACTCCGTTCTCGGCCGACCGGCCCTTCGGGGTCCAGGGCCGAGCCGTCTCACCCACCCGCTTGATGGCGGTCTCCCAGGAGAAGGCCCACCACAACGGACCGGGTTGGGTGTAGTGGATCTCCGCCAACCGCTTCCGAACGTCCCCCGCTTCGTCCTTGCTCAGGTGGCCAAGGATCTGGGCATCGGCCAGTCGGCCGACGTGGTCGACGGTGTAGAGGAGATCCCGCGACTCCGTCTGGCTGTCGACCGTGAACGTCACGAGCGCACGCTCGAGCCCCACGGCTGCGGCCCGCGCGAGTTGGCTCTTTCCCGTTCCGGGCTCACCCCGCACAAGAAGAGGGCGCCGCGCCGCGATCGCCGCGTTGATCGCCTCGATCGAGCGTTCGTCGAGCACATGCACCGTCTCCGGCCAATTGTCGTGCCGAGGCAGGCGGAGAGTGGTTCCGGGAGGGGTGGTCAGGTAGGTCACCGCGGGCCTCGCTTCCATTGGTCGTGCAGCATGACGAGAACGGGGCCGAACTCGTTTCGTTCCCGATTGAAGCTGTCGCTCCCTTCGAGAACGTAGATGGGCAGGCCCTGCAAGAGGCTGCATAGGTCGTCAAAGAACTCCCGATTGGCGGCGATCACTCGCGCCGGTAGGGCCAGGTACTTGTGGGGTTCCTCGGTCGGGTTCAATAGAACTTCGTTCCGGAAGTGGGTCGTAATTCGTTCGGCGAGGCCCACCGCGTCTTCGGCATAACGGTCGCGGTCACTCTTCGCAATGTTCGCCCACTGGGCAAGGAGCGGAACCCAGGCGCGTGCAGTTCCTCCCTCCGATAGATTCCAACCCCGGAAGGCCTCACCGCCGTCCTGGTTGTCCCGCTTGGGTGCCCTGAGGGGAATTCGGCCGAGTCCACCCGGATACTCGCCGAGATCAGGCACGGCTTGCAGCCGCAACCGGCGCCCATCGTAGGCCGCAGCAGCGATCTCGGCGTGAGTGTCGGTCTCGAAAGGCAAGGAAATCAGCTTGCTGCCGTCAGCCGGATCCTCGAAGTCTCGGAAGTAGATTCCGGGACCTGCCATCAGAAGGAGATCGAGGAGGACGGAACGGGCGACTTCGGTCGGCTCAGCGTTCTGGTAGGCACGGAGGAAGGCGTTCGCAGCATCTTCCCAGCATTCGGTGTCGTAGATCGCACCGGCCAACTCAGCCGCTCCAACGCGATGGGCGGTGACCCAGGATGGCAGCCCGTGATCCACGAGAAGAGTCCGCACCCGGTGATCTTCTGCGAGGATCTTGGTCATCTCGGAGAGAAGGAGTCGGCTTCGGTGCTCCCGCTCCGCGCTCGAACCGGTGGAGCCCAAGTGCAAGCGGAATTCGGAGTCCGACCAGAGTGCCGAAAGCGGTGTGGCCCGAAGTACTTCTCCGTCGTAGGCCTCCTCTCCGTACTTGACAACGCCGACAAGCCGCTGGCCACAGAACACGGGTGCGCCGGACACGCCCTCCCACCATTGGACGCCCTTGGGGAAAGGGCTCAACTTCAGTGAGAGCACTGTCGCTGTCGTTGAAGTGGCGAATGCCGTTCCGGCGAGATCCTCCATCAGGTCCGCGGGCATCGGCCCCCCATCCGGGGAGGTCATTGCCCAGCCCTTGGACCGCCACGGTGCATCCGCCGAGAGATGACGACCATCGAGAGCAAGCTGCGGAAGCTTGAGGCCTGTCTCCACCGGCACAATGGCCACATCGAGCGATTTCGTGCTGAACCACGGCTTGCCGGACGGTACCGCGAAGTCGGCCCTCTTCTCGGCCGCCCGGAAGTGGATCTTCACAGGGCCGTGATCCTCGATCACGTGCCGAGACGTCAAGACCCGATCGCCGGACAAGAGAAAGCCCGTGCCTCCCGCGTCAGGATCGGTCTGCGAAACGACTCGGACCAGACGGTCACGAAGTCTTGCTTCCACGAGAGCCTCGACCCCTGCTCAAGAGAACTTTGCCGCCCTTCGCGTCCTGGGGACGCATTCTTACGATGACCTTCTGAAGATTGGCCGATCCGAGCTTTCCCTCGGCCGCAGCCTCGGTGAAAACCCAGAACTTGACCTTCCCCGTGGTGGTAACTTCCTTCGTCACCTCGACCTGCGCCTCGATCGTGATCTCCTCAACGTCGAATCGCAGATCTCGGCCCTCGCCTGCCGCAACCGCCTCTCGCAACTCACTCCGCAACTGCTCCACCATCTCCGCCAACGCGATCTTCGCCATCTCGAACAACCTCCTTCGGGGTTCGGAAACGAGCTTTCGAGCAAAGGAAATCGAGCCGCAGTTTATGACAACAGGATAGAGGCGAGCGGCGAAAAGACCCTGGCGCGACGGTTGCCCGAGCCGGAGCCCCCGGGTTACGCTTCTAGGAAATGACAACTTCCAGAATGGACGTCCTCGAGAAATCCTCTTGCTTCCGGGAAGGATTTCTCCTCCGGTTGGACCCGAAGACGCGTGAAGCGGTGCGGCTCTTCGGTCGTTTACTCGATGACCTGGCGCTCGAGCGCCACCTGACGGAGAAGGGCGCGCGGGTGGATGCCTTGATCGAGCTCGAGGGTTATGCCGCCGAGCTGTTGGTAATGGTCGAAGGGCTGGCGCTCTTGCGGCAGGAGATGGCGCGGGTGCCGGTGGACCCGACCGAGCCGGATCTCGTGGCGCTCACCGCGAAGGTGGGCGAAGACCTCCAGGAAAGCGCCCTCGAGCTTCAGAAGGGCGTCGAGCAGTCGCTCGCCGGGCACCTCGGCGTGAAGCTCAAGATGTCTCGCCGCCGGGCGAAGCGCCAGCACTTGAAGGCGGTGCCGGAGGTGCCGAAGGACGGAGAAGGCTAACGGCCGCAGGCGGTGCTCCGTCTCGAGTGGAGCCCTGTACTACCATCCCCGTCCCGGGGGTCCGTGGCGGTTGGGCAACAGGAGCTCGCATGAAAGTCCGTCAGAGCGCGCATTTGGGAATCTACTCGGCCGAGCTTTCTCCCGAGGAGATGACCGAGGCGCTGGGCATTCCCCCGGACGAGTCGGCACGGAAGGGATCTCGAAAGGTCGGGCGCAACTGGTGGCCGATCGAGAGTCGGTGGATTCTGAACTCGGGCCTGCCGGAAACCGTGGACCTCAACGATCACCTGGATGCCCTCTTCGCTCGCGCGACCCCGATCCTCCCGGCGGTACAGGCTCTGCTCGCCTCGGAACGAGCCTCGGGCGGCTTCTATATTCACCGTGACTTCGAACCCGGTCCCGAGGACGAAGCGGTTCTTGAAGTCCGCACCAGGGACCTACCACCCGGTTGGAAGCTGCTGCGCGGCCAGCATCCCTTGTTGGGTTTCGCGCTCAACCCTTCGCGAGTCGCGGTGCTGGCCCAATTCGGCCTCGGCATCGAAATCACCGAGTCTGGTGACGAATTCGAGTGAGGGACGGCGTCCCCGAGGGTAGGCCGAATCCTCGCAAGTCATCCAAGATTCATATTGCATCCTTGATGACTTTCCCGTACCCTCTCCGCCATGCCCCCGCGCCGTCCTAGCCCGGAACCGCCGGACCTCTCCTGCTTCCGGGAGTCCTTCCTCGTGGGGCTCGAACCGGAGGTGCAGGAGATGGCACGGAGATTCGGCCTCTATCTCGGCGGCTTGGCCGAGGAAGATCGACTGCGGCGGGGGGATCTCGAGAGCCTGGGGCTCGAGGAAGTCACGGGCGCGCTGGCCGACCTTCAGGCGGCCGGCCGCGTGCTGGGGATGATGGCGGGGGCGACGCTCGAGGCTCCGGCGAGCCTGGCGGAAGTCCAACTGGCGCGGAAGGCGGCGGAGACCGC
>JANRLG010000212.1:0-48282 GCA_033762835.1 Thermoanaerobaculia bacterium
TTCCTGCAGGCCGTGGCCCGCGATGGCGCCCTCGCGGGGCTGGCCGCGCTCGTGCCCCGCTTCCTCGGTTTGGACGCCGAGCGCGGCATCGTCATCAACGAGCTCGTGGCGGGCGGCCGCAGTCTTCAGGAGGGACTCGGCAGTGAGCCAGCCTTTCCGCCCACCTGGGCGACCGCGCTCGGCACGGCCCTCGGGACGTTCCACCGGCTCGGCCGGAACGCCCAGCCGGCCCTTCCCGCGGGCCTGTTGCCCGAACAACTGCCGTGGATCTTGTCCGCAACTGGCATGAGCCTGGTCGGCGGTGTTCCCGGGGTTTCGGGCGGCGGCCAACGGTTGCTCTCGGCCCTCCAGAGTTTTCTGGACTTCGCCGGCCCCTTCGCTCGACTGGCCGCCGGCTGGCGTCGCGAGACCGTGATCCACGGCGATCTCAAGTGGGACAATCTGCTCCTGACCGAGACCCCGAGCGCACCCACCCGAGTCCATCTGGTGGATTGGGAGTTGGTCGACTGGGGCGACCCGGCGTGGGACGTCGGATCCGTTCTCCAAGCCTTCCTGCTGACCTGGCTCGTGGGCCTGCCGCCGGGCGCCGCGCACGATCCTCACGCCATGGCCCGCTTGGCCCCCTTGCAGCCGGCCATCCGAGCCTTCTGGGCGGCCTACCGGGGTGCCGGTCCGACCGTGGGCGAGAGCGACTTCGAGCGCGCCGTGACCTACGGCGCTGCGCGGCTGGTGCATTCGACCTACGAGCATTTGCAGTTCTCGACCGGCCTGACCCCGATGGCCGTCCACGCCCTCCAACTTGCCGCTCACCTGTTGGCCGCTCCCGCGCGTGCCCGCCGCGAGGTGTTCGGGTGTTGAGCCGGCTCGATCGCCTGCTGGCCACCGTCGAGATCGGCGCGGACGGTGCCGTGCGGGTGGCCGGCGAGCCCGTGCGGCCCGAGGACTTCGACCCCGCGAGCCGTGGGCTGCCGCTCGGCGTTCCCGGTGCCGACCCGCGGCTCGGCGCTTTGGCCGCCCGCCTCTACGACCGCTTCTACTGCCGGGACGGCGCTCCCCTGCCGTCGTTCGAACCCGGGGACGTGGCCGGGTTCACGGCGGCGTTGTCCGCGGCTCGGGGCGGCAGCGACCGCTGGGAGCCGGGCTGGACGGTGGCCTCGGTGTCCGCCAACGGCCAGGTGGTGGCGACCAAGCACGGCCGGACGGTCGAGCTGTGGCCCGGCCAGTACCTGCTGCCCCGGGGCGGCGGCCCACCGCAGCCCGGCCTGGCGCTGACGGCCTATTTTCCGAAGGAGTCGGCCACCTACCAGCCCGGCTTCTTTTTCACCTGGAGCACCGAACCGCCGGATCGCGACGAGCCGGGCACGCTGCTGCGGCTCTACTGGCACGTCTCGGCGGCGGGGGCTCCGGAGCTCCTGGCCCGTCTGACGGAGCGGCTCGACCGCTTCCAGGTGCCGTTCCGCTTCAAGACCTTGGCGGTGCCGGGCGCCTACGGCCGGCTGGACGCCGCGGTGTTGTTCGTCGCGCGGCGGTTCTTCCCGGTCGTGGCGAGCGTCGCGGCCGAGTTGCACGGCCAGGTGGCGGGCTTCCTGGGGCAAGCAGTGCCGCTGTTCACGAAGCCCCTGGCACCCGGGCTCGGCCTCGCGGAGGACCCGGGGCACGGTGAGAGCTTCGGCACCCACCGCTGCCGCCTGGTGGCCGAGGCGCTGCTGCGGCAACCGCACGGCGACCGGCGAGCCACCGTCGCCGCCTGGTTCGGGGCCTACGGGCTCGATCTCGCGCGGCCGTGGCTGAATCCGGGCTCGGTGGATGGGTACGCCTTGCCGACCTCACCCCCTCGGTCCCCCTCTCCCCACCGCCCTCGAACCCCCGACCAGGAGAGTGGGAGGCAAGAAAAGACACAAGAAGGGAGCGAGCAGGATCGGTATCTGGCCGTGGCGGACGGGATCGGCGCGCGGTTGTGTCGGGATGCCCTTTGGGATGGCCAGCGGGTCAATTGGCTCGGGGACAGCTCGGAGTTCGTGGCCGGGGCTTGGCGGGTGGTGCACAAGGCGTGCGGGCCGGATCTGTACGGCGGGCTCGCGGGCATCGGTCTGTTCCTGGCGCGGCTCGCTACGGCCGTCGCGGAGCCCCGGTTTGGGGAGACGGCGCGCGCGGCGCTCTTGTCCGCCGTCGCGCTCGAAAGCCGTTTCCAGGGTAGCCAGGGTTTCTACGCAGGGCGTTTCGGCCTCGCCTGGGCGCTCCACGAGGTCGGGAGCCGGCTGGCCGACGAGGAGCTGCTCGAGCACGCCCGCCGGCTGCTTTCCGAGCTGGCTGCCGAGGAGCCCGCGGCCGGGTCACTCGACATCGTTTCGGGCAGCGCGGGTCTTCTCGCCGCGGCCCTCGACTTGGCCCGCAAGACCGGCGACCCGGCACTTCTCCCCTTGGCCCGTCGCCACGGCGAGCACCTGCTGCGGACGATCGAGATCGACGGCGACGCCGGCTCGTGGCCGACGCTGACGCCGCTCTATGTGGGGATGCCCAACCTGACGGGCTTCTCCCACGGGGCCGGCGGCATCGCCTGGGCGCTGCTCGAGCTGGCGGAAGTCACTGGCGACGAGCGCTTCAGGACCGCCGCGCGGCTCGGGCACGCCTACGAGCGCCGCGCCTTCGACGCCGCACAGAGCAACTGGCCCGACTTTCGCGGCACTCACCCGGGACCGGACGGCCGCCCGCGTTTCGCCTGCGGCAACGCCTGGTGCCACGGCGCCCCCGGCCTCGCCCCCGCGCGGGCACGCTGCGCCGAGCTGACGGGTGACTCGGCCCTCGCCGACGAAGCGCGGCTCGCCCTCCGCACGACGCTCCTCGCACTGCGCCAGGCGCTCGCCACCCCCGGCGCCGACTTCTCTCTCTGTCACGGCCTCGCCGGCAATGCCCGGTGCGCCGCCGACGCGGAAGCCCGGCTCGGGGAACCCGGCGAAGCCCAGGAAGCCGCCCTCGCCGTGGCCCGCCACGGCCTCGAGCGCTACCACGACGACCGCGCCCCCTGGCCCTGCGGCATCCAGGGCGGTGGGGAAAACCCGAGCCTCATGGTCGGCACGGCCGGTATCGGCCTGTTTTACCTCGGCCTCGCCCGGCCGGAGCTGGGTGGTTCGGTGTTGCTGGTGGGGTGACGGGACACCAACGACTCGAACGACACCACGGCGCCCCTCCCCCAAGTGAAACCGGTCAGCCGGCCGCTCCGTAGGCGGGACCGAGCCGGCACGAACGAACGTGCCGCTCCCCCGGAGCCGCCATGTCCCCTAAGTCGCCCTTCGTCGCGCTGACCCTCTTCCTCGCTGCACTCTCGCCCGGCTGCTCCGGGGGACCTCGGCCCGCGGTCACCGCTGCGGCGGCCGCGGAGCCCGAGCCCGTCGCCCACACCTACCGGACCATCGCCGGGCGGAACTTACCGGCCTACGTCTTCGCCCCCACGGGGACGCGGGTTCGCAACGCCGCGATCTTGCTCTTCCACGGCGGCGGCTGGTTCGCGGGAGACGCGACGTGGGTGTTTCCCGCCGCCCAGAGGTTCTCCGACCTGGGTCTCGTGGCAATCGCGATCGAGTATCGACTGTCGGACGAGGGCACCACCCCCATCGACGCACTCGACGACACCTGCGCGGCGTTCGCCTGGGCGCGTTCCCAGGCTCGGGAGCTTGGATTCGATCCCCAGCGCGTCGCCGGTTACGGCGTTTCGGCGGGTGGCCACCTCGCCGCCACGGCCGCCACGATCGGTTGCGGTAACTCGGACGGCCGCTTCGGAGTGGGCGGACCGGACGCGTTGGTGCTGTGGTCCCCGGCCGTCGATGTGGCGAGCAGCGGCTGGTTCGAGCGCCTTCTTCAGGGCAAGGCGTTGCCGGCGGATTACTCTCCCGTCGAACACCTCGGAAAGCTTCTGCCGCCGACCTCGATCGTCCAGGGTACGGAGGACTCGGTGACCCGGCTCGCCGGTGCCCGTCGCTTCTGCACCGGCGTCCAAGAATCCGGGGAACTCTGCGCCCTCGAGGAGTTCCCCGGCCTCGGTCACCTACTGACCCGCAACCTCGCCCATCAGGAAGACGACTTCGACCCCGACCCGGTCGCCCGGGCCGAGGGCTGGAAGCGTCAGAACGAGTTTCTGGTGCGAATCTGGGGGCGGTAGCGCCTCAGTTCGACTTCACCTGCGTCCAGATCTCGTCGTAGAGCTTGTTGGCGTCGCCCAAGTCGTCCACGAACTCGAGCTTGGCCATCATCTCGGGTGGCGGGTAGATGGCCGGGTTGGCGAGATCCGCAGGGTTGATGTGGGCCTTGGCGGCTTTGTTCGGCGTGGCGTACTGGTTGTAGTTGGATAGTTGCGCGCCAACCTTGGCGTCGAGCAGGTAATTGATGAACTTCTCGGCCGCGGCCAAGTGGGGCGCCTTGGCCGGAATCGCCAGGTTGTCCACCCAGATCACGCCGCCCTCGCGGGGCACGAAGTAGTAGGTCTCCGGGTCGTCGGCCATACCGCGGATGGCGTCGCCGTTGTAGACCACGGCGGCCGTGACGGCCTTGCCGAGCACCTTGTTCTTGCCGCCGACGCCGCCCTCGAAGCCCTGGGAGCGCTTCTTGGCTTCGAGCATGAGGTCGCGCAGCTTCTTCAGGTCCTCGGGGTTGGTCGTGTTGACGCTCATCCCTTGATAACGAGCCACCGAGCCGGTGAACTCGCGGATCGAGTCCATCAGGAGGAACGGCCCGGGTGCCTTGTCGGCCTTGAACAGTAGGTCCCAGCTCTCGTCGACCGTGCCCGAGGCGGGCTTGCGCATGTAGATGCCGACCGTGCCCCACTGGTAGGCCGCCGAGTACTTGTTGCCCGGATCGTAGGGCGGGTTGACGAACTTGTCGTCGAGGTTCGCCAAGTTCGGAATGTTGGCGTGGTTGAGCGGCTGGAGCAGGCCGAGTTTGCTCATCACCCCGATCACGTATTGGCCCGGGACCACCACGTCGTACAACGAAGTGCCGCCGCCCTGGAGCTTCGCGATCAGGTCTTCGTTCGACTCGTAGAGGTCGATCGTCACCTTGCACCCGAACTCCTTCTCGAAGTTCGTGATGATCTCCGGGTCCATGTACTCGCTCCAGATGAACAGATTGAGCTCGCAGGGACCGGTTGGAGCGGCGGCTTGCTGGGGCGGAGCGGATTCCTTGGGGCCGCAGGCGATAAGAACCCCGACTCCGATCAGGGCGACGGCGGAGAGGGAGAAGATCTTCTTCACGGGCGTTCTCCTTGAGGTTTCTTGCGGTCGAGCAGCGCCACCGCGAGGGTGCCGACGATCGAGACCAGAACGATGAGCGTCGAGAGCGCATTGATGTCCGGCGTGATGCCGCGCTTGACCGACGAGTAGATGAGGATGGGCAGCGTGGTCGACCCCGGGCCGGTGGTGAAGAAGCTGACCACGAAGTCGTCCAGGGACAACGTGAAGGCGAGCATCGCCCCGGCCACCACGGCGGGCACGAGATTCGGGAACAACACGTACCAGAAGGTTTGCCAGGAGGTCGCCCCGAGATCATGGGCCGCTTCTTCGATCGCCGGGTCCATGCCCACCAGGCGCGAGCGCACCACGATCGCCACGAAGGGAATCTGGAACGTGACGTGGGACAGGATCATGGTCGTCATGCCCAGTTCGAACAGACCCAGTGCGTCCCGTACCAGGGCGTAGAACATCAACATGGCGACCGCCATCACGATGTCCGGAATCACCACCGGGATGTACATCAGGAAGGCAAAGAGCTTCTTTCCCGGAAAGCGGTAGCGGTTCAAGCCGTAACCCAGCATCGTGCCCAACACGGTGGCCACGAGCGTCGAAACGACCGCCAGGACGAGCGTGTTCTTGGCCGCGTCGAGTTTCTCCGGGCTGTCGAGCAGCTTGCCATACCACTCGGTGGTGAAACCCTGCCAGGGCCCACCGTACTTGGCGGCGTTGAAAGAGAAGACCACGACGACGACGATCGGGGCGTAGAGAAATCCGTAGAGCAGGGCCGACGTCAGCCACAGCAGCCAGCCCGGTTTGCGCCCGCCGATCACAGCAAGCTCTCCTCGCCCCGCCGCGCCGCGAGCCGGGCGTTCAGCCACAAACCCGTCATCACCACCGCCATGCCGACGAAGGCGATGGCCGAGCCGAAGGGCCAGTCGCGGCTGGGGCCGAATTGTTGCTGGATGGCGTTGCCGAGCATGGCCGTCTTGGCGCCGCCGAGCAGATCCGGCACCACGAACTGCCCGGTGGCCGGGATGAAGACCAGGATGATGCCCGCTACCATGCCCGGCAGGACCTGGGGCAGCAGAGCGTGGCGGAACACCCGCGGCCCGTCCGCCCCCAAGTCCGCCGCCGCCTCCGCGATCGACCAATCGATCTTCTCGACCGACGTGTAGAGCGGCAGCACCAGGAACGGCAGGTAGGCGCAGAGCATCCCGATGTAGACGGCGAACACGCTCGGGTACAGCGGCTGCCCGGCATCGGCCAGCCCGACCGCCGTGGCCAGCTTCGCCAAGAAGCTCTCCGGCCCGAGGAGAATCTGCCAGGCGTAGGTCCGGATGAGCAGGTTCGTCCAGAACGGGATGACCACCAGGGTCAAGGCGATCTGCTTCTTGCGGCCCTCGAGTCCAGCGATGAAAAACGCCAAGGGGAACGCCGCGAGCAGGCAAACGAGCGTGGTGCCGGCGCCCATCAGTAGGCTGCGCAGGATGATCTTCGGGTACTGCGGGTCGAATCCCAACAGGCCGAAGCCGAGCAGCCGGGCATAGTTCGACAGCGTCGCCGGCCCCTGGACCTCACCGTAGGTGCCGCGGCTCATGAAGCTCATGACCCCGATACCGACCAAAGGCACGAGCAGGAAGACGGTCACCCAGAAGATGCCCGGGCCGCTGGTGCCCAGCGAGCGCCCCCACTCGCCGAGGCGCGTCAGCCGCTCGCCGCGACGGATCTCGGAACTCGGGGCGGCCATCAACCGTCCCCCAGGAGCACCAGCGACTCCGCGGGCAACTCGGCCAGCAGCGTTTCACCGAGTTGGAACTGGCGCGCACCGGCGCGGGCGTTCATGGTGTAAGCCGCCCATGCCGCCCCACCCGGCGCCGACAGCAGGTAGTGGCTCTCGGCACCGGTGTAGAGGAGCTCCCGCACGGTCACCGGCACGCGGTTCTCCCCGGGGCCGGCGTCGGCCGGCAGCAGCCGCACTTTTTCGGGGCGAATCGCCAGCGTCACGGCGCCCGAGGCGTCCCGGTCGTCGGCATGGCGCAAAGCCCGGAGGACGCCCTGGGCGGAATCCACCGTCAAATCCGCGGAGGTCGTCGCCACCGTCGTGCCCTCGACGAGGTTGCAGGTGCCCAGGAACTGGCCCACGAACCGGTTTCGCGGTCGTTCGTAAAGGCCTTCGGCCTCGCCCAACTGTTCGATTTTGCCGGCGCGCATGACCGCGATGCGGTCACTCATCACGAGCGCCTCTTCCTGGTCGTGAGTCACAAACAAGAAGGTGATGCCGAGCCGGCGCTGCAGGGCCAGCAGCTCGACCTGGAGTTCTTTGCGCAGCTTCAGGTCGAGGGCGCCCAGGGGTTCGTCGAGCAGCAGCACCTTGGGCTCGTTGATCAGCGCCCGGGCCAAGGCCACGCGCTGCTTCTGGCCGCCCGACAGCATCGCCGGCTTGCGGTCGGCGAACCGGGTGATTTGCACCAGCTCGAGGGCAGCGTCCACGCGGCGGGCCATCTCGGCCGGCGGCACCTTCTTCATGCGTAGGCCGAAACTGACGTTGTCCTTGACCGAGAGGTGGGGAAACAACGCGTAAGACTGGAAAACGGTGTTGACCGGCCGCTGATGGGCGGGGATCTCGCTCGCCGGCGATCCAGCGATGCGCAGCTCGCCCCCGTCCGCCTGATCGAGCCCGGCGATGATGCGCAGAAGCGTCGTCTTGCCACAGCCCGACGGGCCGAGCAGCGAGAAGAACTCGCCCTCGCGGACGGTCAGGTCCACGTGGTCGAGAGCCAAGTGGTCGCCGAAACGGCGTACCAGCCCTCGAACTTCGATCGCGGGTTCCGGCATGGAGCCTCCCGTGGGGTGTTTGGGGGAGTGTAATGGACGGATGGACGAAGTGGACGGAGTGGACGAAATGGACAAGAAGAATCCTGTTACGCTGCTGCCATGGCACAGGCCATCCAACTGAAAACCGCCATTCCCGGCCCGAACTCCCAGGCCCTGCTGGCCCGCCGCGAGGCGGCTTTGCCGCGGGGCATCGGCGCCACCACCCCGGTCTTCGTCGCCCGCGCCGAGGGCGCTCGGCTCGAAGATGTCGACGGCAACGTATTTCTCGATTTCGCCGGCGGCATCGGCACGCTGAACGTCGGGCACACGAACCCGGCCGTCATCACGGCGGCCAAGGCGCAGCTCGATCTGTTCACCCACAGTTGCTTCTCGGTCGCCATGTACGAGCCCTACGTCGCGCTGTGCGAAAAGCTCGTGGCGATCACCCCGGGGAGTTTTCCCAAGAAGGCCATGCTGTTGAACAGCGGCGCCGAGGCGGTCGAAAACGCCGTCAAGATCGCCCGGCGGGCCACCGGCCGAAGCGCCGTCGTGGTGTTCGAACATGGGTTCCACGGCCGTACGCTCCTGGGCATGACGATGACCAGCAAGATCGCGCCCTACAAGCAGGGTTTCGGGCCGTTTGCGCCGGAGATCTACCGCCTGCCGTTCCCCTACGAGTACCGCTCGGACGCCCCGCAGGATGCCGCGGCTTGCCGCGCCCTGTTCGAGGAGTTCTTCACCGGCTACGTGGCCGCGGACCAAGTGGCCGCCGTGGTGATCGAGCTGGTCGTGGGCGAAGGCGGGTTCATCGTGGCACCCGGGCCCTGGCTGCGGGAGCTCGCAGCCATCTGCCGCGAGCGCGGCATTCTCCTCGTGGCCGACGAAGTGCAGACCGGCTTCGGTCGCACGGGCAAGATGTTCGCCTGCGAGCACCACGGCCTCGAGCCGGACCTCGTGGTGCTCGCCAAGTCCATGGGCGGCGGTCTGCCGATCTCTGCTGTCGTGGGCCGCACCGAGGTGATGGACGCGCCCCAGCCCGGCGGTCTCGGCGGCACCTACATCGGCAACCCGGTAGCCTGCGCCGCGGCGCTCGCGGCCATCGACTTTCTCGAGCGCGAGAATCTGGTCGACCGAGCGGCGGCCATCGGCAGGACGGTCGAAGCCCGCTTCGTCGAATTCGTCCAGAAGTATCCGTGGGTCGGCGAAGCCCGGGGGCTCGGCGCCATGCGCGCCCTCGAGTTCGTCACCGATCCAGTCTCGAAGGCAACCGACAAGGCGAGAGTGGGCCGCATCAGCCAACAGGCGCTCGCTCGCGGCTTGATCCTGATTTCCGCAGGCAACCACGGCAACGTCATCCGGACGCTGATGCCGCTGGTGATCTCCGACGCCGAGCTGGCGGAGGGGCTGGACGTGCTGGAAGCGGCGATTGCGGGAGCTTGACCATGACGATCACCTCGATCAATCCCCAAAACGGTGAGCCCCGCGAGACCTTCGAACCTCACACCGCGGCCGAGATGGAAGCCGCGGTGGCACGGGCGGACGCCGCGTTTCGGGACTGGCGCCGGGTGCCTTTCGCCGAGCGTTCGCGCTTGATGGTGCAGGCGGCCGAAGTGCTCGAGGCCGACAAACGCCGGCTCGGCGAGACCATGACCCGCGAGATGGGTAAGCCGATCGCCGCGGCCATGGCGGAAGCCGAAAAGTGTGCCTGGGTGTGCCGTTATTACGCCGAGCACGCCGAGGCTCAACTCGCGCCCGAGCCGATCGCAACGGACGCCGCGCGCAGCTTCGTGCGTTTCGACCCGCTCGGCCCGGTGCTCGCCGTCATGCCCTGGAACTTCCCGTTCTGGCAGGTGTTCCGCTTCGCCGCCCCGGCGCTCATGGCGGGCAACGTGGGTCTGCTCAAACACGCCTCGAACGTGCCGCGGTCGGCGCTCCTGATCGAAGATGTGTTCCGCCGCGCCGGCTTCCCCGCGGGGACTTTCCAGACGCTTCTGGTCGGCATTCCGGAGGTCAAGACGCTGATCGAAGACCGCCGGGTGGCCGCCGTCACCCTGACCGGCAGCGAAGGCGCCGGGGTCTCGGTGGGCGGTTTGGCCGGGGCGCAGATCAAGAAGGCGGTGCTCGAGCTGGGCGGTAGCGACCCGTTCGTCGTGCTGCCCTCGGCGGACATCGCCGCCGCCGCGGCCACCGCGGTCAAGGCACGCACGATCAACAACGGCCAAAGCTGCATCGCGGCCAAGCGGTTCATCGTCCACGAAGCCGTGGCGGACGAGTTCCTGAAGCTCTTCGTGGCGGGTTTGGCGGCCTTGACGATGGGCGACCCCATGGACCCGTCCACCGACCTCGGCCCCTTGGCCACCCGGGCGATCCGCGACGAGTTGGCGGGCCAAGTCGACCGCTCCGTCAGGCTCGGGGCGAAGCTCGTGCTCGGCGGCATCCTGCCCGGCGGCCCGGGCTGGTTCTACCCCGCCACCGTGCTCGTCGACCCGCCGGCCGGCTCCCCCGCCTGTGACGACGAACTCTTCGGCCCGGTCGCCAGTGTCTTCCGCGTCGCCGATGCCGAGGAAGCCCTGGCCCGCGCCAACCACCCGAACTTCGGCCTCGGCGCCGCCGTCTGGACTCGCGACCCAGGTGAAGCCGAGTTCTTCGTCCGCGAGCTCGAGGCCGGCGCCGTGTTCGTCAACGGCATGGTCAAGAGCGACCCTCGCCTCCCCTTCGGCGGCATCAAACGCTCTGGCTTCGGCCGTGAGCTGGCCACCTGGGGGATTCGAGAGTTCGTCAACGTGAAGACGGTGTGGATGGGGTAACCCGCTTCAATAGCTCCGCTACCGCCACATCCAACTGGACGTCCTCCTCCGCCGGCTCGCCTACGGGCCGGGTGACCGGCACGTCGACCGGTCGCGGGGCGCGTTCCATGTTCTCGCCGTTGCGGTCGGCAACGCCGATGAAGGGGAGTCGCAGGTTGCTGCCGTCGAGCAGATCGACGTTCGAGGTGTAGATGATCCAGCCCGCCGTGGGTTCACCCACGATCGGCCCAAGGCCGAGGGCGCGGTAGCCTTCGCTCATGTCCTCGGCATCGGACAGGGAATGTTGGTTGGTGACCAACACCGTGGGGCGCTCGAGGGCTCGTTGGCCGAGGACCGCGCGGGCCGGGGCCGGGGCCATGCCGCGGAAGGTCATGGTCAGGTACGGACGGCGGGCGAGCACGTCCAAGGTGTAAGCGTGGACGAAGCCGCCGTTGTTGTTGCGGATGTCCACCACCACGCCGTCCCGCGCCTGATTTTGGGCGTCGAGGTCGACGAGGAGCTGAGAGAAGGCATCCGACGACATGTTGAAGAGGTGGACATAACCCAGACGGCCACCGCTCTTTTCCGCGACATACCGTCGCTTCTGCTCCACCCATTGGCGATAGAGCAGGTTCTTCTCCGCATTCAGGTCCACCGGCAAAGCGACCACCGTGCGTTGCCCACCCGCGGCGTCCACCAGGGCAAGCTCCGTGCGTTTGCCGATGCGGCCGTCGAGCAGCCGGGCTAGGTCCGTGTCGCCGTCCACGGCGGCACCTTCGATTCCGACCAGGCGGTCACCGACCTTCACCCCGGCCAAGTCCGCCGGTCCGAGGTGAACGACCTCGGTGATCCTCAGCTGCGGGGAGCCGTCGAAGCGCAGACCGAGGCGGCCGGTCGTGGTGACGGTGTCGCCCGTGGGCGAGCGAATCCCCAGGTGGGAGGCGTCGAGCTCACCGATCAGCAGCGAGGTCACGCGGCGCAGCTCGTCACGGTTGGCCGCGGCCATGGCGAAAGGCCGGTGGTGCGCCACGAGGCGCGGCCAATCGGCGCCGTGCATGGCGGGATCGTAGAAGTGCTCGGCGAGGTACCGCCAAGCTTGATCGAAGATCGCCTCGCGCTCACCCGCGAAATCCACTTCGAGCTCCGCCTGCACGCTGATCGAACGCACCTCGCCGGAAGCCAACTGCACCGCCTGGGGGGCGCCGTCGTCCAAGAAGTAGGCCTCGGCGCCGTCGGGCGAGAACCTCGGCGGGCTCTTTTCCCCACGGGTCGAAGTTAGCTGCTTGGCCACCGCGGGATCGTCCGACAGCGGATCCAGGGGCCACGAGTAGAGATTCTGGCGCCCGGCCACGGTGCCCAAGAACACGGCCTTCTTGCCGTCCGGCGTGATCGTCACGAAGCCGGCATCGAGGCCCAGGGGCAGAATGTCGACTCGCTCCCGCAAACCCGCCGTCGCGATCTCGACCCTCGGTAGCGCAGCGTCCTTCGAGTCTTTCACGTCCTTGGTGTCGGTCTCGTCCTTCTTCTCGCCGCTGGCGAACAACTCCCGAAACCGGTCTTCCCGGAACTTCGGCGCCACCGGCACCAGGTCGATCCGCGCCACGACTCCCGGTTCGGTGCGCTGGCGGCTGTCGTAGAGCACGAAGCTCGCGTCCGGGCTCCAGGCCACGGAGTTGCCCCAAGCGTTGGCGAGGAACGACAACTGCTCGCGGCGCCCGGTGGCCAGCTCGACGGCGTGGACGTTGCGGTACATCCGTTCCCCGAAGGAAACGTAGGCGAGCCAGCTCGAATCCGGCGCGAAAGCGAGCACCTGGAAGTCGTCCAGGGGCGGCCGGGCGAAGGTCCCCGTGGCCCGTTGCCGGTCGTCGCTGCCGTCGACCCCCACGGTACGCACTTCTCGGCCGTCGCGCAGGTAGGCCAGGAGTTTGCCGTCGGGGGAAAACAGCGGCGCATCCCCCACGGCGAGCCGGCGCTCGGTGCGCGTCGCGAAGTCGTAGAGGTAGATCTCGCCGCGACCCGAGCGCTCCGAGACGTAGGCCAGCTCGCGGCTGTTCGGCGCCCACACCGGTTGGCGTTCGAGGGCGGCAGTGCGCGTCACCCGCACGGCCGCACCGCCGTCCGCTGCCGACACCGCGAAGACCTCGCCGCGCGCCACGAGCGCGAGCTTCTTGCCATCGGGCGACAGCGCCAGCTCGGAGAACTCGCCGAGGGTCTGGCGCTCCGGGCCGGCGGTCCAGGCAGTACCGAGCAAGCGCACGGGCACCGGGCGCGGCGAGCCGGCCGGTAAGTCGAGTACCCAGATCCCGAAGTCGCGCTCGAAGGTCAAGGTCCGGCCATCGGCGGACAGGGCCGGCCACAGGACGCGGCCGTCGGTGAAGGCGGTCAGGCGCGTGGCCCCGTCGCCCTCGGCTCCGGCCGCGCGCCGGGGGTCGAGCTGCCAGAGGTTCTCGTGCCCGTCGCGGTCGGAAAGGAAGTAGACGCGCTCGCCGCCGTGCAAAGGCCACAGGTGCTTGGCCCCGGAGCTCGACAGGCGGGTCAGCCCGCCGTCGCCGTCGCGCCGCCACAACTCGCTTTCGTCGATGTGGGACGACCCGTGCCGCCACCACTGGTTGAAGCCGATGCCGCGGGCACCGAACACCAGCGAACGGCCGTCGGGCGCCGGGGCGGCTCCGAACTCGGTCAGGTAACGATCATTCGCCACCGCCACCGGCAAGCCGCCCGCGGCCGGTACCCGAAACACGTCGCTCATGCCGGCGATGTCTTCGCGCACGGAGCTGAAGTAGAGGAAGCGCCCGTCCGCTGACCAAGCGTCGAGCTGGTCCCCGGCATCGTCCCACGTCACCCGCCGCAGGGCCCCGGTGGCGAGCGTCAACACGTAGAGGTCGCCGTTGCCGGTGCGGGTCGAGACGAACGCCAGCTCGCGACCGTCCGGTGAGAACAGGGGGCGGGACTCAGTGGCCGGGTGCGCCACCACGAGCGAAGCGTCTCCCCCGGTCGCCGGCACCGTCCACAGGTCCCCGCCGGAAGCGAACACGATCGTCCGCCCGTCCGGGGACGGCGCCGGCTCCGCGAGCGGCGGTCGCGCCGCGGCGCGGGCCGGAATCACGGCCAGGAGAAGCAGAGCGAAGAGCCGCTGGGCGAGTGACGTCATGGGGAGCCTCCAAGCGTTGTACGGGGGGAGCGTAACGTAGAATCCGGCGGCACCTCGCCCCCGAAACAGGAGCTCCCATGCGCCGATTCTTCCTCGCGGGTTTCCTCGTCACCCTCCTGGGTTTGCCCCTCGCGGCCGGCGAGTCGGAGCGGATTCACGGCTTCTCTACCGCCGGCTCGGAGGCCCAGCGCGCCCTCGAAGCGCGGTACGACGCCCTGCTGGTGCCGGAGAATCTGCGCCGGGAGCTCGAAACCTTGTCGGCCCGGCCCCATCATCTCGGCTCGCCGGGCAGCAAGGCGGTCGCCGAGCACATGGCGGCGTTGTTCCGCTCCTGGGGGTACGAAGCGGCGCTCGAAGAGTTCCACGTGCTGTTCCCGACCCCCAAGGTGCGGATCCTCGAGTTGGTGGCGCCAACTCGGTTCACAGCCAAGCTCGAAGAGCCGCCGCTCCGTGAAGACCGCACCTCGAGCCAGAAGGCCGAGCAATTGCCGACCTACAACGCCTACTCCGGCGAAGGCGACGTCACCGCGGAGCTGGTCTACGTGAACTACGGCGTGCCGGCGGACTACGAGGAGCTCGACCGCCGCGGCATCGACGTGCGCGGCAAGATCGTCATCGCCCGCTACGGCGGCTCCTGGCGCGGCATCAAGCCCAAGGTCGCGGCCGAACACGGGGCCATCGGCTGCTTGATCTACTCGGATCCGCTCGGCGACGGCTTCACCCAGGGCGACCCGTACCCCGAAGGCGGCTGGCGCAACGAGTGGGGTGTGCAACGGGGTTCCGTGGCGGACATGCCGATTTTCCCGGGGGACCCGTTGACCCCCGGCGTCGGCGCGACGAAAGACGCCCAGCGACTCGACCGCGCCGCGGCGCCGACTTTGATGAAGATCCCGGTGATGCCGATCTCGGCCGCCGACGCCCAGCCACTGCTCGCCGCCTTGGACGGCCCGCTGGCCCCGGCGCACTGGCGGGGGGCGCTGCCGATCCCCTACAAGCTCGGCCCCGGCGGCGCCAAGGTGCGGCTCAAGCTCGAGTTCGACTGGCGCATCGTGCCGGCCTACGACGTGGTGGCGAAGCTGCGGGGGCGGGAGCTACCGGACCAGTGGATCGTACGCGGCAACCACCATGACGCGTGGGTCAACGGCGCCACCGACCCGCTGTCCGGGATGGTCGCGGTACTCGAAGAAGCCCGCGCCGTCGGCGAGCTCGCCAAGGCCGGCCAACGGCCACGGCGCACGATCGTTTACGCCGGTTGGGACGGTGAAGAACCCGGGCTGCTCGGCTCGACCGAGTGGGTGGAGTTCCACGCCGCGGAGCTGCGGCAGAAGGCCGTGGCCTACATCAACACCGACTCGACCTCCCGCGGATTTCTCGATGCCGGCGGCTCCCACTCGCTCGAGCGGCTGATGGGCCAGGTCGGTCGCGACGTGCTGGACCCGGTTAAAGGGATCTCCGTGGCCCAGCGAGTCAAGGACGCCACGGTTCTCAGCGGCTCGCCCGAGGCTCGGCGCGAGGCTCGCGAACGCAAGGATCTGCGGCTCGACCCCCTGGGCTCGGGTTCGGACTACACACCTTTTCTCCAGCACCTGGGCATCGCGTCAGTCAACCTGGGTTTCGGCGGCGAGGATGAGTACGGCCAGTACCACTCGATCTATGACACTTACGACCACTACGTTCGGTTCATGGACCCGGACTTCTCCTACGGTGTGACCTTGGCCAAGGTGGCCGGGCGGGCGACGTTGCGGCTGGCCAATGCCGAGACCTTGCCCTTCGACTTCACGGCTCTCGCGGAGACCGTGGGGCGCTACGTCGACGAGGTCGAGAAGCTGGCGGACAGCCAGCGCAAGGACGCCGAGGAGCGCAACCGGCGGCTCGACGACGGCGTCTACACCGCGGTCGACGATGCCCGCGAGACCTGGGTGGCGCCGCCGCGGCTCGAGCCCGGCCCGTTCTTCAACTTCGCCCCGCTCAAAAACGCCCACGCCCAGCTGACCCGAGCCGCCAAGGCCTACGACGAAGCGCTCGCGAAACGGGGCGGCGCTGGCGGCGGCGAGGCCCTGGACCGTCTGCTTTTGGCGGCGGAACGGGCTCTCACCCGGCCCGAGGGCCTCCCCGGGCGGCCGTGGTTCAAGCACCACCTCTACGCCCCGGGGCAATACACGGGGTACGGGGTGAAGACGCTGCCGCTGGTGCGCGAGGCACTCGAGCAGCGGGAGTTCGCCCGCGTCGACGCCGGCATCGCGGCCACCGCGGCGGCACTGGAAGCCCTGGCGCAGCAAGTGGACGCGGCGCGGGCGGCGCTCGACTGAAGCACCCACGGCGTGGCGCGATACGATCACGGCTCCGCACCGCAGGAGGTTCCCATGGCCAATGATTCGACCCCCAAGACCATCGCCATTCTCGGCGCCTCGTCCAATCGCGCCAAGTACGGCAACAAGTGCGTGCGGGCGTATCTCCATGCCGGTTGGACGGTGTACCCGGTGAATCCTGGCGGCGGCGAGATCGAGGGGCTCGCGGTCTACCGCTCGCTCGACGCGGTGCCCAAGCCGTTGGATCGCATCAGCGTCTACCTGGCGCCGCCGATTTCCCTCGCCCTTCTGCCCGAGATGGCCGCCGCCAAGGCCGGGGACGTGATGTTCAACCCCGGCTCGGCGGACGAGGTGGTGCTCCGGAAGGCCCGGGAGCTCGGCATCGAGGCCCTCGACTACTGCTCGATCGTTGCGATCGGTCTGACCCCGGCGATGTTTCCGGGATGATCGAGTTCTTCACCCAGGCCGGGTGGGCGCCGCTGCTGATCTTTCTGGCGCGCCTGTCGGACGTCTCGCTCCAGACCTTTCGGATCATCCTGATCTCCCGCGGCCAACGCGGCACGGCAGCCCTGATCGGCTTCTGCGAGAGCATGTTGTGGCTGGTGGCGATCACCCAGGTGCTGCGCCACCTCGACCACCCGCTCAACTACGTGGCCTATGCCGGAGGCTTCGCCGCCGGCACTTGGTTGGGCGTCACGCTCGAAGGCAAGATCGCCCTCGGCCTCGTCTCGGTGCGCATCATCACCACCGAGGACGCGACGCTGCTGTCGGACGAGCTGCGCCGGCAGGATTTCGGCGTCACGTCCCTAGCCGCCCGTGGCCTCCACGGCCGGGTGCGGCTACTCTTCACGATCGTCCAGCGCAAGGACACGCCGCGGCTGCTCGAAATCGTTCGCGCCATCGAGCCCAAAGCGTTCATTTCCGTGTCCGACGTGCGCGCGGTCGCGGAGGGCTACCTTTCTTCGAGCCGCTTCGGGCGGAGTGGTCTCTGGGGGCTCCTCGGAAAGCGGAAGTAGCCAGCCGACCAAGGACGGAGACGAGCCGCGGCAGCGGCCAGCCATAACCAGCGTCGAGCCGGACGGGCCACAGGCGACCACGGACGGAGAGTTCGACGAAGACCTCTCGCCGATCGAGCAAGCCGGGAGCGAGGTCGACACCCTGCACCTGGGACCAGGGCACTTCGAAGCTGCGCAACCGGCCCTGGACCGCGAGCGTTCCCTGGTTCAGGACCACCTGTTCCGGTCCGCGAAGCCACCACACCAGCGCCGCGAGCCCCAACAGCCCGAAGACGACCGCGGCCGAAATACTCTCGGCTCCGAACACCACCAACATCCCGGAACCGGTCGCCAGCCCGCCCCCCACGAGCTGACGCATCACCGATTTGGACAGAGTGACGGGCAAGGGCGGCAAAGGCCAGCGGCACTCGAGTTCCTGGAGCACACGATTCCGAAGTCCGGAGAAGTTCTCGAGCTCGTAGGACAAGCGCAGCAAGCAGCGACCGCGGCCGTCGTAGAGATCGAGCCGCCGGGCGATCGGCCGATCCACGACCGACGTGATGCGACCCCACGGGATCAGTCCTCGTTCTCGGCCCACGACCGGCGACCACAGGCCCTCGGCGTCGGTTTGGACAGCCGCTCGCGGCCACCAGGAAAGGCCGACCCAGAAGCCGAGAACGACCAGGAAAAAGCCCATGACCCCGCAAGCGACAACGAAGAAGAACAGAGAATCCGGGGCGCCGGCTCGATGAAAACTGGCCGCGGCAATCAGGAGGCCGGCCCCGCCGAGAAGCACCGTGATGACTTGGCGGAGCTTCCCCGGATCGACCGGATAGAGCCTGAACTCGGGTTCCTCGGTCGGTCCACCTCGGCGTGCCATTTCGTTTACTCTAGCGAAGTTCGGGCGGAGACCGCCCGAACCTCAGGTCGACCGTACCAAGCTTGGGAGATGGATCTCATGGCCGTCGAAATGACCGGCAAGTATGTCGGCAACCTCAAGACCGAAATCACTCACGGCCCCTCGGGCACCGTGATCCGCACCGCCGCCCCGGCCGACAACAACGGCGACGGCAGCTCGTTTTCCCCCACGGACCTGGTGGCGGCTTCGCTCGGGGCCTGCATGGTGACGGTCATGGCGATCCTCGCGGCGCGCCACGACTGGGACTTGACCGGGACCCACTGGCGAGTCGAAAAACACATGAACGCCGAGCCCCGGCGCATCGGCCGGTTGCCCCTCGAGATCCACCTGCCCGCCGCGCTCGAGCCCCGCGCCCGCGGCGCCCTCGAGCGCGCCGCCCACACCTGCCCCGTCCACCGCAGCCTGGATCACGACATCGAGATGCCGATCGTTTTCGTCTACGACGTCTGACGGCTCAGGGCCAGAGTTCGAACGCGTCCCGGTGCCGGGGCCGGACCATCGAAAAGTGGCGGCGATCCGTCGTCACGACTCCCGCGGCTCCGAGTCGCTCCGCCATGGCGACGACCGAGGCATCCACGAAACCGATCTGGGGATACCGTTCCAGGACTTCGGCGATGCGGCCAAGGTCCGCAGTCTCCAAGGGCTCGACGAAGAGCTCGCCAGCCACGAGAGAAGCCACGAAACGGCGCTCAACGGCCGAGCCGAGGCGGCGCTCAAGGAGGTACGTGATCTCCGGGAGGACCGTCACCGGAACCAGCAGCATCTCGCCCTTCGAGGTCAAGAAGTCTCGGACCCGGTGATGCCAGGCGTCATCCGCGTCGGCCAGAGCGTAAACAGCGCCGGTATCGACCAACAAAGCCATCAGCGACGTCGCCCAACTGCGACTCTGGAGAGCTCGGCGGGGTCGGTCGAGATGGCTTCGTCGTCCTGCCACAGCAGCTCTTCATGACGTTCGGCGATGTCGCTGCGGCCACTTCTGCCTGCCGCGAGGAATCCGAGGTTCAACGAGGCTGCCTCACGCTCTGCCAATTGGCGGGCGATGGCCTTGCGAATCAGGGACGCCACCGAACAGCGTTCCCGCTCCGCCCACAGCCGAAGTTCGCGTCCCGTCGCCTCGTCGAGGAAAATCGTCGTGCGGTGCATACCTACGATAGTGTCATATATGTCGGACTCTGAAGCAACGGACCCCGAGTCATGAGACACTGAAGCCATGAAGATCCTCCGTTGGCTCGCCGTCTCGAGTGGCCTGGTGCTCGCCGCTTGCCCCGACAAGGGGGCGCCGCTCAACAAAGCCGAGTGCCGTCAGTTGCTCTTGTACCAACAGCAGGTCCTCTCCTCGGATCTCCGCGGCGAGGATCTGAGCGCGTTCGAATCCTCGGCGGCGGCCACCTTCGATGTCGATGTCGACGACTGCGTGAAGGGCCTCACTTGGACCCGCGTCGGGTACCACTGCGTGATGAAGGCCCAGACCCAGGAAGAAATGCGTTTCTGCACCAATCGCAACTGAGCGGCGGTACGACCGGCCGTCCTTCGGGTAGATTTCCACCGCTGTGCGAACCTCACTGTTTGCAACCACCATCGCGCTCCTCCTGTCGTCCCCGGCTGCCGGCCTGCCGCCGGCGGACACCGCCGCCGTCCAAGCCCTGCTCGACCAAGGCCGCGGCGCCGACGCCCTGAAGCGGCTCGATGCCGCGCTCACCAAGAATCCGAACGATGCCGCGGCGCTGCGCCTGCGCGCCAGTGCCCGCTTCATGGAGGGCGAATTCGAGGCCGGCAAGGCGGATCTCGAGCGTTGCCTGGCCCTCGACCCTGGGCAGCGCCAGGCCTGGTTGGACCGTGCCGGGGTAGCGATCGCCGAAGAGCGTTACGCGGCAGCTTTGACGGACCTCGGGCGGGCGCGCGAACTCGACCCGGCGGCCCTCGACAACGACCTCAACGAAGGCGCCGTGCTGCTTCTGCTCGGGCGACTCGGGGAAGCCTCGAGCCGCTTCGAACGGTACCTCGAGCGTTCGGGCGCCAACGCCGAGGCGTTTTACCTCGTGGCCACCAACTACGCCGGCCGCGGGTACGGTGCCCTCGCGGCGACCCATCTCGCCCGCGCCGTGGCTCTCGACGAGCGCGCGCGGCTGCGCGCTCGCACCGACCCGAACTTCGAAGCGATCGCCCAACAAGCCGACTTCCGCAATTTGCTCGAACGCGACGACTACCGCCCGCCGGCCGGTGCCCAACAAACGCGGCGCAGCTTTCCGGGCCGTTACGACGCCAGCACCGGTCCCTTGCTGCTGGCATTGTTGGACGCTTTGCGGGCAGCCAACGAGAAGTGCGAGCCGCGGGTCGTATAGACGCCGAACAGGGCTCGCGTATGGGGTGTAATGCGCTTCAAGGTGCGCGACCTGCGCGACGGTGACGGCTCCGTGAGCGGTGAGATCGCGGTTTCCGCTCCCGCCGGCACGCGGGACTTCGAGGCCCGGGTCAAGAAGATCCTCGACGGCGTCACCGTGGCTCTGCTGCGCCGCAGCAAGGCAGCGGGTAGCTGAGGCACCACGTCGCGTTGGACACTGAAGAATCGGCTGGGGCAGCCGATTCTCTCCCCTTCATTCCCGTCGTAACCTCCGAGAGGTATAGTCATGCGCCTATAACTCTGGGAGGTCGTCCATGCTTCGTGCCGCCGTCGTTTCCTTCGCCGTCGTCTCGCTGTTGCCCGCGGTTCTCGCCGCAGAGGTCGTCGGCCTCGACAATCCCCTGCCGGCCTTGACGGTCGAGCTCGGCGGGGGCCTCGAAGTGCCTCTGAGCGCGGCGGAGAAGCTTCAACTCGAGCGCTTCCGCGTCTTCGAGCCCGGCGCCCAGGTCGTGATTCACGGCGAGGGCGGGCGCGTCGAACGCCGAAAGGCCCCGGATCACGCCTACTTTCGCGGCCGCGTAGCAGGCGATCCCGCCTCTCGGGCCTTTCTGGTGGTGCGGGAGTCCGGCGAAGTGCGCGGCCTCGTGACCCGCACCCGCGGCGTCAGCCTGATCGCCCGGGAGGTCGACGGCAGCTTCCGCAGCCGGGAGATCAGCAGCGAGGAACTCGCGATCGGCGGCCCGGCCTTCACCTGTGGCGCCGAGGGGCATGAGACGAGTTTGGTCGACCTGATTCCCGGCCCCGCCAGCGCGCTCCCGGCGGCGCCCACCGGTAACCTCTCCTACACCGCCCGCGTGGCGATCGAAACCGACTTCGAATACCTCGGGAAGTTCGGCGGCAGCACGACCGCCGCGACTGACTACGCGGGCGATTTGATCGGCTTCATTTCGGCGATCTACGACGGCGAAGTCGCAACCAACCTGACCATCCCCTCGGTCAGTCTGTGGACCACGGCCGCCGACCCCTGGGCACAGACGGCGGCCAACTGCGGCATGTTCGAGTTCGGGAAGTACTGGAACACCAACAACGGCGCCGTGTCCCGCACGATCGCCCATTTCCTGTCGGGCAAATCGGCCAACTCTGGCATCGCCTGGGTGGGAGTGCTGTGCTCGGCGAGCTTCAGCTACAACATCTCCGGCCAGGGCTGCTCGGGCATGGCGACTTCGGACACCTACGGCGGCGGCTACGGCTACACCGGCGGCATCGACGGCAATTTCAACCCGGACAGCCCGGCCGTGTTGTGGGACGTGGTCGCCGTGGCGCACGAGATCGGCCACAATTTCAACTCGCCGCACACCCACTGCTACGCCAACCTAGGCGGCAATGCCAACCCGGTGGACTCCTGCTACGCCGGGGAGTGCGGCAACACCGGCTGCTACTGCGGCGCGACCTCCCTGCCCGGCGGCGCTGCCAGCGGCACGATCATGAGTTATTGCCACCTGCTCAGCGGCGGACTCGGCAACATCTCGCTCACCTTCGGCACCGGCCACCCCTTCGGCACCGTGCCCCAGCGGGTTCCCGACCGCATGCGCGCTCACGTCGAGAGCCGGGCGGCCGCCAACGCTGCTTGCCTCGCCCGGGTCGAGAACTCGTTGATCTTCGAAGACGGCTTCGAGTCTGCGAGCACCTCGTTGTGGGACGTGGTTTCGCCGTAAGGCCCGGTTACGTTCCGGCGCCTAGGAGCGCCTTCAGGAGGCGATCCAGGCGGGCACCGTTGACCCCGAGGTCCGACTTTCCGACCCGCGAAGCGGAGCGCAACTCGAGCTGCCCGCTGACGGGGTCGAGCCGGGCTTCGACGTCGTCGACGAAGCCGAAGAGCCGGCTACGCACCTCGGCGCGCAGGTAGGTGGGACTCACCCGCACGATCCGCGTGCGCGGCGCGCGCTCGAGGTTGGCCCGGAGGGACTCGAGCGCGCCGTCGAGTTCGCTGCCCGCGACCTCCCGCCGCGCGCAGCCGGGTTGGTTCGGGCACGCTGCCAAGGGGCTGGCCCCCAGGTCGGGGCTCAAGGAACGCCCGGCGCGATCCTGCGAGATCTTGGCGAGCGTGACGAAACGGACGATGAGGGCGAGACTGGCCACGAGCACCAGAGCCACGGCCACGAGCAGAGCAGTGCGCACGAGCCGGATGCTACCTGGATTCGGCCGCCCAAAGAAAAAGGACCTCGAGAACCCGGCACCCGGGTCGTCGAGGTCCTTGCCCGAGGCGGCTCGGGGTCGGGTCAGTTCGCGATCTCGAGCCAGCGGCCGCTGATCGCCGACCGGCGCACGCTGGAGTCGGAGGACTCCCAGGAGAGGAACAGCTTGTCGGCACCGTCGGTAGCCAGGTTCGTGCGGTAGTTCCGGATGATCGTCCGCTCATTGGCCCAGAAGGGGGAGCTCGCAGGGCGGCCGGTCGAGTCGAGCAGCACGCCGGTCAAACCGAGCCCGATTTCGTTCCATGCCATCCAAATGACACTGAAACCGGACTCGATGGCGACCACCGCGGGAGCCAGGTGAGCGGTGCCCTCGTCCTTGCTGATCAGGAACTCAGGACCTTGGAGCTCGCCCGCGGCGGTCAGGAACTGGCCCCAAATGCGAGCCTTGCCGCGGTCCGTCAAGTATCCCTGCCAGGTCACGAGGAAGCCGCCGTCGCGCGGATCGGTGGCCACCGCGGGCCAGCGCTGGCGACCTTGGGCCGCGGCGTGGATGCGGAAGGGCGTGCCCTTGGCGACGCCGTTGCGGTCGAACAGCTGGACCCGCACGTCCTCTTCGTCGGCACCGAACGTCTCGTCCCAGGCGATCAAGAAGCCGCCGTTGGAGGCCGGAGTCAGTGCCGGATGGATTGCGGAAGCCGAGTTGGCCACGACGATGTCGTTGCCGACCGGCGTGCCGGTACGCTTGAGGCGCCGGGCGAGGATGCCGGTGGTGCCCTGGTCGTTGGTGTCGAGGGTGGATTCCCAGGTGACGACGGCGCCGCCCTGGACGAGGATCAAACGCGGCTGGGTGTGGAAGCCCGTGTCCCGCTGGTTGGCGCGGAAGCGCGGCCCGATGGGTAGGCCTTCCTTGGAGAAGCGCTGCACCATGACGTCGCGATCGAGCACCGTCCGCTCCTCGAAGAAGGGCGCCAAACGCAAGTAGGCGCGCTCCTCGGTCCAAGCGGCCAGGATCTGGCCGTTGGGCAGGAACAGGAAGGCCGGGTCACGACGCGCGACGACAACGCCCTCGGCGGGAATCGTGGGCAGGTTCTCGTTGGCCGCCAAGGTGATCTCGGCACCCTTCGGTTGACCATCGGGACCCCGGTAGCCGGCGAGGATGCCCGCTTCGACGTTTTCCCACACGACCAGGATGTCACCGCTGGCAGAGAACGCGGAACGCGGGTTCTTTTGCGAAGAAACCGTGTTGACATTGATCTTGGTCTCATCGCCGACGGGACGAACGCTCTCGGCCGACACGGACGTGCCGGCGCCCAGCGCCAACACCGCGAACGTCGACAAAAGCAGGGAGCGGGAAAGGTTCATGGGACTCCTCCTCACCGGGAACTCTGGGGAGCAACCTGCGACGGGCACCTAGATGTGCTCGACGTCGTATTGCGCCACAGCATAGTTCCGCGCGGCGCGGATTGCAAGCCCCCCTAATCGGGCTCTTGGTCGACCTCGTCCTCGGCGGCCACCAGACCCCGCTGGAGCAGCCGGAGTATCTGCAGTCCCTCACCTACGGCGAGCAGTGGATCCCCGGCGCGAATCGGATCTTCCTGGGAGATCGCGAGGCGCGGCTCGCCGCGGCGGCGAATGCCCACGATCGACAATTCCACCAGCCCGCCGAGGGAGCCGCTGCGCAGGTTGGTGCCCACGAGCGCGGAGCTCTTGGGCACCGAAAGGGTCAAGATCTGCTGGTCGATACCCGGCTCCTCGGGACGTCCGAAAGCGAGGACCTCGAGTTCGGCGAGGCGGGTCAGCTCCTCCACTCGCTTGCGCCGGCCGAGCGCCACGAATTCGTCGCCCGGCGCCAGGGGGTGCTCACCCCAGCTTTGGGACACGGGTCGGCCGCGGTGCCACAGAGCGGTGACCACCGTCCAATACCGTTGGCGGAAGCGCAGCTCGGTGAGCGTGCGGCCAGCGAACGACGAGCTCGGGGTCACCCGAACGCGGATGCCGGCGACCACCCCCGAGTGATCGCGCAGGTCGTGGATCCGAGTTTCGACCGGTGGGCGCCAGTGAGCTTTCAGGCGACCGGCGAGTTCGCCGGGGGAGCCCGCCAGGAGCAGGGCGTCTCGGGCCTGCGGAGCTTCGCCCGCCGGGCGCAGGAGCCCCTCGGAGTCGACCGCCGCGGTCGCCGACCAGCCCGCGGTGGGATCAAAGCCGTAACCCACCTCGGGAACCGGCAACAGCACCGTTTCCTTCGAGCCGATTTGGTAGAGCCGCACTGCCGCCGTCGGCGTGCCGGCCCGGCCGACCAGTTTGCCCAGCCACCCGGCGACCCGGGTGCCCTGCGGCAGCCCGCCCGTGCCATCGACTCGCTTCCCCTGCCCCAACCGAATACCCTCCCTCACAGCGGGCCGGCCGTGCCCGCGGACAATCCGCGAAATCCGAAGTTTCGTGATTCGATCAAGTCACAGTCAGTGCGTCAGGGCACCGGAACGGGACGCGGCGGAACGACCGAGTGGGGGCGGGAGGTGGATCCCCGGAGTCGGAAGCCCGGTTCAGGGTTCGCTCGGCGCCCGATCCTCGTCCCGGGCCAGGGCCTTGACCTCGTCCCCCTGCCGGGCCAGCACCTCGAAGAACTCGCGGTCGAGCCGCCCGCGGAAGCGCGCGAGCACCAGGCTGTCGGACTCGCGCACGGCCAGGTAGACGTTCTTGATCGAGCCACGCCGGCCTTGGTAGAGCACCATCGCGGCGGAGTCGTCGGACATCATCGAGGCACCCACGTGCCAACCGTAGCGCTTCGCGAGGCGCTCGACGTCGCGCTGGAACCGCGGGCCGTCGACCGTCGCGGCGTCGTCTTCGAATTCGGTCACCGAAATCTCGATGCCGTGGACGCGCGACAGGATCGCGGCGAGTTCGTCCCCCTCTTCATCGTCCTCTTCCGTCAAGGCGTGGGCCAGGGCCATCGAGAGGCGGCCGAGACGGATCTCGAAGTGCGAGTCCTTGGCCCCGCCAGTGTGCGCGGGCCCAAGGTCGCGGTACAGCGGTGAGAGCCCAGGCGCCCACAGGCAGCCGGTAGTAGCGAGTAGAATCCCCAGGACTGAGCAAGCGGCGAACGACGAACGAACGGTCGGCATGAGGCGGAGTCTCCTTGCCGTCTCGAACGCTCGACGGCGACGAAAGGTTTCAGCCGCGCCGCCGAAAGCTTTGGGTTGCAGTCCTCCGATTCCTTGCGAGGAGATCATCATGAGGCGACAGGTTTTCTTGGCGGCGGTGATGCTGGGATCGGCGACGATGGCCGAGGCCGGCACGCTTCCCGATGCCATCTCGAGTGACGGGTTCGAGAGTGGCAACACCCTGGGCTGGGACCTGACGGTGCCGACCCTAGAGTCCGCGGTCGTCTTCCGGATGAGTGACCTCGATCTCCGGGACCCGCACGTGTTCACGAACATCCCCGGTTTGCCCGTGTTCGGTTGTCTCGACTTCACAGACAATGGATTCCCGCTCGGGCTGGCGCCCTCGTTCAACGCGCAGTTGGCAACCTCCATCACCACCGACGGAGATGGTGACGGGTGGCTCGACCTGTCACAGCTGTTGGCCTTTCGGCCGCTGTTGTTCTTTTCGGAGCCTCGCCGGCTCGACACCGGAGGCGGTTGGTGTTCGCCACCGACGGGCGAAGTCTTGATCTGCTCCGCCTGGCGTCGGCCACCCGTCCCGTTGACGACCACCTACTCCTTTCTCGACAGCGGCACCTGCCTGGCACCCGTGGCCGGCACGACCTCGGGGTACAGCCCAGCGGTACCGGCGCCGACGGCTCAGGCTCTCTGTTACTTCAGTACCCCGCGCGACTTCGTGCTCGACGTCAACGGCGTGCAGGTGACCCTGATCGACACCCAGAGCGGTGCTACGTGGGACGCCGTGGAGGGCCGCTTTTCACCGGGGCTGTTGCGCGGGTTCCTCACCGAGGCCGTTGCCAACGCAACACTGATTCCCGCGGAAATCCCCGTGGTCGGAGGGCGGCCGCTGTCCTCGCTCCTGCGCGGCGGTATGGGCAGTTGCGCCACCGGCGACGACCGCGACACTCACCTCGGCCAACCCGGATGGTGGTTCTACTTCGCCTTCGAGGCGGACGCCATCGGTTTTCCCGGCGCTTGAGAGAACGCCCTATGCCCAGCCCCCCGACCCCTGCTGAAATCGCCCAAGAGCTTTCGGGCCGTGTGATCGGCCAGGCGGGAGCGGTGCGCGAAATGTCGATCGCGCTGGCCAAACACCTGGCCGGCCTCCCCACCGGCAACATCTTGATGATCGGCTCCTCGGGCACGGGCAAGACGACGCTCCTGCGGGCGGTGGAAAAGTACCTGCGGGAGCGCCCCGAGCTCGGCGGCGACATCGCGCTCGTCCGCCTGCACGCCAACGTGCTCGCGGAAGAGGCCCGCGCCGGGCGACCGGGCTCCGCCGTCCTCGGGCGGCTGGCCGACGCCGTGCGCGACGAGCGCCTGCGCCGGGGAGCGCCGCTCGTGCGCAGCGAAATCCTGCGGGTGATCGCGCGCGGCATCGTGTTCGTCGACGAGGTCGACAAGATCCGCTCCCAGGTGGGCGATCGGCCCAACGTCGACGGCATCCGCGCGCAGGAAGCCCTGCTCACCTTGATCGAAAACGAGGCGATTCCGTTCGAGGTCCCCGACTGGTTGGGCGGCGGTCGCGAAGTGATCGACTCCTCGGGCCTGCTCTTCGTCTGCGCCGGAGCGTTCGAGGGGCTCTACGACGCCGTCTATGACCGGGTGACGATCGGCAAGGACCGTGGCTCGCTCCAGCCGGTGAACGTGCTCGAGGCGGGCAAGGTGCGCCAGGCGGTGGACTTCGAGCTGCGCGACTGGCTGCGCAACGAGGACCTGTTCGAGTACGGCATGAGCCCGCAGTTCCTCTCGCGCTTCGATGCCGTCGTGCTGCTCGGTGATCTCGGCGTCGAGGAGCTGCTGCGGATCTTCCACGAAACGCCGGATTCGGGGCTCGCCCAGAGCCGGGCCTACTTCCAGGCCCACGGCATTCGCTTCGCGTTGTCCCCTGCCGCGGCCCGGGCCATCGCCAGCGAGGCCGCGCGACAGCCCCGCTTGGGGGCCCGCGCCTTGAAAGAAGCCTTCCGCCGGGTCATGCGCGACCATGAGTTCGAGCCCGTGCGCCTCGCCAACCAGGGCGTGTTGCTGATCGACGAAGACCAGGTCAAAAAGGCCCTGTCCGACCCGTGATGGGTTCCTACCCGCAGCGGAACTAGTCCCGCACGGTCGCGATCTTGCGGTCGCGGTCGGCTTCCTGGCGCTGGCGTTCGGCGCGGTATTCGCGCTCCTCGGCCTCGCGGGCGGCCGGATCGCCGATCGTTCCCAGGCGATCCCGATGGAGGATTTCCAGCTCGGCGAGCTTGGCCTCGGTGCGTCGCCGCAGTTCGGCGATCTCGGCCTTCTGCTTTTCGGTGAGGGCTTCTTCTCGCGGGCGCTCGATGCCCTGGCGCTCGAGGCGTTCGAGGGCCAGCTCGTAAGCGGACTTCATACCGAGAGGTTTGTCGTTGGGTGTCGCCATGGTCGAGCCAGGATACCATCCGGTCCGCGCACCCCCTCGCGGCACCCCGCCGAGAAAGGACTTCGTCGTGCCCAGGACAACGTTTCTTCTGCTCGTCGGCCTCCTGGCCTTCGGCTGCGCCGGGGCGCCCCCGGCGGGCACCCGCCGGGTGATCACCACCGACCGCGCTCCGGCGGCCATTACGGCCTTCTCCCAGGCGATCCAGGTGGGCAACACGGTGTGGGTGGCCGGACAGCTCGGTATCGACCCCGCGACGCGCCAGTTGGTCCCCGGCGGCATCGAAGCCGAAACCCGCCAAGCGCTCGAAAACGTCAAAGCCATCCTCGAAGCCGCGGGCTTCTCCCTCGCCGATGCCGTGCAGGTCCAGGTGCTGCTCGCTGACATCACCGAGTGGGAGAAACTGAACCCGGTCTACGTGACCTTCTTCCCCAAAGACCCGCCCGCCCGCGCCGCCTACGCTGTCGCGGCGTTGCCGCGCGGAGCCCGAGTCGAGATCCTGGTCACCGCGGCGCGGCCCTGAGACCTCACACCTGGCGCAGCTTCCACGCCCCGCGACGGAAGACCCAGATCGCCAACACCGCGAGCAGCGTCTCGGCCGAGGCGATGGCGATGAACACCCCGTTCGGCCCCCAACCGAGAACTTGGGCGGCGTACCAGGCAAAGGGGATCTGCCATACCCAGTACGCGACGAAGTTGATCAAGGTCGGCGTGTTGGTGTCCCCGGCGCCGTTCAGGGCCTGGATCATCACCAGACCAAAGGCGTAGATGCCGTAGCAGGAGGCGATCCAGCGCAGGCACGAGGCCCCGATCCGGATGACCTCCGGGTCGCTCGTGAAAATCCCCAGAAGCGGCGCCGGAAACAGCAAGAACACCGCCGCCAAAAGCCCCAGGAAGGCCAGGTTGTAACGAGCCGTCACCCATGCCGAGGTCTCGGCGCGCTCCGGTTGCCCGGCGCCTAGGTTCTGGCCCACGAGGGTGGCTGCCGCGTTCGACAGGCCCCAGGACGGCAGGATCGAGAAGATGACGATGCGCACGGCGATGGTGTAACCCGCGAGTGCGGCATCCCCGAACACCGCCAGAATGCGCACCATCCCGACCCAGCTGGCCGTCGCCACCAGGTACTGGAGCGTGCCGCCGCCCGCGAGGCGCAGTAAGCCCTTCAACTCCGAGACGTCGGGCAGCAGGTCCCGCCAACCGATCTTGATCCGCCCATTGCCGCGCGCCAGCAGCCAAACCTGGTAGCCCACGCCAAGCGAGCGGCCGATGGTCGTCGCCACCGCCGCCCCGGTCACGCCCATCTCGGGAAACGGCCCCCAGCCGAAAATCAGGCAGGGGTCGAGCACGATGTTGATCAGGTTGGCGACCGTCAACACGCGCATGGCGATGGCCGCGTCCCCGGCGCCTCGGAAGATGGCGTTGGCGAGGAACAGCAGAAACACCGAGCCCGAGCCGCCGAGCATGACGGCCGTGTAGCCGGCGTGGGTCATGACCTCGGGCGACGCCCCCACCCAAGTCAGGATCGACTCGGCCCCAAGCACCCCCGCGACCCCGATCGCGATCGACAACAACAACCCCAACATCAACGCCTGGGCTGCCGTACGCGACGCCCGCGCCGGGTCCCCCTCGCCGATGCGCCGCGCCACGAGGGCCGTGGTGGCGGTCGAGAGCCCGATCGCCACGGCATACACGAGGGTCAGGACCGTCTCCGTCACCCCCACCGTCGCCACCGCCGCCGGCCCCAGCTTGGCGACGAAAAACACGTCCACCACCGCGAACACGCTCTCGAGCACCATCTCGAGCATCATCGGAATGGCCAGTAGGAACACCGCCCGCTCGAGCGGACCCGTCGTGTAATCGCGCTCTTCTCCGCGGACGGCTTCGCGAAAAAGTTGCAGGAGGGAGCGGAGGCGCTGGGGCAACGACATGGGACGCGGAGCCTATCCGAAAGCCCCGGAACGGCTTGCCGTATGAAAAGTCACCATGGGAGAATTCACGGATGAATTTCGATCGACGTCGGAAGCTCTCACTCCATTGGGCACTCTTGGCCGCCCTTCTCGGTTTTCCTCACGCTGCCTCGGCACAGATCGAGTGCCTCAGCACGCTCCAGCACGACTCGCTCACCCCCGCCGGCAGCAGCCAGCCGGTGGCGACTACCTCTGATGGCCGGTTCATCGTGGTGCGTTCGAGCGCCCCAAACCTCGTGGCCGGCCAAGAACTGCCGACCTGCGGCGAGGATCTGTTCTGGCTGGACACCCTGACGGGCACGAAGACCCTGATCACCCACCGGCACGGTGAACCCAATCGTTGTACCGGGGCGGCAGGCGGCAGTTTCGGCGGGGTCTCGATCAGCAACGACGGTCGTTTCGTCGCCTTTAGTTCGCAGGCGCCCGAGCTCTTGGCGCCGGGCCTCGACACCAACGGCCAACGGGACGTCTTTCTCTACGATCAACAGACGGGGCAGGTCGCGCTCGTGACCCGCCGCGCCGACGACCCGAGCCGCCCGGTCTCCGCGGGTGGAAACGTCGATTGGTTGAGCCCCTCCGGCGATGTCTTGATCTTCAACAGCACGAGCCCCGCTTCCGAGCTTGTCCCGGGAGTGACCACTTCGTCTCCGGGCGCCAACGTCTTCGCCTTCGACCGCCTCGCCGGCACCATTTCCTTGGTGAGCCATCGAGCGGGAGACCCGATGACGACCGCGAGCGGTGTCAGTGTGGCCGTGGCCGGGACTCCCGATGCCCGGTACATCGTACTTCGCAGCACGGCGCCGGACCTCGTCGCTGGTGTGACGGTCGCTGGCTCCAACCAGATCTACCGCTACGATCGACAAACCTCGAGCGCGCACTTGATTTCCCACCAGGCAGGCCAGCCGCTCGTCGGTGCGAACGGTTCCACTTACGGGGTCGGCGGCATTTCGACGGACGGCCGTTTCGTTGCTTTCAGCTCCACGGCCAGCAACCTCGCGGCCGGCCAGATCGACGCAAACTTCGAAGAGGATGTCTTTTTCGCCGACCTCGTGGCGGGCACCACGGCGCTCATTTCCGGAGCGAACCGGTCACCGTCCATCACTGCCGACGCCCGTTCCTACCCCTCGCAGCTCTCCCCGGACGGCCGGTTTCTCGTTTTCTCCAGCGCAGCCACCAATCTCATGAACGGGTGGACCGACGATCTTGAGGGCGACTCGGACGTCTTCTTGTTCGATCGCCAGGACTCGAGCCTGAGGATCGCCTCGCGGGCTTTCGACTCTCCCACCACGATGGCGGGAGGTGTCTTCGTCGGCCTGAGCGACGACGGCGCCACCGTGGCCTTCAGCCGATTCCCCACCGTCTGGGCTTTCGATCGCGCCTCCGGCGGGCTCGCAGAGCTGCAACAACAGGTCACGGGAGCGCGGCTGCTCACACCCCTCGGTTCTCTCCTTTTCGCTTCGGACGCCCCCGGGCTTGGAGGCGCGGGCGACGAGAACGGACTCCTCGACGCCTTCCGGCGGGACCCGAGCCCCGGGACTCCGACTCTCCTGACGACGGCGGCCGGCACCTCGCCGCGCACCACGGCAGGGGGCTCCTCCTACATGGCGGCCGTGACCCCGGACGCCCGGTTCGTGTTGTGGTCGAGCACCGCGGACTTCCTGCTCGAGGACGACAACAATCAGCTCGCCGACGCCTTCCTGTTCGACCGGCGCAGCCGGGTCTCAACCCGCGTCGGCCCGGGCGGCACCGAGGTTTACGGCGTGGCGATGACGCCGTCCGGCCGGCATCTGCTCTTGGAAGTCGACGGCCAGATCCACCTGCACGATCGAACCCTCGGCCAAACTCGGTTGATCTCCCACCAGGTTGGCCAACCGCTCATCGCCAGCGCCGACCGCAGCACGGGCTTCGGTCTCTCCGACGACGGGCGCTTCGTACTCTTCGCCAGCAACGCCGGGGACCTGGTCGCTGGATTCGTCGACCAGAATTTCGGCCTCGAGCTCTTCCTCTACGATGTCGTGGCTGGGCAAGCCCAACTGGTCTCCCGTGCCGCGGGCCTGCCCACGACCACCGGAAACCGTGGCATCGACCTCGGCCTGGGCAACCCGCAGGCTCTCTCGCCCGGCTTCCGCCCGCGCCTGACGCCGGACGGACGCTTCATCCTCTTCTCGAGTTGGGCCTCCAACCATGCCGCCGGCTTCACCGACTCACCCGACACCCTCGACGCCTATCTCTTCGACCGGATCACGGGCCAACTCGAGCCCCTGGCGGTCAAGGCCGCGGACCCGACGCAAGTAAGTGCGGGCGCGTCCCTCGGGATCGACTTGACCCCGAACGGACGCTTCGTCGTTTTCTCCGCCACCGGAACCGACCTCGTGGCGGGCGTCACCGATAGCACCAACACCCACGATGTCTTCGTGCGCGACCGGATGTTGGGCACCACCCAGCTCATCAGCCACCGCGGCGACTCCCCCACCACCACCGGCAGCGGAACCCGCAGCATTCCCGTGGCGCTTTCGCCCGACGGTCGTTTCGTCTTGTTCCAGAGCAACTCGCCCAACCTATTGCCGCCGCCGGGCGTCGATCTGGTCACGAGCCTCCAGAACGTATTTCTCTACGATCGCACCCTCGGGCACGCCGAGCTCGCCTCGCGGAGCCTGACCAACCCTCGGGCGGGCGGCAACGCCGACTCCCTGCCCGTGGCGATGACTTCAAACGGCCGCACGACGCTCTTCGCGACGGGCGCCTCGAACCTCGTCGCCCCACCCAGCACCTTCCCCGGCGCCACTCCGCTGTACCTGTTCGACCGGGTGACCGGAAAGCAGACCTGGGCGGGCGCCGGCACGGCGGCCGGGCTTTCGGCGGACGGCAACACGGTGATCTTCACTTCTCGGGCCTTCGGCCTGGTGCCCAACGACACCAACCTGGCGACCGACGCCTTCGTCTACACCACGGAGATCTTCGTCGACGGCTTCGAGTCGGGCTCGACGGCCGCCTGGAGCTCGGCGACGCCCTGAGGCTTACTGACTGACCGGCACCGGTGGCGGCCCCGAAAGCAGTTCCGGGGCGGGGCCGTCCACCAGGGGGCCGACGTCGGGCAGGGCCATGTTCTGGAAGACTTCCTCGACCGAGGACAGCCCGGCGGTAACGGCCGAAACTTCGGTTTCGAGGGCGGCCGGGTCGCGGCGGGTGAGGGACTGCTCCTGGATCAGCATGATCGAGTTCTCGACCCGCACTAGCCGGGCTTGGATGTTCTCGAGCTGGGCCTCGGCACGGCGCAGGTTGTCGAGCCGCTGTTTGAGGACCTGGACGTTTTCCTCGTGGGCCCGCTTCATCTCGTCGGAGAGTTTCTCGGGCTGGGCGAGGATGCGCTCGGTGTCGGCCAGGGTGCGCTCGATCTCGTGACCCGGGGTCTGCTCGCAGAACGAGTCGAGCATCTGCTCGTAGGCGAGGGTGCGGGCGAAGACCCAGAGCAGCTTGTTGACGCTTTCGGTCTGGCTGCGTTCGAGCACGGCGTCGATCGGGCCGCCCACCGTCTTGAAAGCCTTCTGGAGATCGAGGCAACGACTGCGGACGCGCTCGAAACGTAACCGCCGATCCTTGGCCAGAGTCCCGAGCAGCTGGAAGGCGGCCTGGGTCGCTGGGATCGAGGATTGCGGTGCCCGCGCATCGTACTTGCGCTTGGCTTCGACGAGGCGCCGGAAACGCGGATTGTGGGCGACGCCGAAGAGGTAGACGAGTTCGGCCGCACCGATCAGCGGCAGCGCCACCATGGGCACCGTCAACACCGCGGCTCCCACGGCTCCACCCAACAAAATCCAGTGATATGGGACCTTGAAGGCCTCCTTGACGAAGTCGAGGAGGCCCAATCGCGATGCTTCGAGCTTCTTTTCTTCGGCCATTCCGTGGTTCTCAGCCCGGATCGGGCGCGTGGACCTTCTGCTCGATGGCCGCGACGCGCTCGCGGAATTCGGGGCGCGCCGCCATCACGGCAGGCGGCGCGTCGGGCCGCGGCAGGCGGATCTCCTCGGACAAGCGGCCGGGGTGGGCGCGCATCAGGTACACGCGGTCGCCCAAGTACACCGCCTCGGAAATCGAATGGGTGATGAAGAACACCGTGGCCTGGGCCTCCGCCCACAGCTGGATCAGGAGCTCCTGCATCTGCCGGCGGATTTCCGGGTCGAGGGCGCCGAAAGGCTCGTCCATCAAGATGATGCGCGGCGACAAGGCCAGCGTGCGGGCGATCGCCACGCGCTGGCGCATACCGCCGGAAAGCTCGTGGGGAAACTTGTTCTCAGCCTTGTCGAGACCGACCTTGGCGAGCCAGGACCGCGCGATCTCCCGCCGCTGGGCTTTCGGCAGGCCCTTGATCTCGAGGCCGAACTCGACGTTTTCGACCACCGTGCGGTTCGGAAACGAGGTGTAGTCTTGGAACACCATGCCGCGGTCGGCCCCCGGGCCGATGACCGGCTGGCCGGCCACCAGCACTTCGCCGGAGGTCGGCGGATGGTGGGGTTCGAGCCCGCCGATCAGCCGCAGCACGGTCGATTTGCCGCACCCCGAGGGGCCCAAGATGCAGATGAACTCGCCGTGGCCGGGCAAGTCCTCGACGACGAAGGAAACGTCCTTGATCGCGACGGTCTCTTGCCCGCCGCGCCGGAAGACCTTGCTGACGTTTTTGAACTCGACGACCGGGGCCTTCTCGGCGCTGGCCGCGGCGGTGGCGACGGCGGGCTCGCTCATTCCGCCTCCTCGTTGAATTTGTAGGGGAAGAGCTTCTTCTGGCCCCAGAAGATCAGGCGGTCGAGGCCAAAGGCGAGCAGCGTGATGATCAGGAGCACCAGGTAGATGTGCTCCCGCGGGCCGCGCCGCTGGGCGTTCTGGATGATGTAGCCAAGGCCGAATTTGGCGTCGATCAGCTCCGCCAACACGATGTAGCCGAAGGCCAGACCGAAGAGCAGGCGGAGCGAGTTCACGATGTCCGGCAAGGCCAGAGGCACCAGCACCTTGCCCACCACCTCGCGGTCCGAGGCTCCCAACGTGTAGGCCGTTTCGACGAAGTTCTCCGGCACGTCGAGCACCGCCCGCGTGGTGTCGTAGATCACGAAACCGACGGTGGCGATGAAGATGAAGAAGATCTTCTGCATCTCCCCGAGGCCGAACCACACGAGCGTCAGCGGGATCAACGCCGCGATCGGGATGTTGCGCAGGAACAGCGTGTGGGGCCGCAGGGCCGCATCGATGCCGCGGAAGCAGCCGGCGGCGATGCCCAGCGGCACACCGACGGCGATCGCCAAGGCGAAACCGAGCAGGATGCGGCCCAGGCTGTAGCCGATCGAACGCGTCAAGGCGGCGTCGAACCACAGGCTCTTGATCTGAGAGACGACCTCCCCGGGGCTCGGCAGGGTGAGAGGAGAAAGCACGCGGCTCTCCGCTTCCCCCATCGTCAGGAGAAACCACACGACGGCGACGCCGACTACCGAGGCCGCCGAGATCAATATGCCGCGCGAAGCCGCGACGGGGCGGCGGAGAACCGGTGTACGCATGGCTCTACTGGGCCTCGAGCGGGTAGACCTTGATCTCCACCCGCCGGTTCAGGGCATGGTTGCCGCCCTCGAGCTCCCGGTCCCAACCCCGGCCTTCGACCGAGAACTGGTTCGGTTGGAGCTTGTACTTCTTGACCAAGGCTTCCTTGACCGCGCTGGCCCGGTTCATCGACAACGAGCGCACGGCTTCGACCGGCACGTTGCCGCGCATGGAGGCATCCGTGTGGCCTTCGATCGTGATGCGGGCCATACCGAACTGGCCCACGAGCCGCGCCACCTCTTCGAGGATCTTGGGCGCGTTCGGGTCGTAGAACGTGCCGTCCGGGTTCTTCTTCAGGATGTCGAAGCTGTTGGGTGCGAAGTGGATGCGCTGGACGTTGGTCAGGATCTCGCTGGCCTCGGCAGCGATCGCAGCGACCCCCTTGGGCGTGAAGGTCACGGTGTACTCGTCGCGCGAACTGCGGTAAGGCTCGACGTTCTCGAGCGACTTGATGACGCTGAAGTCCATGACGCGGTCGAAACGCACCGAGGAACTAATCGAACCGAGCTTCAGGTAGAGCGTGGAGGCTGTCTCCCAGTAGCGTTCGAAGTTCGTGGGGTTGTTCTGATCGAGGAAGAAGGACCGGTTCTCGGCGTAGTTGGTCGAGTGGGCGTCGGCCAGCATGGCCTCGGCCTCACTCGCCGGGAAGCCGTAGGCCTTGCCCATCAGCGCCGCGGCGCGCGCCTTCTGAGCCGGGTTCTTGAGCTCCTCCACGGCATCGAAGAAGCCCCGCGCCAAACCCTGGATGATCTTGGGGTTGTCGCGCACGAAGTCGGCGCGGGCGAACATCACGTCGGAGATCAGCTTGTTGGCCGTGGCGGTCGAGACCAGCAGCTTGTTGCCCCGCACCTCGGAGAGCTTGTAGATGTCCGGTGCCCAGCTGACGCAGGCGGCGAGGGACTTGTCGGCGTTGAACGCGGCGGCGGCCTGGAAGGCGTCCTCGGTGAACTTGAAGTCGACGTCCGAGGGCTGGAGGCCGGCGTTGATCAGCAGATTGAGCAGCAGGTAGTGGGACGGCGAGTGTTGGGCGAGAGCCACCTTCTTGCCGCGTAGGTCGGCGATCGAGTTGATCGACTCGCGGGCCACGATGCCGTCGCCGCCGTTCGACCAGTCGACCTGCAGGAAGGCCCGCGGCAGGGCCCGCGAGTCGGCCTTCAGCTGCTCGTAGAACAGCGGCACCATGTCCAAGGTCCAGGCCGTGGCGTGGATGTCGCCCGAGGCGAAGGCGTTGATCGACGCCGAAGGGCTGTCGATGATCTTGATCGCTACCTTGAAGCCGTATTTCTTATAGAACAAGCTGTCGGTGTTCGGCTCGGTGCCGTTGTTGGCGTAGAAGATCGGCGCCCAGCCGGCCCAGACGTTCAAGCCCAGGACGACGGTGTTGTCGGTCATCGGCTTGTAGGCGGCGGTGCCCTGCACGGCGGGCAGGGTTTCGCCGGGCACGTACTTGTATTCCTTGACCGTGGTAATGCCGTTCGAGTCCGCAGCCTCGGCATCGCCCTGATTCGGCAAGTCGTCCTTGGAGAACGTCTGGTCGGCCGTCTTCCCCGAGGGGAACAACATGTCCTTGGCCTTGTAGACGCCGAGGCCGACGAGGCCGAGAACGACGAGCAGGAGCAGCACCCAGGCCGCTGGCTTCAGTTTCTGTTCCGGTGCGCCCGGACCCGCGATGTCGGTCATGATGGTGGTTCCTCTCGAGTGCGAGATGGCAATCGGTCAGAATGGTATCGCATCGTCCCTGTCGTCCACTTCGTCCATGTCGACCATTCCCCTCAGGATCGCCGTTCTCGCGGACATTCACGGCAATCTGCCGGCGTTGGAGGCGGTCCTCGCCGACCTCGCCGAGTTGGCCGTGGACGAAGTGCTCGTCGGCGGTGACCTCGTGGGCCGCGGTCCCGAGGGCCGGGCGGTGGTGCACCGGATCGCCGCCTTGGGCTGGCGGGGAGTCCGCGGCAATCATGAGGACTACCTACTGGCGTTTTCCGAACGGCGGGTAGCCGCCGAGTGGCTGACCGCCCCCGAGTGGTCCGCCTCGCGCTTCATGGCCGCGGAGCTCGACGACTTCGCCCGCGCTTACGCCGCTCAGCTGCCGCTGTCAATCGCTTCCGAGCGGGCGCCCCACCTGCGGCTCGTCCACGGCACACCACGGTCGAACAACGAGGGCTTGGGACCGTGGTCGAGCGACGGCGAGCTCGCCGCGAGCCTCGCCGCCGTGGCCGAGCCGCTCTTGGTCTGCGCCCACACCCACCGCTCCTTCGAGCGCGCCGTCCCCGCCGGCCGGGTGGTCAACGTCGGCTCCGTGGGGCTGCCGTTCAATCGTGACCCGCGGGCGCAGTATGGGGTCTTCACCGTCTTCCCCGATGGCCGCACCGAAGTCGAGCTGCGGCGGGTGCCCTACGATCGTCGCGAGACCCTCGAACGCTACCGGACCTCCGGCTTCGCCGCCGCTGGGGGACTGACGGCCGTGCTCCTCGAGTTGGAACTCGAGCACGCCGTGCCCGTCCTGGTGCCCTTCCAGCGCTGGGCCGAAGCTTCCAAACGGCCCGCCCACGCCGACCAGTTGGCCGCCTTCTTGGACTTCTACCGTCCCGGCGAAAGTCTGCGCGGCTTCTTCGAGCGGCTGGAGACCCTACCCGGAAGCGGGTGATTGACCTTCGAGCCGGCCGACCGGTACACTCCGCCGCGGGGTAGGCGCTCAGGAGTGAGTCGCCATGGCCCCGTTCGAACCTCTCGGTCAAGCCCTCCGTTACCTTCGGCTCCGCCTCCACAAGAAGCAGTACGAGATCGCGGACGCCGCCGGCATCACGCGGGCCATGCTGTGTGCCTACGAGCGGGGTAGTCGCGAGCCCTCGGTGACCACCCTCGGGAAAATCCTCGAGGCCCTCGGAGCCGACCTCGTGACGCTTCATCGAGCCATGGCGGTCATCCGTCAAGACCCCTCGGCGCAGCCCGGAGAGCCGGCTCCGGCCCTCACCTCTCCGGGCCCGCCGTGGAGTCCGAGTCAGCTCCTCGGCTCGGAAGTCCCCCTCGACCCCGAGGAGGCGCACGCCATCGAGCTCATCTTCGCCGGATTCTGTCGCTGGCTGCGGTTCGTCCACCGCCAGAGCCAACCGTTGCGCGCCACCGCGGCGGGCTCGAACTGAGCCGCGGGTGGAATCGAATAGGCTGCGGCTCGGCACGATCCCGGCCACCGCCGCCATTCGCAGTGGAAGTCAACCCATGCCACCGAAGGAAATTTCTCGCTTCTTCGGTGACGGCCCCAGGAAACAAAGTATCCTTTAGACATAAATGGCTGTTGAATAACGACTTATGCTTGCACCCCCGCACCTCCAGAGAGTACATTCGCGGCCATGGGCAGTTTCGATCGCTTGGGCCGAGCACTGCGGTGGATTCGTCAACGGCAAGGGAAGAAGCAGTTCGAAATCGCTTCTGATGCCCGCATCACGAAAGCGATGCTGTCGTCGTACGAAAACGAAAAGCAGCGGCCGACGCTGGAGACACTGGAGCGCATCCTGGCCGCCTTGCGGGTCGATCTCGACGGTTTGGCCTACGCCATGCGCGCGGTGGCCCAAGAGGAACAGGCCAAGGGCGCAAGCGCCGGCACCGCCCCGCGCACGCACCCCGCCGAGATCGATCCCTGGGTGGACGGCAGTGCACTCAACCTGCAGGAAGTCCTTCGTCTCCCCCGGTCCCTCGAATCGCCCGAAGCGCATGCCATCGGCCAGATGTTCCAAGGCTTCCATGCCTTGCTCCGCTACTTCCTCATTCGGGCCGATGGAGCGATTCCCAGCGAAGTTCCGCCCCGCCTTCCCAGCGAGCCGTAACGTCCCTACGGCTCCCGTCACGCCGGATTCAGGATCAAATACCCCCGAGAAGCGACACCAGCTCGCAGCTCGCGGGTCGCGCCGGAGCGTTAGCGCTTGTTTGCGCGAAATTTCTCCTGATTAGGCAACGCACTGACACACAGAAACTTAGCCTTGCAGAAAAGCTTCGGGGCGGATACATTTCGCCCCATGCCAGCATTTGAGGGATTGGGCAAGGCTCTGCGCTGGTTGCGCGAGAAGCAGAACAAGCGTCAGTACCAGGTCGCGGACACGGCCGGGATCACCAAGGCCATGCTGTCGGCTTACGAGACCGGCAAGCAGAAACCGTCGCTCGAGACCTTGGAGAAGATCCTCGAGGCTCTGGAACTCGGGTTGCCCGAGTTGTCGGCGACGCTCGACTTGGTCAATGAGCGGCGCCTGGGCGGACCGCTGTCCACCATCGGCTCCTACACGGGAGCCCGTTCGGGAGACTCGGGCTCGAGCCTGTACCAGGTCCTCCAGATCGAGCAGCCTCTGCCCCATGAGGAAGAGCAGGCCTTGTCCGAAATGCTGCACGGGTTCCACCGCCTCATCCGCTACCTGCATCGCACCATCGCCGACGCCTCGGACTCCGTGGACACGGTGGCCTGACCCTTTCCCCTACAGCGCGCCGGAGGACTCTCGCGAGGGTCGTTCGGTGTGTTCATCGTCGAGAAGTTCTGCGACAAGATCGCGGCGCGGGGCGTTTTTCCGACCTGGCGTAATTCTAAATGTAACACCCGCTAGGCAACATTTAAATACATGCCATGACGACTATTGCTCAAATCTTGATGGCACACGGCGACGCGCGAGTTTCCATCGCCTATCGCGCCGCCCTGGAGCCCCACGGTTTTCGGGTCGCGTTGGCTCCCGACGGCCCCGCCGCGGTCGCCCAGATGGCCCGCCGCCGTTACGAGCTGCTGCTCGTCGACCTCCACTTGGACGGGTGCGACGTGCCGGGGCTGGTTCAGGAACTGCGGCAGAGCGAAGGCGCCCCGGAGGTCATGGTGATCGAGCCCGAGGAGAACGTCTTTTCTCCGTCGGTCATCGAGGTCCTCCGCCTGGGTGCCTACGACGTCGTGAGCGCCGAGGCGAGCGCCGCCGAGATCCTCCTGCGCACCGAACGGGCCATTGCCAGCCAGCGGCGCAACCGCGAGTTCTGGCTGCTCAAGCGCGAAGCGGCACGAACCCCGGCGGCCGGACCGGTGATCCAGGCGAGCCCGGAGATCCAGCGGGTGCTTTCGAAGCTCGCCACCGTGGCCCCGGCCAAGGCAGCCGTCCTCCTGCTCGGCGAAACCGGCACCGGCAAGGGCCTGATGGCGAAGACGCTCCACCGACTGTCCGGGCGCGACCCTTTCGTGCCGGTCAATTGCGGAGCCTTTCAGGAGTCTCTGTTCGAGAGTGAGCTTTTCGGCTACCGTCGGGGTGCCTTCACCGGCGCCACGGAAAACCGGGCCGGTTTGTTCGAAGCCGCCGACGGCGGGACGCTGTTCTTGGACGAGATCGGCGAACTCAAACTGCCCCTCCAGGCCAAGCTGCTCCAGGTGCTCGACTCGGGCGAGGTGCGTCCGGTGGGCGGCACCTCGGCCCGAGCCGTGGATGTCCGACTGGTGGCCGCCACCAACGTCGACCTCGAGGCCGAGGTCAACGCCGGGCGCTTTCGCCGGGACTTGTTCTTCCGTCTGAACGTCGTCGCCATCCGCCTGCCCTCGCTGCGCGAGCGGCCCGAAGACATTCCTCTGCTACTGGAGCACTACGTCCGGCGTTTCCACGTCGCGGGCTCGCCACCCAAGCGTTTCTCCGCGGCAGCGCTCGACCAGCTGGAGGCCTATGCCTGGCCGGGCAACGTGCGGGAGCTGGCGAACCTGGTCGAGACGGCCTGTCTGTTGACCCCTGGACCGGTGATCGACGTCGCCGACCTGCCCTTCGCACCGCGGGCGCTGCCGCCGCGGGTCGAGGGTAGCGAGGACGAGGTCCTGAGCCTTCACGAGGTCGAGCGCCGGCACATCCTGCGGGTGTTCGAATCGAACCTCGGGCACCGGGGGCAAACCGCGCGCCAGCTCGGGATCGACGTCAAGACTCTCGGGCGCAAACTCCGCAGCTACGGAGTCAAGTCGGAGCCCTTCAGCGGCAGCACGGGGCAAACTGCTCCCAACCGGACGAACTGACCGGGCAAGATGCCCGATCGCCGTTGCCGGCGGCCCGTCAACGGGCTGCTGCGGGAAGATTTCCAGCCCTTTTCGGCCGCGTTCTCCGTTGGCACGGACCCTGCTCTAAGGCCCATCACCCGGTGCCGTCGATCCTCCGAGTCGGCGTCACCCGATTCCCATCGAAACCGGCGAGCGGCCGCCCTGACTGCTTGCCGGTCTTTTTTTGCCCCTCGGTCAGGATTCCTTCAGAACGAATTCCAGCGTCTCGCCGCCCAAGGCCAACGTCCCGCGGTACCCGTCCGCCCCCCGCTCGAGGCGCAGGGGCAGCAGGCCGAAGGGAGTCGCGACGGCGAAGGCAAGGCCAGGCCCGTCGCCGAACGCCGTGACCAGCGGCCACGTGGCGCCCACCGCCAACCCTTGGGAGCGCAAGGTAGACGCCACCTGCTCCGGCACCGACAGAACCCCCCGTTGCCCCGACGTGGTGGCTTCGAGGACCAGCACGCCGGCGACGGACTTGCCCCCGAACGTCCCGCGGTAACTCGTCACACCGACCGGTCCTCGGGCCTCCTTCGCCTCTGCCAAGAAGGGCTCGGCGAGTAGCTGAGCGCTGCTTTCGACTGCCGGCAAGCTGTTGCCGAGGTTGGTCATGATCGCCACCACGACGCCGTCGTCGGGATACAGCACGAGGGTCGAACGGGCTCCGGCCTGGGCGCCCGAGTGGTGGTAGATCCGCCGGCCGCGCCAATCCTTGCCCACCCGCCAGCCGAGCCCCACGCCGGTGTCTTCCCCCGCCGCGGTCTTCTGAGTCACGAACAGGCCGGCCCGCACGGCGGCCGGCAGGTAGTCGCCGCCGAGATGGGCGAAGCCGAAGCGGACCAGGTCCTCCGGGGTCGAGAGCAAGCCGCCGCCCGGCCACTTGTAACTGAGCTCGTCGACCGCGGCGAGTTGTACCCGGCCGGTTTCGCGGCTGCGGTCGTAGATCGCCGCGCGGCCGGGCAGGATGTCGGGCCGTAGATCACCGCCCGAGTGCCGCAAACCGAGGGGGCGGAAGACTTCCTCGTCGAGCAGGGTCAGGAAGCTCTTGCCCGTGGCCGCCTCAAGGGCAGCGCCGATCACGGTGTACCCGAAGGTCGAGTAGTTGTAGCGCTCCCCGGGTGGGGCCACGGCGGGATCCCCGACGAAGATCGGCAACGCCTCGGCCAGGCGGGCATAGTGCTTCGGCGGCAGCTGAAAATCCTTGGGCAGGTAGTGCCGCACACCGCCCAGGTGCCCGGCGAGTTGGCGCAGGGTCAGAGGCTTCGATGTCGCGGGATAGTCCGGCAGGTAGGTCTGGATCGGAGCGTCGAGGTCCACCACCCCACGATTCGCCAAGCGCACCAAAGCCGCCACGGTGACGACCTTGGACACGCTGGCGCAGCGAAAACGGGTTTCGGCGGTGACCGCCGAGGGCGTTTCGAGATTGGCGACACCAAACCCCGCGCTCCACACCACCCGGTCGCCGACGCCCACCGCCACGGACAAACCCGGCAGCCCGGCCGACTCGCGCAAGGCCGCGGCCAGCTCCGCGGCCACGTCGGGAGCGGCGGCCGCCAGGGGCTGGGCCGGGAGAACGATCGCCAGGAAAAGGAAAACGAAGGCACGGAACGAACGAGTCATGAGGAAACCTCCCGAGGAGTTGGAAGCTCCTCGGCGCGCTACCTTACAACTCAACCCTTGACGGTCCAGCCTCGCTTGGCGAGCAGCCCGCGAATCTCCTCCCGGCGGTCGCCTTGGATCTCCACCGTGGTCTCCCCGGTCGATCCCCCGGTCCCCAGCGACTTCTTGAGCTCACCGGCCAAGGTCTTCAGGAAATCTCGGTTGCGCGGCAGGCCATCGACCACGGTCACCGTCTTGCCGCCCCGGCCGGACTTCTCGATGCGCAGCTTGGCGACGATCTTGGCGGGCACCGCCTCTTCTGCCACCGCTCCGGCGCAACGGCAGCTCTTCACCGGCCAGCCGCACTTCGGGCAGGTGCCAGCCGATTCGGTGGAGTACACGAGGCGACCGGGCGGAATCGCGGCGCGAGGCATGGTGGGGGAAAGCGTACAACGTCACAGGTGGTGCCAGGGCAACACGCGGACCCCGGGCACGAGCGACGAGGCGTCCTCGGCGCGGCAGATCACGAGGCCTTCCCCGCCCGCGGTGCCGGCCCAAGTGCGCCAACGAACCACGGCCTCCGCGTGGGCGGGCCGCGGGCTCGCCGTCGCCTTGATCTCGATCGGATGGAGACGACCCCGGCGCTCGACCAGCAAGTCAACCTCGACGCCGTCTCGCGAGCGCCAGAACCACAGTCCCGGTGGTCGACCGCGGTGGCGAAACAGCTTGACCAGCTCCGCGACCACGGCGGACTCGAACAGTGCCCCCGCGGTCGGACCGGCGAGGGCGCCCGACTCGCTCGTCCCGAGCAGGAACGCCGCGACTCCCGTGTCCAGCCAATAGAGCTTGGGAGACTTGATCAGACGCTTGCCGAAGTTCTCGAAGTGAGGTCGCAGCAAGACGATCTGATGGCTCGCTTCGAGCACGGAAAGCCATTGGCGAACGGTCGGCGGGGACACACCCAGGTCACGTGCCAGGTCGACCAGATTGAGGATCTGGCCGTTGCGGGCAGCGGCCAGGCGAAGGAAGGTCTGGAACGTTCCGAGATCGCGGACTCCGAGGACCGACCGAACATCGCGCTCGAGATAGGTCTGGAGATAACTTCCGAGCCACAACTCGTGGTCGAGCCCGGGGTTGCGCCAGAGCTCCGGGTAGCCGCCCCGCACCAGCCAATGGGCCAAAGGCACTTTCGGCACCTTCGGCGTTGGCCCCGACGGACGCGCGGCGAAGATACGGTCGAGTTGGTCTTCGACGTCCTCGCCCGGACGCGCTTGGTCACGAATCTCGCTCCAGGAAAGCGGCAGCAGGTGAAGAATGGCGACCCGCCCGGCCAACGACTGGCTCGCCCCTTCGAGCAAGGGGAAGCTCTGCGACCCCGAGAGCAGCCACCGACCCGGTCGACGATCTTCGTCGATGGCGCTTTGCAGGTACGACAGCAGGGCAGGAACCTGTTGGATCTCGTCGAAGATCACGGGCGCCGGGTAGTCGGCGAGAAACCCGACCGGATCGGCCGCCGCACGCTCACGCACGTGGGGCAACTCGAGCGACACGTAACGGTGAGTCGCCCCGAACATCGTTCGCAGAAGGGTCGTCTTGCCCGACTGGCGCGGCCCCGTCACCAGCGCTGCCGGCATGGTCTGCGTGGCCCGCTCGAGAACACCGGCGAGAGTCCGTTCGATCGTCACCCGGGGAGTCTAACTTTCGCGAATCGAAAGTTCAACTTTCGATTCGCCAAGATTCGTGCCCACGAGAAGGAGACGGCCGGGACGAGCCCGGCCGTCTTGGAGTCCCGGAAGCCGGGCTTAGAAGGTGGCGCAGACCCACTTGTTGATCGGCACCTGGAACAGGATGCCACCGTAACAACCGTAGCAGCGCCAGTAGTTGAGGGCGCACACCGGCTTCAGGCGCTCGAGGCACAGATCCCAAAACTTCCCGGTGTAGCGGCAGACGAGGTGATTGGTGGTCGTGCTGTAGTTGACCCAGCCGTAGCAGGGACCGTCGCCGCAGTTGGCCGGTGTGCCGCAGGCATGACGCCAGCGGAAACGGAAGGCCAGGGCGGACAGGGGCAAGCGCGCGACCCGGTCAGCGGTGATCACCGGCAGGGCCGAGCCCTCGGACGGCGCTTTCATCTCCGCCGCGTCGTACTCGTACGCGGCGAACAGGAGCTGAACGGTCACGCGCTCGTCGTCCGGCGTCACCACGGTCCACTCGGTTTCGGAGGTCGCATCGGCCTTCAGGGTCTCCTTGGCCCGGTCCATCTCCTCCCAGCGCAACACCAGGGTTCCGGCTGCGGGAGACAGCACGAACGCCGTGTCGGCGGCGATGGCGACCTGGCCATCGGCCAGGGCGAAGCCGTAACCGAGATCTTCACTCGGCTGCTCCTCTTCCCCGATCGCGGCAAGGGCCGCCAACTGCTTCGAGTCGGCAACGGCTTTCACGGCTTCCTGGGCCACCAGGGCGGCCGGCGCGAACAGTCCTCCGAGCACCAGGAGCAGACTCCAACGACTCTTCTTCATGACGATTCTCCTCTCGGAACGCGCCTCGGGGCGGGCATTCGCCGGGGGCGGGTCCGTGACGAGCAGGGAGTCGGCGGCCGGCCGACTTTCCCCCGTCCTTGCAAGACTGCGCATGATCTGGCATCTTGACCCCGGATGGATCACGGCATCGGCGTGGGTGAGCGGGTTCGACGGGTCCTCGCGGGTGACCGCGAGGCCGCGGCTTGGCTCTACGACACGCTAGCGCCGCGGCTGTATCGGCGCCTCACCCGGCGCTACCCCCACCTCACCCGCGACGAGGTCGAAGACGCCCTCCACGACGCGTTCGTCTTGTTGCTGGCGCCGACCAATCGCACCCTGCGCAGCTTCGTGGACGCCGCCGCGGACGGCGAGGCGGAGCTCGAACGGCGGATCTGGGGGCTCGCCTGTGGCATGGTGGCCAACCGCCGCCGGGCCGGCCGCGTGACCCCGGAAGTCGCCCTCGGCGAGCTCGAGCCCACCACCGGATCACCTTCCGCCGAACACGTCGCCCTCCATCGAGATCTCCTCCGCAAGCTCGGCGACTGCTTGGCCCGTCAACGCGCCCGCCTCGTCCTCTACTTGACCCTGCGACACCGCGACGGCCTGGCGCCCGAAGAGATCATGCGCGTCACCGGCTGGTCCCCGAAAGCCACCTACAAACTCAAGGCGGCCCTCGACGAGGCCGTACGGGAGTGTGCCCGATGGGCTGGCATCACGGTCGGTTGACGTGGCTGCTGATCGCGAGTCTGGCCGCCTGCCGACCCGGGCTCGAGGCTCCCGACGGACTCGAAATGCACTTCCGCGATCACAGCGACGCCGTGGCCGGCGCCGACGGAGCCCTGGTGCCGCTCTACCTCGGCGCCCCGCCACGCCTGTGCCTGACTGCCCCGGCGACCACCGACACCACTCCCTGGCGCCTCGTCTTCACCTTCCGCGGCCACCGCCCGGCGGCGCCGGTGGCGCCCTTCCTCCGCCGCGGCACGACCCTGTGCTTCACGGGTGACTGGCCAAGGGAGTCGGCCACCGCCGCGACCTTCACCCTGTGCCCGCGTCTCGCGCCCGCGCGCGCCGCGGCTCCCCTCGAGCTGCCCTGCCGGCCGGTGCACTACGCGGCCCGGGGTGGCGCCTTCAGCCCCCTCGCCGGAGAGTTCAACGGCTTGATCGCAACGGCCGGCGGCAGCGCCCCGGCGGACGACTTGGCCCGCCGGGCCGAGGCCGCGGGGTACCCCCTGCTCGCCTTGCGGGCGCAGCTGGTGGCCCTCGACCGCCTGCTGCGCCAAGGTACCGCGGAGGCCTTGCAGCTCGCCCGGCGGCGCCTCGAAGCGCTCGACGCCCGGCGCCTCGGAGACTCCGCCGCGCTCCAGGCCGCCGGGGACAGCGAACTCCTGCGCGCCCGGCTCGACCAAGCCGAGGGCCGGTGGGAGGACGCCTGGCGCAGCCTCGCCCGCGCGCGTTCGGCCTACGACCGCCTCGCCGCCGACGGCCGGTTGCCGGTGGTGATGGCCCAGGCCGCGCTGCTCGCCCGCCAGGGTGCGCTGCGCGAAGCCGTGGTGCGCCTTCGCCACGAGCTCGACGAACCGGGCGTGACGACCTCCCCCTACGGCGCCGACGGCCTCCAGTTGCTCGCCTGGCTGACCCTTGGCGACCCTCACGCCACACCCGACGAGCTGGCGGCGGCGGACGCGGCCCTGGCCACCGCCCGCGGCAGCGAGACCGTCCGCGCCTTGCCCCTCGAAGGCGCCAACCTGGAAATCAACGCCGCGCTGCTGGCCCTCGCCCGCGGGGTCGACCCGGAGCCGACCCTGGCGCGCGCCCGGACCCTGCTCGCCGCCGCCGGAGCGTCCCCCACGCGCCGCGAGCTCGGCCGCTGGGCGGCCCTGGTCGCGGCCCGGGCCGCGCTGCTCCGCGGCGCCCTACCGGCCGCCGCCGCGGGCTGCCGGGAGCTGACCACGACGGCCACCGACGCGCGCCTGCGCGCCGACGCCTGGAGCTGCCTGGGCGAGATTGCGGAGCGCCGAGGGCAAAGGCTGGCGGCCCTGGCCGCCTGGCGGGCGGCGATCGCCGCCGGGGAGGTTCCGGACGACCTCGAGCGCCGGTTCCCGCGCAGCCCCGATGCCCACGCCGAACGGGTCTACCGCGCCGTGGGGGCCGCCGTCGCCGCCGACCGCCTGGCCGAGGCCTGGCGGCTGCTCTCGGAAATGGAGACCGCCGTGCGCCCCGAGCCGGGCGTCGCGGTTTGTCCACCGGCGGCCAGCGAGCCGACGGCGCGGGAAGCGCGTCTCCGAGCGGATCTGGGAGCTC
>JANRLG010000213.1:0-10574 GCA_033762835.1 Thermoanaerobaculia bacterium
CGTCACGAACCACGCGGGTTGCGTTCCAGCGAACCCAATCCGCGGTTTCCCGGGTTCGGCAGGCGGCAGGTAGAGTCTGCCCAAATCCAGGGAGTGGAGTGGGCCGATGCGCCGAAGCCAGGCACCCGTCGCTCCGTCGAGGACATCGACGAATTGCGAACCTCCGACGGCGAGGACTTCCTCGTCTCCGTCGCCGTCGAGGTCGACCGTGGCGAGGTCGGCGATGAGGGTTCGGTCCAAGGTGGCCTGAACCGAGAGGGAGTCGACGTCGAAGATCACACCTCCGGTCGTCACGATCTCCAGTCCGGGGTCGCCGTCGACCTGGGCTACGTTCACTCGTTTCGCCGCCAGGTCGGGTTGAGTCCAGAGCAACTCGCCGGAAGGCCGGTAAGCTTCGAGCCCTCGGCTCGACCCGACCAAGAGGGTCGGTTCGAGGGTCCTTCCGCTTGCCGGCAGCCAAGCGAGCTCGTACGGACAGGAGTATTGAGGACAAGAAAGCTGGAAGCGATGGAGAAGCGAGCGCTCGCGGGCGTTCCAAACTTCGAGGGTCGCATCGAACTCCAGGCCGCCTCCGAGGAGGACGACCAGCCAGCCCTCTTTGCCCGCTTCGTGGGGGATCAACGCCGCATCCAGAGGCAAGCCCCGCCACCACTCCGGACTGAGCCAGGTCGGTTTCATCCAGTGGAGCAGGTGCCCGAGGGGCAGTGCGGGCGTCTCGAGCTCCATCCACGAGCGGTCACCCACGACCAGGACCCGATTCGGGTCCCAGGGCGTGGCAAACAGGAACGCCGGACTTGCCGGGAAATACGACCAAGAGCCGAAGCTCCAAGCGGCATCCGTGGGCGCGGGCTGACCGGCGAGAGGAGGGGCGACAGCGGCCCAAGCCACCAATGCGATCGCGCCAAGGGTCGTTTTCATCGTCACAGCATAATGCTCGAAGCGCCGAAAGTGAGAAGGGAACTCAAGCGGAAGCCCTCGCCAGCCCCTTCTCCGCCTCGCGCCGGGTCAGTCCGCTGACCCGGCTGCCGCGCTCGGCAAGGAACGCGGTCACGCGCTCCGGCCGCTTCTTGGCCGTCTCGCGGAGCACCCAGCCGATGGCTTTACGAAGGAAGAACTCTTTCTCCGCCAACATCCCGTCGGCATAACGGACGAAGCGTTCCCAATCGCCGCCGCCTTGGCGCAGTGGGGTGAGCAGAGCGAGGAGGGCGGCGCGGCGGAGCCAGAAGTCGGGGTCGATGGCCCACCGGTCGAGCGTCTCGAGCCAGCGGGCGTCGGTGGGGACGAGAGGGCTCAGGATCATGGCCGCGAGCCAATCGACGTGGGCCCAGGTGCCGGCGCGGCGGAGGATCGTTTCGACCAGCTCGCGCCGCTCCCACGTGACGAGACGGGGCAGGCGCTCGAGAAGCCCCAGGCCGAAGCTGCGTAAATCGTGATTCCGGGTCTCCCAGAGCCCGGCGACCAGGGCTGCGAGCCTCGCGTCGTCGAGCTCCGGATGGCGAGCGAGAAAGGTCCGGACTTCGGCCCGCAAGCTCGGAGCATCGATGCCGAAGAACTCGAGCGGGCTCTTCAGATAGGCCTTCGCCCCGCGTGCTCGCTCGGGCGTTCCCACGGCCTCGAGGGCGGTGGCGATCTCCGCGATCGAGCGCTCCATGCCGGGAGCATACCGGAGGCCTCTGGTACCATCCGGGCCGATCAGTCTGGAGGACCATCATGCCGACATCGATTCAACGCTTCGCTTGGCTCGCCCTCGGATTCGTTGCCCCTGCTTTCGCTCAGGGACCCGACATGACCCAGGTGGAAATCAAGGCCACCGCGCTGGCGCCGGGCCTCCACATGCTCACCGGCCGCGGCGGCAATCTCGGCGTCTCGAGCGGCCCCGACGGCGTGTTCCTGGTCGACGACCAATACGCGCCGCTGACGGAGAAGATCAGGGCAGCCATCGCAGCCATCGACCCTCGGCCCATCCGGTTCGTGCTCAATACCCACTGGCACGGCGACCACACTGGCGGCAACGAAAACCTCGGCAAGGCGGGGGTGCTGATCGTGGCCCACGACAACGTCCGCATTCGTCTGTCGACGGACCAGTTCATGGCCCGCTTCAACGAAACGGTCAAGGCCTCGCCGGCCGCGGCGCTGCCCGTCGTCACCTTCAACGACACCGTCACCTTTCACCTGAACGGTCAAGAAATCCACGCCTTCCACGTCGAAAACGCCCACACCGACGGCGACTCGATCGTGTGGTTCAAAGGCGCCAACGTCGTCCACCTCGGGGATGTCTTCTTCAACGGCCTCTGGCCGTTTCTCGACTACGGCAGTGGCGGCTCCATCGAAGGCACGATTGCCGCTTGCGACCGCGTGCTCGGCCTGATCTCGGCCGATACCAAGCTGATTCCCGGCCATGGCCCGCTGGCCGGCAAGGCCGAGCTCCAGGCCTACCGCGACACCCTCGACAAGGTCCGCGTCTGGATCGCCGCCCTCGTCGCTCAAGGAAAATCGGCGGACGAGGTGGTTGCGGCCAAGCCCCTGGCGGATCTCGACGCCGAATGGGGCGACGGCTTCTTCAAGACGGACGACTTCGTCCGGGGCGTCTACGAGGGCATGAAGGCCGCCAAACCTTGACCTCCGAGCCCGAGCCGAACGGTCCCAGCCCGCCGCCGATGGCCGACCTCCGCGGGGGCCGCCTCTTCGTGGGCGCCTTGCTCCTCGGCCTCGGTGCTCTCGTGGGGTTCACCGCCGGCTGGTTCGTTCGCGGCGGACCTCCACCGCCCGTCGACGAGGCGCAGGTACCGGTCGTCGAGCCGCCACCCCCGCCACCGCCCCGGCTCGATCTCACTCCAGCCACCTTTCCCGACCTTCCCGGTTGGAGCGCCGATGCCGCGGCCGAAGCACTCAGCGCCTTCCGGGAGAGCTGCGGCGCGCTGTTGCGCCTGCCCGCCGAAAAGGTGGTGGCGCCGCTCGGGGAGCGGTCCACCCTGCCGGCTCTTCCCGCGGGAGCCGTTCACGACCTCTGTCGGCGGGCAGCCCGGGTGGGCAAGGGGAACAGCGCCGCACGGACCTTTTTCGAAACCGAGTTCCAGCCCCACGCCGCTTCCGATGGCGTCAACCAGGAGGCCTTCTTCACTGGTTACTACGAGCCCAGCCTTCGCGGCAGCCGCCAACGCGGCGGCGCCTACCAGACGCCGCTCCTGATGCGTCCCAAGGACCTGATCGACGTCGATCTCGGCGCCTTTCGCGACGAATGGAAGGGCAAACGCATCGGCGGGCGGCTGGCCGGCCATCGCCTCGAACCCTACCCGGACCGCGGTGCCATCGAACGCGGAGCCCTCGCCGGACGGCGCCTGGAACTTCTCTGGGTGGACGACCCGGTCGACGCCTTCTTCCTCCACATCCAAGGCTCCGGCCGCGTCGTGATGGCGGACGGCTCGGTGGTTCGAGTCGGCTACGGCGGCCAGAACGGCCGGCCCTATGTGGCGATCGGCAAAGTGCTCATTGAGCGCGGCGAGTTCACCAAAGAGACGGTCTCGATGCAGACCATCCGGCAGTGGCTCGTCGACCATCCCGGCGAGGCCGCGGCCCTGCTCGACGAAAATCCGTCCTACGTCTTCTTCCGCAAGCTCGACGGCCCGGGCCCGTTGGGCACCCAGGGTGTGCCGCTGACCCCGGGACGCTCCTTGGCCGTCGATCGCCAGTTCGTGGCCCTCGGTACGCCGATCTACCTCGATACCCTCGCGCCGTCGGCCCAAACGGGCGCCCCGGACCAGCCCCTCCAGCGCCTCGTCATCGCCCAAGACACCGGCGGAGCCATCACGGGGCCCCTGCGCGGAGATGTGTTCTGGGGGCCGACGGAGGAAGCCGCCGAGATTGCCGGCCGCATGAAACACCGCGGCCGAATGTGGGTGTTGGTGCCCAAAGCGGCCGAGGTCGGCGGTTCGCCCACACCGACCCCGGCCCCCTGACTTCAGCGCGGTTTGACCTCGTCCACCAGCCGCGACGACCACGGGCACCAGAACGCCCCGGGCAGCGTCGAGCCGCCGACCTCGTCCAGGTGATCTTCGACATACTGAATGGAGGCATCGCAGACCTCCACGGCGAACTCGAAGAAGTCGATCGACGACGGCTTCAGGTGATACGCCCAGCCGGGGTTGTACGACGCCGGCTCCTTGACGATCGTGCCGTTCACATGGATGCGCGTCTTCTCCTTGCCGGCCAAGATGCGCCGAGCGTGGTCGATCTTCGCCGGATCGACCAGCTGGATCACGAACCGGGGCAACCCGTCCGTGTCCGTGAACCGAAAGTAGGCAGGGGGTGTTTGCATGATCAGAACTCCATGACTTCAAGAACAGGGGCAGCCGAGAACCGCGTCGCCGGCCGGGTACCCGAGACTCACGCTCCGGCACCGATCGAGGGTGGCGCCGAGTCGAGAATCGTTTCGAGAAAAGGTGTCCAAATCCCCCCATCCCCTCGGCTATACTGCGCCGGGCCGTTAGCTCATCTGGTTAGAGCAGCGGACTTTTAATCCGCGGGTGCAGGGTTCGAGTCCCTGACGGCCCACCAACAAAACCAGCAACTTGCGTTCCTTGAGCCACTTGTGCCAGCCTCTCGAATCGAGGGAGGTGGCAACCTGGTGGCAAGCATCGAGAAGAAGGTCCGCTCCGGCCGCACGGTTTGGATGGCCCGCGTTCGACGCCGGGGGTATCCCCCGGTGGCGAAGCAGTTCGCCCGCCGCGCCGATGCCGAGGTGTGGACGCAGGAAGTCGAACGCCAGATCCGGCTCGGCCAGTTCGTCTTCGAGGCGGATCGCCGAACACTGGCCGACCTGATCGCGGTCTATCTGGCGTCGCCGCAGTTCAGCGGCCTACGGCCGACGACGCGCCGCACGCGGACCAATGAAATCAACGAGCTGCGGAAGACGCTGGGTGAGCTGCGGCTATCGCTGCTGACGCCCGCCTTCGTCGCCGGTCACCGCGACGAGATGCGTCGAGGCACCCGCGGCCCGGCGACGGTGAACCGCCACCTCGCCGCGCTCTCGGCCGTGCTTTCGGTGGGCGTCGAGCGGGGCTGGCTCCAGACGAACCCGGTCCGGGCGACGAAGCGTTGCAAGGAGCCGCGCGTGCGTGTTCGGTTCCTGAGCGATGCGCAGCTCGAGCGACTGATCCCAGCTTGCGAGCCGTTCCGGAAACAGCGGCTCGAAGCCATGGTCAAGGTCGCGCTGTCGTCCGGACTCCGCCGAAGTGAGCTGCTGGCCTTGCGCTGGGACGAGGTGGACCTCGACCGCGGCACCTTCTATCTACCGGAGACGAAGGCCGGCCGGGAGCGGGTGGCGTTCGTGTCTGGGGAAGGCGTGGAGGCCCTGCGGCAGCTCGCGCGCGGTTCGTCGCCGTGGGTGTTCGGGCCCGGGCCGACCGAGCCGCAGTTTCCGCGGGACGCCTGGGAAGCGGCGAGGAAGAATGCCGACCTCGGGGACTTCCGTTTCCACGACCTGCGCCACACCGCTGCCACCTGGGTGGCAATGTTGGGTGCCACCGGCCCCGAGCTGGCGACGTTTCTCGGTCACGGCGGAATCCTGCTGATCGACCGTTACGTGCATCTCGCGAAAGTGCACCGCTCCGAAGTCGCGCCGCGCTTCGTGCGCCGGCTGCTGAACGTCTGACGAAGCGAGAGGGAGGAAGGAGGGAACCGGCGCCGCCGGGAGAGCGGCCAGTTGAACCGAAGTCCGAGGGAGACCTCGGAATCCAACGAAGCGGCCCGACGGCGTGCCTAGGAACACACCGCCGAGCCTAGCCACCCATGGAGCCAGAGACACCATGAGTAACCAGACCGATTCTAGTGACTTCCAAGAACGAGACCACTTCCTGCGCCGAACCTTCGCGTGGCGCTTTCGCGACCGGGAAGACCTGGCCGCCGTCCTCCGACTCGGCGAGATCCTCCAGGCGTGGATCTACGAGCTGAACCAGTTCGGCCCCGACGAGGATTGCGAGCTGATGGACGAGGAGTTCCGCGCGGCAGGGGAGGATCTCCTCTTGATCGCCGCCTACCTGCGCAGCAAGGCCGAGGAGCGGTTCGACTGCGGTTTTGATGAAGAGACTACCCGGCGATGCGAGCGCGCCGAGCGCTGGGCCGAGCAGGCCGAAGCGTTGGGCAAGCTGATCCTCGAAGACGTCGATCAAGACGCCACCTAAGCACCCTCCTGGGGCGGGCCATCGGTCCGCCCCCTGTTCTTCCTCCCCGTCCGTTGCCGCGGGCGATCCTCTCCCCTCGCAAACCACCGCGCGAACGCTTCCCGGTCGAGATAGAGCCGCCGGCCCTGCGTGACGATCACGTCATCCAGGCCATTCTCGGCCCTCGAGAACAACCAGCCGCGAAGTGTCTGCTCGGCGATCCCATACTCGCGGGCCAGCTCGTCCGGGCTCGCATACCGAGGTCGGTGCTTCGGCCGATTCTCCTCGAGCTCCCGCAGCCGAAGCTCGATCTCGTCGAGCCGAGCATCGAGCCGAGCGAAGAAGGTCGTGAGGTCAGAGACCGAGGCCGAAGCCGGCTCTGGCGAGAGGGGCGGGGAGAAGCGGGAACGGCGCATGGTGGACTCCGGAAGCTCCTGTTCCGGAGAGGCTGCAATGAGGTCCGCGAAAAATGCAAACGAGGAATGCCACCGTGGCGCATGGTGGGCCAAGCGCAGACGCGGCGGGGGAGCGACGCCAGAAACGGCTCGGCCCATGGCATGCTCGGCCCCCTCCGGCGGAGGCTCTTCTCGATGATTGGATTCGTGGATGTCGGCTACGACGAAACCAACGGGCGAGCCCGCGCCGGGCTCGTGATCGCCCGCGGCTGGACTGAGGCCGTCCCAGTGCGGGAGGTCGTCGTGATCGTCGAAGGGCTCGCGCCCTACCAACCGGGAGAGTTCTACCGCCGGGAGCTGCCACCGCTCCTTGCCGTGCTCGGGTCCCTCCCCGAGCTGCCGCAGGTCGTCGTGGTCGATGGCTTCGTCTGGCTGGATGGCGACGGCAAAGCCGGTCTGGGCGCCCACCTGCATCGAGCGCTCGAAGGGAAGGCCGCTGTCGTCGGCGTAGCGAAGACCTGGTTCCAGGGGGCCGGCGCTGCCTGCGAGGTATACCGCGGAAACAGCAAGCGACCGCTCTTCGTCTCGGCCGTTGGTCTCGAGCTCGACCAGGCGGCCGACGCCGTTCAAGCGATGGCCGGCAGCCACCGCGTACCCTCCTTGATTCGCTGGGCGGACCAGCTGAGCCGGGGAGCGGAGCCTCGTACCTCTCTCTAACGCTCCCAGAGCCGGAGCGGGGTAGGGCGGCGACTGCCCTTGCCGCCGTTCACCGCGTGCCACCCCGGGGCAGGGATCGGCTTCGGCCGCGACCGTGGAGCCCGGAGGAAGAGCCGGGCGGGCAGCGGGGGCGACCTCGCACGCCCAGCCGGCTCACTGGCGCCGAAGGCCGACCGGTGTACGCCCCGAGGTGGGCGCTCTGTCGGAGGGGGAGGAAGACGCGCTCCTTCGTCGAAATGGCAGGGTTCAGGGGTGGGCCGCCTTTGAGCCCGAAGGGCGAAAAGGCCGAGCGCCTGGGTTCAGCCGACGGCCGCAGGCCGGCGGGTGACACCCAGGCATTGCTCGCTGTCCTCTGTCCGGACTCTTGGATGTCGGGGGGAGGTTTTGCCGCGGATCGGCCTCCAGTGAGGGAGGAGAGAAGGGCAGGAACATCATGCCCGAAGCCGGTTTCCGCCGCAACTCCGGCGCTGCTCCCGAGAAGACTGACCGTCGAAGCCACCAGCTGGCGCCCGACTCTCCGACAGAGCGCCCACGCCGGGGCGTACACCGGTCGGTCGTCGGCGCCAGTGAGTCGGCCGAGCGGGAGAGGTCGCCCCCGCTGCCCGCCCAGCTCTTCCTCCGGGCTCCACGAGCGGTGCCGAAGTCGATCCCGTTCCTGGGGTGGCAAGCGGCGAACGGCGGCAAGGTCGGTCGCCGACCTACCCAGCTCGTCTTCGGGTGGGTGGTGGATGTCACCCCGCCCGAGTTGCACCGGAAGCCCGCTTCGGGCATCCTCTTCCTACGACGAGCGCTTCCCACACCCGGAATCCGCTAGCCGGGAAAGAGGGCACGGATAGTCCACGTCATCGCTGCCCGTCGACCCACTCGCCGAACAGCGGAAAAGCAATGCGGCCGTCCGACGTCAGAAAGCCGTCGCGCTCAAGCTCGCGGCGAGGCGTTTCGCAATCCTTCCGAGCTTTGCCCTCTCGAACGGTGTCTCGCAGAAGCGATTGTTCCTCTGGCGTCCGCTGTGTCCAGAGCTCGTCGAAGACTTCCGAAGCCGTGCTGCGAGCCGCTTCGAACGCCCAATCGAGGTCTTCTTCGGCGGCCTTCAGGCGTCCGACGGAATTGAGGTGAAAGCACAGCTTGTCTCCAACCAGCTGGAGTAGGAACGGGTGTCGCCCTGTCCGCTCGAGAATGCGGTCGACACCTCCGGGAGGATAAATGTCGGGGAACCCAGGCTCCGGTTCCATGAGCAGGGATCGCGCCGAGTCCGGGTCGAGTGGCCCGAGTTCGCGCGGCAAAGCGCTGATCAGGCGATCGCTCCAGTCGTGGCCCAGACGGGAGGGCCGATAGGCGCTTGAGAGTAGGAAACGAGTTGCGATAAGTTGATCTCCCGCGGCACGCAGGAAATCGAGGAAGTCCAAGCCCACCCAGCCCTCTCGTCGTCCGGTCTCGAGCTTTTCGACCTCGTCGATGGTGACGAGTAGTCGCCGGCTGTCCCGCTCGAGAACGCGATCCAGGTTCTCGAGCCAGGCTAGCGAACCGGACCAGCCATCTGAGCGAGAACCGTGGGGCTGTCGGAGGGACTTGGCGATTGCGGAGATCACCACCAGGTCCGGTCGGCTTCGGTCGTCTTCTCCGCTAAGCCTCTGGAAATTAGAGCTCACCACCACCACTCGGGCCCCCAACTGAGTCGGCAGGAGGTTGAGCAGAGAGGACTTGCCCATCCGGCGTTGGCCGAAGAGGAGTAAGACCCCCCGACGGTCGTCGCCTAGGTCGTGGTCGATCAGTTCCACAAGGTCCCGGCGGCCGCGAAAGAGCTGGCGATCTCGGGTAGAGAGGATCGGCCCTGCTATGAAGGGAGTCGGAACTTGTGGCTGGGCCGCCGCGTTGCGTTCCAACTCGACACGTTCCTCGGCGATCACCTGTCGCCAAACTGCTAGGGTGCGCTGCAGCCGGCGTTCTTCGAATGTCAAGCGTGGCGATCGCGTGAGGGCCTGTTGCTCGCGAACCAGGCGCTCTTCCGCCGCTTCAAGCGACTTGCGTTTGCGCGAGTGGCTCAAGGAAGCTTGCGAAGCCAGGAGATCTGCCGATGCAGTGAGTACGGCGAGGATTGGACCTGAGACGCCCTCCGTTTTCGGTGCCGGCGTGAAAGGTAGCTGGCCGGAGGTAATTGCGTCAAACCGCCGATTCCTCGCTGCCCGCTCGAAGTCCCTCGCGGTCAACTCGGCGAGAGCTTCCCGCGCCGGGCGCTTTTGACCGATCGACGCGGATGCCTCTGCGATGCGCTCGCGAGCGATCACTGGATCTTCGTCGGCGAGGTCAACGAGAAAAGAACGCAGACCCGGAAGAGAAAAGTAGAGGAGGTCGTGGTGGCGGTAAGGCAGCCAGAGGGAGAGCCGAGCGCGGCTCTCTTTAGACTTCCAGCGAGCGCGGACTGAAAGCAGCGCGACGGTAAGCACCCCGACGCCGAAATCTACGAGTCTCGTTAAAGCCAGGCCCGCGGCCAGGCCCGCGGCCAGGCCCCCGGCCACGCCCCAGGCCACGCCCCCGGCCACGCCCCAGGCCACGCCCAAGGCCACGCCCCAGGCCACGCCCAAGGCCACGCCCCCGGCCACGCCCCAGGCCACGCCCCCGGCCACGCCCCCGGCCACGCCCCAGGCCACGCCCAAGGCCACGCCCAAGGTCACGCCCGCGGCCACGCCCCCGGCCACGCCCACGGCCACGCCAACGGCCACGCCCCAGGCCACGCCCAAGGCCACGCCCAAGGCCGCCTGACCTAGGTGAGCAGGATCCACGATACCCCATAGCGGGACGAGAAGGGCTGGAAGCAGAAGAACTCCAAGGAATCTGAGTACCACGGGCCGAACCACTCCCTCACCCCTTAAGAGTGGGCCACGAAGCTGCCAGAGCGAGGCTTTAGGATCGATTCCCCAGTTCTCTAGAAAGTGGTGGAGCTTCAGCGGCTGACAGAAAAACAGCCACACGAAACGCGTGAAGCTTGGAACGGGCGGAAGAGTACGAGTCGCTGGCGGCTCAGGCATTCTCCAGGAACCTCTTCCAGCTGTTTCCCGCCAGGCGGAGTAGGCTTCCTTCTACTACAGCGAGGCCGAACTCGACGACCGCCGCCTCCTCTGGAGTACTAGCGAGCGCGACCGGGCCTCTAATGGCGTGTTTGAGAAGATCCCTCTCAAGGTCCGATCTCTGGCGCAACCATTCGCCATAGGTTGGCGCCGCGGCCAAGTCGAGTTGACGTCGGGCTTCGTCGACACCCAGCCCTCGGTAGATTGCATCGGCCATTACCTGAAGAGGGTAGGGAAAC
>JANRLG010000214.1:0-2967 GCA_033762835.1 Thermoanaerobaculia bacterium
CCGGGTTTACCCCGCCGGTCTTCGCCGCAGACGACAACGGACAACCACGAACCACAAAGCCCGAAGTCCCCAAAAACGCACCCAGCGCTCGAAATGTGGCTCGGCGATAGGTCGAAGCCTAGGCAGGCAAAGCTATCTCGGAAAATGACTTACGCCGTTACTTGCCGTGATTCGGTGCACTTTTTGTTACGGCCTTAGTTCGGCCGAGGAAGCCAAGTCCTCGCCATGCCCGAGTTACCCGACATCGTCGTTTACCTGGAAGCCCTGACTCCGCGCATCGTGGGGCAGCCCCTCGAGCGGCTGCGGCTGGGAAGCCCCTTCTTGTTGCGTTCCGTACGGCCAACGATCGTGGAGATCGCGGACCAGCGGGTGACGGGGGTGTCGCGGATCGGCAAACGCATCGTCTTCGCGCTCGAGGGCGGAGCCTTCGTCGTCATCCACCTGATGGTCTCGGGCCGGCTGCATTGGCGGAAGGTCGGCGCGAAGTTGGGCAAGAAGACGGACCTCGCGGCCTTCGACTTCCCCACCGGCACCTTGTTGCTCTCCGAGGCGAGTTCGAAGAAACGGGCCTCGATCCACCTGGTCGCCGATGCCGACGAGCTGACGGACCATGACCGCGGCGGCATCGAGCCCTTGGAGGCGGATCTCGCGGCCTTCACGGACGCGTTGACGGCCGAAAACCGCACCTTGAAGCGGGCCCTGACCGACCCGCGGATTTTCTCCGGCATCGGCAACGCCTACTCGGACGAGATTCTCCACCGCGCCCGCCAGTCCCCCTTCAAGCGCACCCGAGAGCTCTACGACGCCGACTACTTCGCCCTCCACGCCGCCACCCAGGCGGTCCTCACGGAGTGGATCGAACGTCTGCGGCGCGAGACCGGCGACGGCTTTCCGGAGAAAGTGACCGCCTTCCGGCCCGAAATGGCCGTCCACGGGCGGTTCGGGCAGCCTTGCCCGGTGTGTCGCAAGGCCGTTCAACGCATCGTCTACGCCGAGAACGAGGCCAACTACTGCCCCACCTGCCAGACCGGCGGACGGTTGCTGGCGGACCGCGCCCTTTCGCAGCTGCTGCGCGGCGACTGGCCGAAGACGCTCGAAGAGTTGGAAGCCAAGAAGTTCCGCCGCTAGCGGGTTTCCCCTTCCCCCGGGGGCGGGTTCGAGGGCGGTGGGGAGAGGGGGACCGAGGGGGTGAGGTCTTACCGAACCCGCCGATACCGCGCGAACCGCAACGCGTAGGCGTTGGCCGCGTCGGCCGGGTGCTCCTCACTCGCCACCTCCCGCCACACCGCCGGATCGAACTCGGGAAAAAACGTGTCGGCGGGAAACTCGCCGTCGATCCAGGTGAGGTTCATCTCGTCGCCGAGTTCGAGGCCTTCGCGATACACCGCGCTGCCCCCGCAGAGGTAAATCTCGTCCCCGCCAGGCAGTCCGCGCCCGAGCTCGATCGCCGCCGCCACCGTCGGCGCCACGGTCGCCCCCGGGGCCACGAAGCCCGGTCGCCCGGTGACCACTACCGTGGGCCGGCCGGGCAGCAGCCCCGTGGCCTCGAAGGTGCGCCGGCCCATGACCAGGACGTGGCCACGGGTAGTGCGCTGGAAGTGCTTCAGGTCAGCCGGCAGGTGCCAGGGCATGACTCCGTCGTTGCCGATCTCGCGGCGCCGGCCGAGGGCGGCGATCAGCACGACGCTCACACTGCGATCTCCGCTGCGATGTGGGGGTGTGGGTCGTACCCGTCAAGTGTCAGGCTTTCGAACGTCGCGTCCTCGAGCCGCCTGACTGCGGGGTCGAGCCGCAGCCGGGGCAGCGGACGCGGCGCGCGGGTGAGCTGCTCGCGTGCCTGGTCGAAGTGATTCCTGTAGAGGTGGGCATCCCCGAGAGTGTGGATGAACTCGCCGGGTTCGAGCCCGGTGACCCGCGCCACCAGTACGAGCAACAGGGCGTAGGACGCGATGTTGAAGGGCACCCCCAGGAACACGTCGCCGCTGCGCTGATAGAGCTGGCAGGAGAGGCGCCCGGCCGCGACGTGGAACTGGAACAGAGCGTGGCACGGCGGCAGGGCCATCTTGGGCAACTCGGCCACGTTCCAGGCCGAGACGACCAGGCGCCGCGAATCCGGATTCCGGCGGATTTCGTCGATCACCCCGGCGATCTGGTCGATGGCGCCGCCGTCCTTTGTCGGCCAAGAGCGCCACTGGTGGCCGTAAATGGGGCCGAGCTCGCCGTCGGCGTCGGCCCAGGCGTCCCAGATCTTGACCCCGTGGGCCTGGAGAGCCCGCACGTTGGTCGAACCGGTAAGGAACCAAAGCAGCTCGTGGACGATCGACTTCCAGTGCAGCTTCTTGGTGGTCAGAAGGGGAAAGCCGTCGGCCAAATCGAACCGCATCTGATGGCCGAAGATCGCCCGCGTGCCGGTGCCCGTGCGATCGCCGCGGTCGACCCCGGTGTCGAGAACACGGGTCAGGAGATCCAGATATTGCCGCACGGCGGGGAGTCTACCCGAGGCTCACCAGCTACTCGACGCACCGCCGCCGCCGAAGCTGCCGCCGCCCCCCGAGTAGCCGCCGCCACCGCCGCCGGAGTAGCCACCACCGCTCGAGCGGCCGCCGCTCCACTGGATGGGACCCACCGAGCTCTGCCACCGTTTGCCGGCTTTCGTCTTCGGGAGGATCAGACGCAAGATCGGCGCCCCGAAGATCCACCCGAGAGCGATCGCCCCGGCGATCTTGCCCCCGAACAGCGCAAAGGGGAACAACGAGTTGAACGGGATCATGAAGAAGTAGAGGAACCAACCGCCGCCGCCCGGGGTGACCAGAGCCATGGTTGAAAAGACCCCGAGAATCAACAGGACGAACAGACTGATGCCCACCGCCGCGAGAATCTCCTTGGGGCTCTTCTTGCCGCTCCACAGGAACTCGCCTTGGGCGGGCAAAGCCTCGGCGCCGCCGTCGATGACCGCCAGGATGGCCG
>JANRLG010000215.1:0-12263 GCA_033762835.1 Thermoanaerobaculia bacterium
CGGTCCTCGCGGCGGCAGAGACACTGCGTCGGGGCGGAGAGAGGGCGGGTCGGGGGGGAAGGGTCCGGGAACCCCGCCAGTAGCTTCAGCCGCGGGTCCCGGGCCCTTTCCCCCCGACCCGCCCGTCCCGTGCCGTCGCTTTACTCGAACGCTGGAACGACTGGGCCGAGGCCCGGCGGTCGGTGGCTCACCCGCTGCTCCAGGTCTTCCTGCTCTGGGACTTCCACGTCGTCGCCGGGCTCGAGGCGTGGCGACGGCGGTACGGTAGGCAGGTGCGGAGTTGGCTGGCGGAACTCGGGGAGTTGGAAACCCTCGCGGCCTTCGCCGAGCTGGCTCATGCCCATCCCGACTGGGCGTTTCCGACGGTGGACCCCGATGCCCAGCGGTTGGTGGCCCAGGACCTGGGTCACCCGCTCCTCGCCAACGCGGCGCGCGTGGGCAACGACGCCGAGCTCGGCCCCGCGGGGACGTTCCTGTTCATCACGGGTTCCAACATGTCGGGCAAGACGACGTTCCTGCGTTCGCTCGGCACCAACGTCGTGCTCGCCCAAGCGGGCGCTCCCGTGGCCGCCCGCGAGCTGACCTTGCCGCCCCTGGCGCTCGGCACTTCCATCGCCGTCGAAGACTCCCTCGAAGAAGGCGTTTCGTTCTTCCTGGCCGAGCTCAAGCGCCTGAAATCGGTGGTCGATCTCGCGGTGCAGCCACCCCCGGGCCGCCGGGTGCTCTACCTGCTCGACGAAGTCCTGCGCGGCACCAACAGCGCGGAGCGGCGGGTGGCGGTGGCGCGAATTCTCGACCGGTTGCTGGCCACCGGCGCCCTGGGGGCGATCACCACCCACGATCTCGAGGTGCTGGCCGAGGGTGATCTCGCGGTCGCAGCGGTGGCGATTCACTTCCGCGAGACGCTCGAAACCGACGCCTTGGGCGTCACCCGCATGTCCTTCGACTACCACGCCCGCCCCGGCCTCGCGCCGACCACGAACGCCCTTCGTCTCCTGGCCGCCGTCGGGCTGGGAGACGCCGAGTGAGGAGTTTCTTGCCGTGAGTGATGACTCGACCGCGTTTTACGCCACCTGCGCCCACTTCTACGACGGCGACTACGAGGCCGCCGGTTACGACCACGACATCGACTTCTACGTCGCGGCGGCCCAGCGGTCGGGCGGGCCGGTGCTGGAGCTCGGCTGCGGCACCGGGCGCATCCTGTTGCCGACGGCGCGCGCCGGGGTGGCCATCGTCGGGGTCGATTCTTCGCCCGCCATGCTCGAACGCCTGGCGGGGAACCTGGCCACGGAACCAGCCGTCGTTCGCGAGCGCGTGCGTACCGTGGCGGCGGACGTCCGCACCCTCGATCTCGGCGAACGCTTCCCGCTCGTCACGGCGCCCTTCCGCGTGCTCCAGCACTTGGTCGAGCGGGCCGATCAACGCGCCTTCCTGGCCGCCGTGGCCCGCCACCTCGCCCCGGGCGGCGAGTTCGTCTTCGACTGCTTCCAGCCCGACTACGAGGCCGTGGCCTCACCACCGCAGATGGCGGTGGACATCGAGCGCACCGACCCGGAAAGCGGCCGGTTCATCCGGCGCGTCGCCCGCGCTGAACACAACCCTGAGAGGCAGACCTTCACCGTCCACCTCGAATGGCTGCTCGGCGAACCCGACACCCCGGAGTACGAAGAGCGCATTACCCGCACCGTCCTTCGCTGGTACACCCTGGGTGAACTCGAACTCCTCCTCGAGCTCGCCGGCTTCGAGATCGTCGAAGTGCTCGGCCACTTCGAAGGTGAGGCGTTCGGCCCCGGGGCCAGCGACCAGATCGTGCGGGCGCGGGTGATGCCTTAAAACGCCGCCCGTCCGAGCGAGAACCCGCCGTCGATCGTCAGGTTTTCACCCGTGATGTAGGTGGCTTCGGGCGAGACCAGGTAGGCGACGCTGGCAGCGACTTCTTCGAGGGTCGCGAGGCGTTTGACGGGCACGGCGCGGCGTAGGCGCTCCTGGATCTCCGGGGTGTCGAACTTGAGGTTGCCGGAGGCGCCTTCGGTGACCATGATGCCAGGGGCGACGCAGTTGAGACGCACGCCGCGGTCCCCCCACTCGACCGCCAGGGACTTGGTCATGGCGAGCACCCCGGCCTTGGCGGCGGCGGAATGCACGACGCCGGGCATGCCCGTCCAGGCGTAGGTGGCGATGATGTTGACGATGGCGCCATCGCCCCGCTCGAGCATGCGCTTGCCTACCGTCTGCGTGCACCACCAAGTGCCGTACAGCACGATTTCGACGACCGAGCGCCAGCCGTTCGGCGACAGCTCCTCGGCCTTGACCAAGAAGTTGCCGGCGGCGTTGTTGACCAGCACATCGATGGGCCCCAGCTCAGCTTCCGTGCGCTCGACGGCTTCTTCGACGGCTTGAAGGTCGCGGACGTCCGTGCGGACGGCGATGGCGCGTGCCCCGAGGGCGCGCAGTTCGGCGAGGGTGGGCTCGAGGTGTTCGGGATTGCGCGAGGCGATGGCGACGGCGCGACCGTCCCGGGCGAAACGATGGGCGATGGCGCGGCCGAGACCGGTGCCGCCACCGGTGACGAGGGCGACGGAGGAGGGGGTGCTCATGGCAGCGATGATAGGAGAAAACGACTCGAGGGATAGGATCGAACTCGGTACCATGACTCTTCCTCGCCACCTTGTCGTCTCGCTCGCCCCTGCGCTGCTCGCCGGCCTGCTCCTGGCCGCGTTGTACGGGTTTGAAGTAGGGACCGAGGAGCCCTTTCGCCGAGACTTGTCCTTGGTGGTTCTCGCCGGAGTGGCTTTGGGCTCCTTGCATCGGCCCTTTGCGGGCGCGACGCTGTCTTCCGGAGCGCTCGCCCTGCCCGTCGTGCTCGCCCTTTTCAGCCCCGTGGCCGCGGGGGCGCTGGCCGCGGTGGGGCTGGGCTTGGGCGAACTCGGGCGGCGGTTGCTGTGGAACCTCTCGCCGTCCACTCCCGAGGAACGCCGCGGCTTCGTACGGGTGGCCGAAAGCGCCGGTCGGGCGGCGCTCGCAACCCTGGCGGCGGCCTTCACCGGCCGCATCCTGGGCTGGCTGCCCGGGGTCCTGCCCTGGCCAGCGGTGGCGGGTGCCGGCGCGGTTTACCTCGCGGTTTTTGCCGGACTGCTGCTGGCGGACCAGCGTTTACGCCGCCCGGGCGAACCCTTGCGGGCTTGGCGCACCGTCCAGCCGCTCGTGGTGGACGCGCTCGGCTGGGGGCTCGGTGCGGCCGTGGTGGCTGCCGGGCTCGCCGCGGGCTGGCCCCTGGCCTCGGTGCTCCTGGTCGGCTTCGGGCTGTTCGCCCTCGAGGCGGCACGGTCGAGCTTCCTGCAAGGCGCCTTCGCTCATCGCGCGGTCGAGCTCGAGCAGGTAACGCTGGCCAGCGATCGCATGCCGGCCACGGGTTTCGAGTTGGTCGACTTGGCCGGCCGCATTCGCTCCGAGTGCCTGCGGGTCCTGCCCTTTCACTGGTATCAGCTCGAATCCGGCGGGCTGAGCTTCTGGGCCGGCCCCTCGGGGCGCATCCAGGAGGGCGAGCCGGACCCGGACCCGGTGCCGCCCCCCATGCCCGGTCTCCACCGCCGGGCCAACTGGCTGCTGGTCGAGCGCGAGCTCCAGGCCGAAGGCCAGGTTCTGGGCCGGTTGCGCCTGTGGTGTGACCCGCGCCGCCTCGCCCCGGGGGACGTCGGGCTGCTCGACAACCTGCGCCCACAGCTCGCCGCCTGGCTCCATCGCGCGGTCCTCGACCGCGAAGCGCGGGAGGACGGTCTGACGGGCCTGGTCGTCCGCCGCGTCCTCGAGCGTGCTTTGGCCGAGGCCTTCGCGCGTTCCTACGACGGCGGCGGCGCGCTGGCGGCGATCTTGGTCGATGTCGACCATTTCAAGCGCATCAACGACACCCACGGCCATTCGACCGGAGACCGCGTGCTCGCCGGAGTGGCCCGCGCGTTGCGCCGAGAGGCGCGAGAGGGGGAAGTGGTGGCCCGCTACGGCGGCGAGGAGTTCGTCGTGATGGTGCCTGGTGCCGAGGGCGCGGTGGCCTTGGACCGCGCCGAACGGCTGCGCCGGGCCATCGAGGCTCTGGACATCGGCTCGGGGGGCGAGGCCAGCCAGCCGATTCCGATCACCGCGAGCTTGGGCATCGCCTCGTTTCCCGAGCTCTACGTGCCCGGCCCCGCCGAGCTCCTGGCACTGGCGGACGAAGCGCTCTACGAAGCCAAGCGCCGGGGCCGTAACCGCTCGCTGCTGGCCCTCGGTCTCGGCCGCTACCGCTCTACCCTGGGGGAAACGCTGACCGCGGAGGCCACGCCACGGGTGATGGCGGAGACGCCGCGGTTCTTCGCTTGACCCCCCGCCGGCTCGGGCTGGGCGGGGGGTGCGGGGGGCTCAGTTTTCCTCGCTTTCGGAGACGAAGAGGAAGACACGCTTTTCGACCCGGCGCTCGCCCTCGCTGCCGCTCTCACGGGTGATCTCGACCATCGTGGCGTTCTCGGGCGCGCCGCCGCTGCTCGCGATGTCCTCGGTCTCGATCATCATCAAACCTTGGCCGGCGAGACCCTCGTGGTGCGAACCGTCCTTGCCGATCCAGATCGCATGGGGCGCGCCTTCCGCGCCGTCCTTCTTGACGATGATCTTGACATTCTGGCCGTCGGCGTCGGCTTCTTGCCCGTTGACCAGGATCTTCTGCACGACCGGCTCGCCATCGCCCGCGCGATCCACGAACACCTCGACGCGCTTTTCGCCATCGCCACCGCCGGCGATCGTGTGGATCTCGGCTTCCTCGCCGTCGCTGTCGCCGTCCAGGACGATGATCCGCTTGTTGACGCTGACCTGGCCTGCGCCGCCAGCGATCTCGAGATCTTCTGGGGCGCCGCCGAAGCCGAATTCCTTGCCCAGGCCGCGCAGTGTCCAATGGTCCTCGGCGTCGCGGGTGAGGGTGAAGGACTTGCCGCTGGGGCTCGTGTAGTCGCGGGTCTCGCCGATCGCGAGGCTGTCGGCGTCGGTGATCGAGACCTTGTCGGCGAAGTCGTGATGGGGCCCGGAGCCGTTCACGATCACCACTTTCTTTTCGATCCGCTCTCCCGCACTGAAGGCCAAGGGGGCCAAGGACGCCACGGTCGCCAGCAGTCCGGCGCCGATCCACAGTTTGATGTTCATGGGGTGTCTCCTTCTCGATTCTTGGACTCGCGAATCCGTTTCGCTCGCGTCGGGAACCCACAGTGCAGCCGCTGTGCCAGGGTGATTTGGGTTGATTTTACAGCCCTTGGCGCGATCGGCATCCCGAAATGGGGAGGTCGATGCCGAAAGCGAGAGAAGAGGGGAGAGGGCTCACAGCCCGAACTTCTCCAACCGGTAGAGGAAGGCCTTGTAGGGCAAGTCGAGCAGGCGTGCCGCGCGCGCACGGTTGCCCGCGGCGAGCTCCAAGGCTTGGGCCAGCAGGTCGCGCTCGAGCTCTTCGAAGCTCAGGCCCCCGGGGGGCAAGCGGAAGCCGCCGCTCGTACGGGCCGGAGCGGCGAGCTCGGCCGGGAGGTCGGCCGGGCTGACGACACCGTCTTCCGCCAGCAGCACCAGGCGCTCGACGGCGTTGGCGAGCTCCCGCGCATTGCCCGGCCAGGGATACTCCACCAGGCGCCGCAGCACCGCCGTCGAGAACGGTTCGACCCGGGTGCCGTGGCGGCGGGCGAAGCGCTCCCGGAAGTGTTCGGCCAGCAGCGGCACGTCCTCCCGGCGCTCGCGCAGGGGCGGCATGGTGACCGCGACGACGTTCAGGCGATAGTAGAGATCCTCGCGGAAGCGGCCCGCGGCTACCTCGGCGGCGAGATCGCGGTTGGTCGCCGCGATCACTCGCGCATCGACGTCGAGCTCGCGGGTGGCGCCGACCCGCGTGATGCGGCGCTCCTGGAGCGCGCGCAACAGCTTGGGCTGGATCGCCTGAGGCAACTCACCGACCTCGTCGAGAAACAAGGTTCCGCCCTGTGCCGCCTCGAACTTCCCCGCCCGGGCGCGGTCGGCTCCAGTGTAGGCCCCGCGCTCGGCTCCGAAGAACTCGGCTTCGACGAGGGTTTCCGGAATCGCGGCGCAGTTGACCGCCACGAAGGGGCCGCCCGCGCGCCGCGAAAGTTGGTGCAGCGCGCGCGCCGCCAGCTCCTTGCCGGTGCCGCTTTCGCCCCCCAGGAGCACGGTCGCCTCGGTGCCGGCGAGCTTCTCCACGCGCCGAAAGACTTTTTGCATCGAGGGTGAGCGGCCGATCAGGTCGACCAAGCGGTCGCGGTCCCCAACCTCCTCCGCGAGCCGCCGGTTTTCGTTCTCGAGGCGGCGGGAGCGCAGGGTGCGCTCGACCGCCAGCAACAGCGCGGCGCGCTCGAAGGGCTTCGGCAGGTAGTCGTCGGCCCCCGCGCGCACGGCTTCGACGGCGTGGGAGATAGTGCCGTAGGCGGTGGCCATGATGAACCCTGTCGTCGGGTGTTCGGCGCGGATCTCGGCCAGCAGCGACATGCCATCGCGACCCGCGAGGCGCCAGTCGGAGATCACGAGATCGACCGGCGAGCGAGCCAACTCCGTGGTTGCGGCTTCGACCGAACTCGCCGAGGCCACCAGGTGGCCCTCCGCCGCCAGTAGCTCGGCGAGCAGGCGACGCTGATCGTCGTCGTCTTCGACCACCAGGATGCGCCATTCAGCCATGGTCACCACCCCCTTCTCGGGTTCGGCCTTGCAGCTCGAGGCGCGCCCGGGTGCCACACGTCGGGCGATCTTCGAAGTCGAGCCGGCCACCGTAGCGGGTGGCCGCGATGCGGTGGGCCAGGTAGAGGCCCATGCCCGCCCCGGCGGGTTTGGTCGTCACGTGGGGGGTGAACAGTCGGCGCCGCACTTCCTCCGGCAAACCCGGACCTTCGTCGTCGACCGTCAGCCGGGCACCGCCGTCGGGCCGGGGCTCGAGCTCGACGCGCACCAGCCCACCCGGTGGGCTGGCTTCGACGGCGTTGACGACCAGGGCCTGGAGGGCGGCGCGGATTTCCGCCTCGACCCCCTCGACCGTGACCGACGTTTCCGCAACGACCTCCACGCGCACGGTCTCCTTGCCCTCGGGGCGCGACTGGGCGAGCTCCAGGGCGACGTCTCGAACGACCGCCCGAAGCTCGACCGGCGCCGTGACCGCCCGCCCGCCGTCGCTGCCGAGGACGAGAAAGGCGCGCAGGGCTTCGTCGATGCGGCGGATCTGCCGGCGGGCGCGCCCCGCGAGCTCCCGAGCGTGCTCGGCTCCGGCGGCCGTGGGCTCCTGGCGAGCCAGCTCGTCGACCGCCAAACCCAGTGCGTTCAGCGGATTGCGCAGGCTGTGGGCGAACCCGCGGCCGACTTCGCCGAGTTCCGAGAGGTGCTCGCGGGCGCGCAGAACGCGGGCATCGGCATCGAGAGCGCGGAGCCGGTCGGACATGGCGTTGAAGGCGACCAGGGCGCGACCGACCTCGCCGCTGGCCCGCGCCGGGACGCGGGTTCCGAGGTCGCCTTGGCCAAGTCGCTCGGCCGCCGCCACGAGGGCGCCAAGCGGCGCCGTCACCCGGTGGGCGACCCACACCGCGAGGCCGAGGCTTAGACCGAGGAGGATCAATGTCGCCACCAACATGCGACCGGCGAAACGATCGACCGCCTTTTCGAGGCCATCGGTGGGAATGGGGATCGCGGGTAAGCGGATCCCCGCGGCACCGGGACCACGGATGTCTTCGGTTTGCTCGATCCAGCCGTGGCCGGGGAGCACCCCGGCGGTCGGTGGCAACCCGGCGAGACCTTCGATTCGCAGCTCGGGCTCGCCGCCTGGACCGGCCTCGGTCACCACGCGGATCCGCTGCTCCGGGGGCGGCCCACCTTCCGCCGCGGGGCTCTGGGGAGTGGCGATGATCCGGATGTCCTCCTGCACGATTCGGGGCTCGCCCGTGGTCACCCCTTCGCTCTTCTCGGCGTCATCCGACTGGAAGGCGAAGATCTGAATGACCCGCCGGGAGACCGTGGTGGCGGTGTCCTCGAGCTCTTTGCGCAGATCTTGGGAGAAGGTGCGGATCAACCAGAACTCGCCCATGGCCAACAGCGTGGCGAGGGCGAGCAGCAGCAAGACGAGTCGGGTGCGCAGCGACATGGATTCATTCTCCCGAAAACGGCAAGGAGGTGCCGAAGAGGGGCGTCGGCAGCAAGCGCCGTGCCGACCCGCTTGGGAACGCGATGGTAGACTCGCCCGCCGTCGGCTGGCTGCTTCGCTGGCGGACGTCCAACACGATGACCACCGTCCACTTCGCCATCAACGGCCTCGGCCGCGTCGGTCGCGCGTTGCTGAGACTCACCCGCGACCGGCCGGAACTGCGGCTCGTGGCGCTCAACGACCAGGCCGACCCGGGGGCGCTGGCTCGGCTGGTGGCGCACGACTCGCTGCACGGCCGGTTTCCCGGTACGGTCGCGGCCTCGGCCGAGGGTTTGGTCGTCGACGGCCGCACGATCCCACTGTTTCGCGAAGCGGACCCGGCGCGGATTCCCTGGCCGACGACCAGGGCCACGGTGGTGGTCGAAGCCACCGGCCAGTTCCGGACGCGGGCGCTGGCGGCGGCCCACCTGGGGGGCAGCGTGCGGCGCGTGGTGGTGTCTGCGACCGCGGAGGGTGCCGACGCGACTTTCTGCTTCGGCGTCAACCACGAGAGTTTCGACCCTGACCGGCACCACGTGGTGTCGAACGCCTCGTGTACGACCAACTGCCTGGCGCCCGTGTTGCTCGTTCTCGAGCGCGAATTCGGCATCGAACAGGCCCTGATCGACACCGTGCACTGCTACACCAACAGCCAGCGGCTCATGGACATGGCCCACGTCGATCCGCGGCGGGCACGCGCCGCGGCACTCAACATCATCCCCACGACGAGCGACGCCGTGGGCGCCTTGCCGCTGGTTCTGCCCGCGCTCGCGGGCAAGCTCGCCGGCTTGGCGTTTCGCGTCCCCGTGCCCAATGGCTCGCTGGTGGACGTCACCGCCACGCTGTCGCGACCCACCACCGCCGACGAGCTGCGGCACGCTTTTCGCGCTGCCGCTCACGGCCCCCTGGGACGGATCCTCGCCGTTACCGAAGAGGAGTTGGTCTCGGTCGATTTCATCGGCGACCCCCATTCGGCGACGGTCGATCTGCCGCTGCTCGAGGTGGTTGGGGGGCGGTTAGCGCGCGTGGTGGCGTGGTACGACAACGAGTGGGGCTACGCGAACCGTCTTGCGGACCTCCTGCTCCACCTCGGAACTTCTTGAAACGAGGAGCTTTCCCATGCCCCAGTTGAGGACTCTCGACGACCTCGGTGATCTCTGCGGTACCCGTGTGTTTCTGCGCGTCGATTTCAACGTCCCTCTCGAGAACGGACGGGTACTCGACGACACCCGCTTGGTGGAGGCCCTGCCGACGATCCGGGAGCTTTCCGGCCGCGGTGCCCGGCTGCTCGTGGCGTCCCATTGCGGCCGCCCAAAGGGCCGGCCGGACCCCCGCTTCAGCCTCAAGCCCGCGGCGGAACACCTCGGCGGGCTGCTGGGGGCGCCGGTGCACTTCGCCGAGGATGCCGTGGGGGCGCCCGCGGAGGCCGCGGCGGCCGCGCTGGCCGACGGCGAAGTGGCCGTGCTCGAGAACCTCCGCTTCCATGCCGGGGAAGAGGGCAACGATCCGGTGTTCGCCGCCGCGCTGGCGAGCCTCGCCCCGGTCTATGTCGACGATGCCTTCGGTGCTGCCCATCGGGCGCATGCTTCCGTCGTCGGGGTTCCCGAGCGGGTGGCTCGCTCGGCGGCGGGCCGGCTCGTGGTGCGCGAGGTGGCGGCTCTCGGCCGCCTGCTCTCGGCGCCCGATAGGCCCTTCGCCGCGCTCGTGGGAGGAGCGAAGATCGCGGACAAGCTCGACACTCTGGTCAACCTTTTGCCCCGGCTCGACGTCCTCCTGCTCGGCGGGGGCATGGCCAACACTTTCCTGGCTTCCCTGGGCTACGACCTGCGCGATTCGCTGTACGAGCAGGATCAACTCGACGACGCCGCGGGTTTGCTCGCCCAGGCTACGGCGCGCGGCGTCCAGGTTCTGCTGCCGACGGATCTCGTGGTGGCGCCGTCGCTCGAGGCCTCCGCCGAGGCCGCCGTGGTCGCGGCGAACGCCCTGCCCGCCGGTGCGCGGGCTTTCGACATTGGGCCGGCTACCCGCGAGGCCTACATCCGTGCCATGGGGGGAGCCAAGACGCTGTTCTGGAACGGCCCCCTGGGCGTCTTCGAACGGCCGCCCTTCGACGCCGGGACGCGGGCGATCGCCGCTGCTCTTGCGGTGCTCGACGCCTTTACCGTCGTGGGTGGCGGCGAAACCGTCGCCGCCGTGCACCAGGCCGGGGTCGCCGAGAAGATCGACCACGTTTCGACCGGCGGCGGCGCGTCCCTGGAATTCCTCGCCGGTAAAACGTTGCCCGGGGTCGCCGTCCTGGAGTCGCCGTGAGCCCCCGCCGCCGGCCCCTGGTGGCGGCCAACTGGAAGATGCACCTGATGCGCGGCGAGGCGGAGCTCCTTGCCCGCGCCGTGGCCTCGGCCGTAACGGCGGACGGGCCGGAGGTCGTGCTGTTTCCGTCGTTTCCCCTCCTACCCGCCATCGCCTCGGTGCTCACGGGCAGCCCGGTGGAACTCGGCGGCCAGGATCTCCATGCCGAGGCAGCGGGTGCCCACACCGGGGATGTCTCCGGCGAGCAGCTCGTGGACGCGGGATGTGCGTGGGTCCTCGTCGGCCACAGCGAGCGCCGGCGCGATCACGCCGAGACCGACTCCGTCGTCGCCGACAAGGCCGTGGCCGCCTTCCGCGCCGGCCTGCGGCCGATTCTCTGTTTCGGCGAGACCGCGGCGGAGCGTGCGCAGGGCGGAACCGAAGCGGTGTTGCTCCGGCAGGTCGAGGCCCTGCTCGTCGCCCTCGCGGACCGCCGCGCAGAGGAGTTCGCCCTGGCCTACGAACCCGTGTGGGCCATCGGCACCGGTGACACCGCCCGTCCGGACCAAGTCCAGGAGGCTCACGCCTTGGTGCGTCGGCGACTTCAACAGGCCCTCGGCGAGGCGGTGGCCGCGCCCGTGCGCGTGCTCTACGGCGGCTCGGTCAAACCGGAGAACGCGGCGGAACTCGCGGCCGAACCGGACGTTGACGGATTCCTCGTCGGCGGGGCTAGTCTTGACGCGGAGAAATTCCTTGCTATCATGGCGCGCTCCGCCTCGCTCGGCGGGAGTGCACCAAGGAGAAGACACCCGTGATCTTCCTGCTGTATCTGCTCCACGTCATCGTTTGCATCTTCCTGATCCTCGTGGTTCTGTTCCAACAGGGCAAAGGCGCGGATCTTTCCGTTTTCGGCGGCGGCAGTACGCAGACCGCTTTCGGCGCGCGCTCCGCCACCAACGTGTTGCACAAGCTCACGGTGGCTTCGTTCGTGATGTTCATCGTGACGACCATGACGATCGTCATGCTGACTCGCGGCGGCGGTAGTTCGGTGATCGACGACGAGCCGGCAGTGCCGGAGACGGCGACCACCCCGGCGCCGACGGCCACGGAGCCTCCGACGGCGCCCGCGACCACCCCGGCAACCGGCGCTACGGACTCGGCGGCCCCCGCTGCCGAAGCTCCAGCGACGCCGCCGCAGTGATTTGATCCCTCGGGGTCGGGAAAGGCTCGACAGAGTCCCCGGCCTCTCGATAGAATGGCCTTAGTGCCGAAGTGGCGGAATTGGTAGACGCGCACGTTTGAGGGGCGTGTGGAGCAATCCGTACCGGTTCGAGTCCGGTCTTCGGCACCATCCTTCCTCCTTTTTCACTCCACCCTTTTTTCTTGTTTCGACAACCGAACGTGCCCCGAGAGGGGCTGTTGGGCCGTTTCGCGCCTGCTCCACAGCGGTACTTCCGCGTTTTTTTTCCTAGAGCGGTGACGCGCCTTACTTCCTGCGGAGAAAACCCCCTTGCGCCCGCTTTCCGAGCGTGGCACAATCCTCTCGAAACATCGATCTTGAGATCTCGGGGGGTGCGCGGAGGGCGCATCTTTCCGGGTGCGTGGACACCGGACTCGTGCCTCCTTGAGGGGCGCGGGGAAGGCCTTGAGGGGCAGGAAAGGAGTATGAATTTATGTCGCAGAGGGGAACTGTGAAGTGGTTCAACAACGCCAAGGGTTACGGGTTCATCGAACCCGAGGCCGGTGGCGCGGACGTCTTCGTCCACCACACCGCAATTCAAATGGAGGGCTTCCGGAC
>JANRLG010000216.1:0-7840 GCA_033762835.1 Thermoanaerobaculia bacterium
CGGATGCGGTCCGCCGCGGCGGTGCGCCAAGCGAGGTGGACCTGCCCGGCCCGGGCCACGATCGACGGCTCGTCACCGTCGGCCACCACCGTGACGGGCATGGACCAGCTGGTGCCGTCGTAGTAGACGTACTGGAGGCTCGAGGTCGCGTTGTCCACCCAGACTACCGCCAGGTAACCCGAGGTATCCGCGGCGATGGCCGGCAACCGGCCCGGACTACCGCAGAAAAGCGCCGTCGGCGAGCTCCAGGTGAACCCGTCGCTCGACATCGAATGGAGAATCGAGCCGCCACTCTGGAACACCAGGTGCAGCTTGTTGCCCATGCCGGTGACGAGCTTCTGGCCGTTGGCGTGATGCAGAGGACCGTTGTTGGTCGCGGGGTGTGCGCTCCACCACGAAGCGGAAGCGGGCCCGGCGGCCAAGGCGAGCGTGCAGGCGACGACGAAGGCGAGGGTACGAGGGAACGTCATGACAGGTCTCCTCCCGGAGAGGCGAAAACGCGACTCGGTCGCCGGTCATCGGCGTGCCCGTCGTTTTCGACCGAACCGCAATACGCGTGAAGGGAGGGAAAACCGGCTCACGACTGGGAAAGCGGGCGGCCCGGAAGCCGCCCGCGGGAGCGTTCAGCGCACCGAGCAGACCTCGCCGCCGGGGGCGCGGTCGAAGCCGGAGAAGGTGCCGAGTTTGTCGACGGTGAAGCGTACGGTCGAGCTCGAGAAACGCACCGAGTCGGCGGGGGCGGTGATCGACAGGGTGCTGTCGGAGGACTCGACGACCTTGGCGCCCTGGCCCCAGGTGACGTCGATCCGGCCGCCGGTATCGGTGGTGATGATGGCGCCCTTGTCGGTGAAGCTCTTGATCACCCCGGCGTTGGTGGCGTCGATGACGGTCACACCCGCGCCACCGCCCGGCGAGAAGAGCGTGGCCAGCGCCACCGCGTGGTGCTTGCAGGGATAGCTGAGGATGGGACCCGGGCTGCTGGGCGGACAAGGGTTGACCTGATCGACCTCGGCGCCGATCGACGGCCCCGAGCAGCCGATGCAGACTGCCAGATCCTCTTCCGCGATCAGCTTCAGATCCGTCTGCCAACCGCCGGAGCAGCGCTTCCACCAGTGGGCGTGGGGGCGGGTGGCCGGCGGGCCGCTGACGCCCGTCCAGGCGGTGGACCACGTCGGCGCCGCGGTGGTCGCCCACACGCCGTCCCGGTAGTCGGTCGCGTAGGACTCGTAGTACTCCCGCGCCAGGCGGAAGGTGCCCACCGGCGAGCTGTTGGACTCATTGGCGCGGACGTGGATGTGGCGCTCCTGGGCGTCGATCGTCTCCGGCGTGTCCCACGTCCAGGTGGTGCCGACGCCGTGGCCGAGCTTCGTGCGGGCCACGCCGTTCTGGACGTCCGAGTAGGCGACGTAGATCTGGCGAGCCGAGAAGCGCGACGAAACCGACAGCGAGATCGGTTCGACCGAGGTCGAAGTGGGGTGAGTTCTCGGGTCCTGCCAAGTCATGCCCCAGGTGCCGAGGGTGTTGTCCCGCTTGCACACCCGCGGGCCGATCGTCGAGTTCACCGCACACGGATTGGTGGTGTGGAACAAGTAGCCGATGACCGGAATCGGCGGATTGCACGGATCGAGCGACAGGGCGATCGAGGGCAGGCGGTAGGTGTCATTGCCGCAAGCTGCTTGGTCGACGGTCTCGCTGGCCGTGATCAAGGCCGGAGTCGTCAGGGTGAAGTTGGCGTACTGGATCGAGTCCGCGGCGGCGGGGCGCCACGCCAGGTGGACTTTGCCGCTGCGCGCCGCGATCGTGGGTTCGTCGCCGTCGTTGACGATCGTCATCGGCATCGACCACGTAGCGCCGTCGTAGTAGACGTACTGGAGCGACGTCGTCGGGTCATCCACCCAGACGACGGCGAGCTTGCCGGCCGGGTCCGCCGCGATGGCGGGCAGCCGGCCGGGGCTGCCGCAGGCCAGCACCGTGGGACCGAACCAGGTGAGGCCGTCGGTCGACTGGCTGTACTTGATGACGCCGTAGTCCTCCCAGACCATGTGCAGCTTGTTGCCCAACCCGGTGACGACCTTCTGGCCGTTCGAGTGGGCCAGCGACTGGGAGCCGTAGCCGTAGAAATGGATGCTCAGCCACATTTGGGCCTGGGCCGCCGTCGACCCGAGGGCGAACACCAGCGCGAGCCCGAGTGCCTTGGTAAACCGCATATCTCCTCCTCGCAAGAGAGGCCGCGTCGGCCGCCGACCTTCGGCGATGCCGACGCGAGCCCGTTGCCAGGAGTTCGCGCAAAGCGCGGCTCGGTGGGATCAACCCAAGCTCAACGCACCGAGCAGACCTCACCGCCGGGAGCGCGGTCGAAGCCGGAGAACGTACCGAGTTTGTCGACGGTGAACCGCACCGTCGAGCTCGCGAAACGCACCGAGTCGGCAGGCGCGGTGATCGACAAGGAGCTGTCGGAGGATTCGACGACCTTGGCACCCTGGCCCCAAGTGACGTCGATCCGGCCACCGTTCTGGGTGGTGATCGTGGCGCCCTTGTCGGTGAAGCCCTTGAAAACACCGGCGTCGGTGGCGTCGATCACGGTCACGCTCGGGCCGCCGCCGGGCGAAACGTGGGTGGCGACTTTCACGGCGACGTGATGGCACGGATCGGCCCCGATGACGATCGGACCGGAGGTCGGACAGGGGCTGACCTGGTTGATTTCGGCACCGATCATGGTCGGCGGGCAGGGAATGCACAGGGTGCCGTCCTCCTCCGCGATCAACTTGAGCTCCGTCTGCCAACCGGCCGAGCAACGTTTCCACCAATGGGCGTGGGGGCGGGTGGCCGAGGGGAAGCTGATGCCCGTCCAGCCGGTCGACCAGACGGGTGCCGGCGTGGCCGCCCAGACGCCGTCCCGGTAGTCGATCGAGTAGGACTGGTAAAGCTCGCGCGCCAGCCGGAAGGTGCCCACCGGCGAGCTGTTGGACTCGTTGGCGCGCACGTGGATGTGGCGCTTCTGGTTGTCGATCGTCTCCGGCGTGTCCCACGTCCAGGTGGTACCGACGCCGTGGCCGAGTTTGGTGCGCGCCACCGAGTTCTGCACGTCCGAGTAGGCGACGTAGATCTGGCGGGCGGAGAAGCGCGACGAAACCGACAGTGAAATCGGCTCGACCGACGTTGCGGCGCTCGAACGCGGGTCCTGCCACGTCATCCCCCACGTGCCGAGCGCGTTGTCCCGCTTGCAGACTCGCGGGCCGATCGTCGAGCCCGCCACACACGGGGTGGCGGTGTGGAACAGGTAACCGATCACCGGAATCGGCGGCTTGCAGGGATCGAGCGAGAGGGCGATCGAAGGAAGGCGGTAGGTGTCGCTGCCGCAAGCCGCTTGGTCCACCGTCTCGCTGGCCGTGATCAGGGCCGGGGTCGTGAGGGTGAAGGAGGAGTATTCGATCGCGTCCGCGGCTCCGGTGCGCCACGCCAAGTGGACTTTGCCGCTGCGCGCCACGATCGTCGGCTCGTCGCCGTCGGCCACGATCGTCATCGGCATCGACCACGTGGCGCCGTCGTAGTAGACGTACTGGAGCGACGTCGTCGGGTTGTCGACCCAGACGACGGCGAGCTTACCGGCCGGGTCCGCCGCGATGGCGGGCAGGCGGCCGGGGCTGCCGCAGGCCAGCACCGTGGGACCGAACCAGGTAATGCCGTCGGTTGACTGGCTGTATTTGATGACCCCGAAGTCCTCCCAGACCATGTGCAGCTTGTTGCCCAAGCCCGTCACGATCTTCTGGCCGTTCGAATGGGCCAAAGCCTGGGACACACCGTAGCCGTAGGCGTGGATGCTCAGCCACATCTGGGCCTGAGCGACGGCCGAACCAGAGATGAAAACCAGCGCGAACGCCAGCCCTTTGTGAAACCGCATGCTCTTCTCCTCGCAAGGGGACCGCGTCAAGCCGCCGACCTTCGGCGGCTCCGCCGCGGCCCCGTTGACCAGAGTTCGCGCAAAGCACGGCGCGGCGGGATCACGAAGGACCGGCAGTGACCGACTTCTTCAGGCACCACCGGCCGCAACGGGTCGAGCGCTCGCTCAAGCACTCGGTCCGTTCCACGCTGCCGCCGTCCGTGAACAGCTCGAGGTCCGTCCCATCGACGGCGGGCCAACGGCTGAAGTGGTAGCGCGCGAGCAGGTCGAGCTCGACCCGCCACGGCACGGTCACCCGCTCGCCGGTCCCCGTGTGCTCGAAGTCGAGCCGCGCGACGAGCGCCAGCACACCCCGGGTCGTGCCGCTCGTCGGGTCACTCCCGAGGGCGAGGAACTCGATCGGAGAGTTCGGCTGGCGGCGCGTCGGGTCCAAGGTCAGCTCCCAACTCCAACCGCCGCAGCTCGTCACCAGCTCACCATAGAGGTAGGCCGAGAGGGCGTGCACGTGGAGCGTGGCCGGCCCCAGGTAGGACGGCGCCACGCTCACCTCGAGGGCATCCGGATCGCCCAGCCGCTTGTCGCCAGCCACCAGCCGGCAATCCTCTCCGCCGCCCGGCATGCGCACGGTCGCGCCACCGCACAAGGTGGCTTCGAGAGCCGCCAGGTCCGCCCCCACCACCGTCGGCCCTCGGTCGTCGGAGAGTTCGAGCGCCACCCGACCGGACGTCGAGATCAGCTGCCCGTGCGCGGTACCGGCGCCCAGCCCCCCCAGCACTGCCAAGACCAGCCCGCCGAGGTTTCGTCTCGTCATGATTCTGCACCTCCTCGGGAGCGAGAGCCCCCGGGAACAACTCGCGTGAAGCGCGGCTCTTCGGGATCACCAACGAGGAGGTGCGAGCGGTCACGGGAGCCGGGACGCCGGGGCCTTTACCGCTCCACCGGGCGTAGCTGCCACCGGCTGCACTTCTTCACTTCGCTCACGCAGCCCGGGGCCGCGAGGCCGGCCGAATCGGTGAAGAGCTGGAGGTTCGAGCCCTCCCGAATCGTTTCGTCGAGCCGCCAGCTGGCGACGAGATCGAGGCTGACGTTCCACGGCAGCCGGACCTCGCGGCGGGTGGTGTCGTGGACGAAACGCAGACGGCCCGCGAGGTCGAGGGTGCCGCTCGTCACCCCGCTCACGGGATCCTGGGGAAGAGGCAGCAGCGTCACCCGCGACACCGGTTGGGCGACCTTCGGCATCAACTCGAACGTCCAGCTCCAGGTGCCGCACACGGTCCGGAGGCCCTTACCGCGCAGCCGCAGTTCCGTCGCCGTCACGGGCACGGTCGTCGACCCGCAGAGCTCGGGAAGGAAGTTGGGCAGCACGGAGAGCGTCAAGCCGTCGGGATCGAGGGCGCTTTTTTCCCCCGCCGTCAGCCGGCAGTCCTCGGCCCCACCGCCGCGTCCCGCCGAGCTACCGCACAGCGTCGCCTCGAGACTCGCCCAGTGGGCCGAAAGCGTCGTGGGACAGCCTTCCCCCGCGAGTTCCAACTCCACCGTTCCCGGGGTCAAGACTTGGGCGCCGACCCGCTCCCCGAGCCCGCCGGAGACCAAGACCAAGAACCCCGCCAATGCACCACGCCATCCGCTCATTCTCCACCTCCACGTTGCCTGCTCGAATCATGAAAAGAGAAGCGAGGCGAACCTCTGCTCTGAAATTCGCGCAGACGGCGGGAAATCGGGATCAAGGAGGGGCAGAACGGCTCACGAGCCAGCGCGCCGCCCCCGCCAAAGTCACCCCCTCGGGATCGCGCAGGGCGGCCACGGGGATGGCCGCGAGGTAGGGGCGGAAGCGGCCCTTGGCGGCGAAGCGTTCGAGAAAGAGCGCACGATGGAAGAGCGCGCCCAGTCGCGCGATGACGCCGCCGCCTAGGAAGAGACCGCCGCGGGCGCCGAGGGTCAGGGCGAGATCGCCAGCCACGGCGCCGAGCCAGCCGCAAAATAGCGCCACCGCCTCCGCGGCCAGCGGGTCGCCGGCTTGCGCTCGCTCGACCACCGCGGCGGCGCCGAGCTCCGGCTCCGGCACCCGGCCGGCGAGCTCGGCGAGGGCCTGGTGCAGGCGGCCGAGGCCCGGCCCCGACAGCACCGCTTCGGCCGCGACCGGCCCGCGCTGCGACAGCTTCTCGACCACCGCCCACTCGCGCGCCGTCGTGGCCGCGAGGTCGCGATGCCCGCCCTCGGTGGCGAGGGCCGTCCAGCCGCCCGGGGTCGGCACCACCGCGCCGACGCCGAGTCCGGTGCCGGGGCCCAACACGGCGAGCGGGGTGCCGGCCACGGCGCACCCTTGCTGCCAAATCTCCGTGTCCTCGGCGGCGAGGCCGGGCAAACCGAGCGCCAGGGCCTCGAAGTCGTTGCCGGCGAAGAGCTCGGCGAGACCGAGGGCCTGCCGGGTGGCCGCGAGGGAGAAGCTCCAGGGGTTGTTGGTGAGGCTCACTTGGTCGCCCTCGACCGGCCCGGCCACGGCGAAGGCGGCGCGTTCGGGCGCCGGCCCCGGGGAGGCGGCGGCGAGGTAGGCCCGGACGGCTTCCACCGGCGAGGGGAACTCGCGGCAACGAAAGCTCGCGCGGTCGAAGAGCTGGCCGGCACGGTCGAGCCGCGCGAAGCGCACGTGGGTGCCGCCGATGTCGGCTACGAGAGGCGGAGCCGAAGTCGCCATCAGTGCAGGAACATGGGCAGGCCCACGAGATCGCGAATACGCGGCCGGTAGGTCTCGGGATCGTAGAAGCGCTCCACGTCGACACGCCGCTGGCCCTGGCCCAGCACACCGATGTCGACCGCGGCGTAACGGCCGTCGACGAGGGCGGTCAGCAGGCCCGCCGCGCCCGCCAGCAGGTGGTCCGCGGCGAGCTGCGCGAAGGACTGAGCGACCAGGCGGTCGAGGGCGTCCGGCGGTCCCGACCGCAGCAGGTACCCGAGGGGCTGGTACACCGCCTTCTCGGTCGAGCGCGTGCGGATCTCCTCCGCCAGCAGGGCGCCGATGCCACCGAGCTTCTTGTGGCCCACGGCATCCGCCTCGCCGGACTCGAGGGGCGACCGGCCCACCGGGTGAGCGCCCTCCGCAACGGCGACGACGGCGTAGTGGGACGGCGAACGGTGGTGATCCTCGACCAGCAGGGCCACGATCCGCGCGGGGTCGAAGGGCACCTCGGCGAGCAGGGCCCGGTCGGTTTCCGCCAAGTGGGCGGCGAGCAGGCACGGCTCCCCCGAATACCGCCCGAAAAGTTCGACGATCAAGATCCGTTCGTGGGACGCCGCGGTCGTGCGGAGATCCTCGATCATGCCCACGGCGCGCGAGACGGCGGTCGAAAAGCCGATGGCGTAGTCGGTCCCGAAGACGTCGTTGTCCATGGTCTTGGGGATCGCCACGATCGGCACGCCTTCGTCATGGAGCCGGCGCGCGAAGGACAACGTGCCGTCGCCCCCAATCGCCACCAAGGCATCCAGCCGCAGAGCCTCGATCGCCGCCAGCACGGCCCCCGTGGCATCGACCGAGCGGCCGTCCGGCGCGCTGGGGAACCGGCCGGCGAAGGCCGCCGGCACCTGGCTCGGGGCGAGCAGAGCCGGATTGAGCCGAGTGCTGTGCAGGATCGTTCCGCCGCGGCGGTCGATGCCCCGGGTGCTCGCGGCATCGAGGGGCTGCCACCAGTCGTCCGGCCGCGGCGAGCCGCTGCCCGGAGCCAGGTGCAGGAGCCCCGACCAACCCTTGCGGATGCCCACCACCTCGATGTCCGCCGCGGTCAGCAACAGGGTCAGGGTGCGCAAGACGGAGTTCAGCCCCGGCACGTTTCCGCCGCCGGTCAGTACCCCGACCCGACGGAGTCTTCGCGAAGAGATCTTGAGAGGCATGGTCATCTAGGTCTCAGGCTTCAACGCTTCGAGATCTGAGACCTCGTCCCCTCG
>JANRLG010000217.1:0-2632 GCA_033762835.1 Thermoanaerobaculia bacterium
GTAGGGCACCTCTTGGCTCGCGCGTGGTTTGCCCGGCGCCACGAGCTCGACGCGGTACAACCGGCGATCGGTGACGATCGCGGCGTTGGTCAGGAGGTCGAACTCCTTGGGCTTGACCATGACGTAGGGCCGGGAGCCCGAACCGACGAGCTCAACCCACTGCCACCGGGCCGTGTCGCCGAGGGCGCGGCCGAGGATCGTCTCCCCCGCCTCGAGCGCGACGACGCAGGCCCGGTAGGGCACGCACTGCAGCCGCGGCACGGCGTGGCCGAAGGGAAATGAACGTTCCGTGGGCAAAGCCAGGATCGGCGGCTCGCCGGACTCGGAGTAGATCCGCTGGCCGGACTCGATGGCCCGAGTCTCGAGCGGCACGGGGATGTCGAAGGGCGCCGGCTCCTGGGCCAGGGCCGGCGGCCCGAGCAAGGGCAAGGCGAGAAGGCAGACGAACGGCGTTCGCATGGGTCAGTTCTCCTTGTCAGGGGTTGTCCTCGGGAGCGAGAGGTGTCCAATCCAGGTCCACCACCTTGATCCCGAGGGGGTTGGTCAAACGGTCTTCGATGGCTTCGGGTGGCTCGACGCGCACGGTCACCAGCGCGCGCCAGCTCTCCGCCGTGGTCCGGTTACCGGCGAGGCCGCGGCGCTCCTCGTCCCACTGGACTTGGTAGGTCTCACCGTCGCCGAGGCGCAGGAAGCTGGTGATTCGTGGGGTCACCGTCTCGCGCTCGGCGCGGGCAAACGGCGGGTGCTTCGAGAACCAGTCGTTCAGGTAGCCCACCGCGCGGCCGTCCGCGAAGGCGTAGGCGTCGGTCAGCAACCGCCGTTGGACGTCGCGGTCGGACGTCACCGTGCGTGCATTCAGTAGGAAGAGCCGGACGGCGTGCTGGACCATGGCCCGGTCCGGTTCTGCGGCGACTTCGGCCGGCTCGACTCCCAGCGTCTGCCCGGCGCCGTCCACGCGGACGATGTAGGGCACCACCCGGATCGACTCCGCGGCGCGGACGTAGGCCACGACGAGGCCCAAGTCGAGCGCCAACAGCACGGCACCGAAGGCCCACGCCACCCGCAAAGCGCGCCGCAGGGACAGGTAGGCATTCGTCCGGTCCGCCCGCACCGCGAGGTACGGGTTGCCGTGCCCCGAAACGGGTGGCGCTCCACCACAAACGGCTTCGCCTGGCTTCCCACCCGACCACCCAGGCACGACGGGAGCCGACAACGCGAGAGGTTTCGTCTCACCCATGGCGCAACGGATTTGCGGAGGACAGAGAGAACGAATCACCGATCCGCCGGGCGACGACCTCGGGCAGGATCAGCACCAACCCGCCCCACATGGCCCCGGCCACGGGCATCGCCACCAGCGCCCAGGGGTTGCTCGTGGCGCCGCCGTTGAGGTTGCCGAACTGATCGAGCCAAAGATTCCCGAAGTTCTGCCCGACGGCGATCAGCAGGTAGCAAGTAAACATCCGGACGCCGAGGTTCACGAGGTAACGCAGGTAGCCCTCAGCGAGCGAGTAGGTCAGCTTGCTGCCCCAGAAGCCGAGGAAGAACGCGAGTCCGGAGAGGGCCAGGGCGACCTCGACCAGGATGCGGACGAGCTGGAAGGCGACCAGGCTGAAGCCGAGCAAGAGCACCGACGACGCGACGACGCGCCACAGCAGCTGCGCCGGCAGATCGAGGATGCCGGTGAGCGGGTCCCAAAGCAGCCACATCACGAACGACAGCGAGATGCCTTGATCGAGAATCGCCGAGGGCGACAGGCCCCCGAGCCCGGTCATGTGCCGGCCGATCTCGTCGAAGCCGCCGACGAGCTGCGGAAGCCAAAACGGGGTGGTGATCAGGGCGCCCCAGAGAATCAGGAACACCACAAACTTGTGCAGCGCCCGGGTGAAGAGGTCAGGTGTATCGGTCAGTGACCACGTGGCCAGGTCCCACGCGAAGTCGATCGCGAAGAGGGTGACGAAGAGCGTCTGCGCCGGCCCGATCACCCGCAGCAGCGTCGGGTAGCTGACGGCCTGGAAAGCGCCGACCACCTGGTCGAGGATGTTGCTCGGGTCCATCACGGAAACCCCGCCGGGATGGTCGAGATCGGCTTGTAGGCGCCGTAGCGCTGGGGATGGACGGCGCCGCGCTCGAGCCAACGGTGGAACGTCTCCGCCGCCGTCAGCTCCCGCGAAAGCCGTTCGGCGAAAGCGACGGCCAGCGCGTTGTTCGACGCGGCTTGTAGCTCGACCGCGCGGCTGACTTCCTCGGCGGCGTGGGAGGAGATGATCCCGGCCGCCTGGATCGCTTGCAGATTGCCCTCGGCGTCGTCGAGCTGCTTCTTCGCCGCACCGAGGTCTTTCTGCGACCGCACCGAGATCTTCGCCATCCGGTGGGTGGCCAGCAGCGTCGCTCGGAGGCTCTCGAGCGTCTTCTCGATCCGCTCCCGCTCCGTGTCCCGCAGGTCTTCGACTGGCTCAATGGCGTACAGCTCGCGGAATCGCCGATTGGCGTCCTCGCGGATGTAAACCACCGCGTCGATATCCCCGATGACTTCCTGGAGGGCGTGAAGCGTCGTCGCCAGCTCCCGCGAGGTCAGGTTCTCGATGTCCTCCAGATTCTTGAGCGCCGCTTGCAGCTGGCGGTAGATCCGCAC
>JANRLG010000218.1:0-1726 GCA_033762835.1 Thermoanaerobaculia bacterium
CCCGGCTGGTCCTGCACTGGCTCGACCTGCCACTTCGATCTCGGCGGTCTTCCCGGCGGCGGTGCCCAGGCGAACGCCGTTCGCTTCGCCGTGCGGCTACCCGCGACCTTCCCGCCGGGCATCGACCGCGTCACCAACACCGTCTCCGTCGCCGACGACGGCGCCAACGGTCCGGATCGCAACCCGGCCAACAACACCGCCACCGACGACACGCCCCTCGCCAACGTTGCGCCGGACCTGCGGCTGACCAAGGTATTCCTGCCCGGCTCTTCCAACCCCGTCCCCGGCGGTCTGCTCGTCTGGGAGCTGCGCTACTCCAACCAGGGCAACCAGGATGCGGCCGGCGTTGCCCTCCTCGAATCCGTCCCCAACCTCACCACCTTCGACAGTTCTGCCTCTTCCCCCGAGTGGTTATGCGCCGGTTCCGACTGCCAACTCGCCCTTGGCATCGTGGCCGCCGGAGCGAACGGCGTTCGCCGATTCGCCGTGCGCATCACCTCCGATCTGCCGCCTGGCGCCGAAGAGATCGAAAACTGCGCCGACCTTTCCACCGCAGCCAGCCGCGGCACTCCGCCCCCAGCCTGCTCGACGGTACCCGTCAATGCCGCACCGGATCTCCGGATCAACAAGACCGACGGCGGCGTGACCACCACCGCGGGCCGCGTGGTCGTCTACTCGATCGCCTACTCGAATGCCGGCAACCAAGCCGCCGCCGGTGTCGTGCTCACCGAGACCATTCCGACCCACGCGACCTTCGAGCCGGCCGAATCGACGCCCGGGTGGCTCTGCCCGGGCGGACCCAGCGGCACGGCTTGCGCCTTCTCGGTTGGGTCCCTGCCTGCGGGGGACTCCGGCCTCGTCGCCTTCGCCGTCCGCGTGGCGTCGCCCTTCCCGAGCGGCGTCCGGGAAATCCGGAATCAGGTAGGGATCGAAGATGACGGCGAGAGCGGCCCGGACCCGACGCCTGCCGACAACATGGCCGTCGACACTACTCCGGTCACCCCGGCCGGCCCGGGACCGCAACCGGCGCTCTCGGCCCTCAAGACCGATTCCCTGAACCTCGACCTCGACGACGACGGCGAGGTGGACGCGGGCGACACCGTCGTCTACCTCGTCACGCTCCGCAACACCGGCACAGCTGCGGCCAACGCCGTGGTCTTCACGAGCCCGGTTCCCGAAGGCGCCGTCCTCGTCGCCGACCAGGTCCTGACGCCCCTCGGCACCGTGCTCTCCGGCCAACACCCGGACGACACCGAGGTCACGATCGAGATCCCCTCCCTCGAGCCCGGCCGAAGCCTCGACCTCACCTTCGAGGTCGAAGTCTTCGACCCCATCCCCGAAGGCCTTGACGAGCTCGTCTGCCAGGGCACGCTCCTGGCGTCGAACCACCGGCCCGTCCCAACCGATGACCCTGAAACCCCGCTCCGCGACGACCCCACCCGCACCCCGCTCGATCACGACCCCGTCGGCCCACCGCCGGCCGAGATCCCGACGGTGGGGCAGTGGGGGCTTCTGCTCCTCGGCGTCCTGCTTGGCTTCCTGGGCTTCCGGAAGATCTGATGTCCGGCCCGTCCCTTCCCCTTCGCCGGAGCGGGCTCGCGCTCGCTCCGGCCCTTTGTCTCGCCGCTCTGGCTCTGCCCGCCACGGCCGAGGAACGGTCCGTCATCCCCACCTACCCGCCGTGTTTTCCCGTGACACTCACGGCGAACGACGTTCGCGGCCGGCC
>JANRLG010000219.1:0-13123 GCA_033762835.1 Thermoanaerobaculia bacterium
ACGACGGCGATTTCGTGGCGGGCATCGATCTCGACCGTCTGGCTTTCGACCCTGACGACTTCGCCCGCCGTTGGGCGGCGTCGAGCCGGACGCAACATCACGCCTGGAGCTTCGATTCGACCGTGCTCGAAAGGTTTCCGCGGCGAGCGGAGGCGCCCGTCACTCTCGAGCTTGCGGAGGTTTCGCCATGAAGGACTGGTCCCCCGGCATCGAACGTTGGCTGCGCGCGGCCCCGGTGGAGGGGCACTTTCCGCTCACCCCCGAGGGCGACCTCCCCGCTGGCCTGCGCGGCTCCTACTACTTGAACGGCCCCGGGACCTCGGGCAAAAACGGCCTCGAGTACCGGCATTGGCTGGACGGCGACGGCCTGGTCACCCGCCTGTACTTCCCCGGCGACGGCACGGTCGCGGCCCGGCACCGCTTCGTCGGCAGCACCAAACACACGAGCGAAGAGGCCGCGGGCGAGTTGCTCTTCCGCACCTTCGGCACGAGCTTTCCGGGCGATCGGCTGCGGCGCATCGGCCTCGAATCGCCGGTGAACGTCTCGGCCTACCCGTGGGCGGGCCGACTGCTGGCCTTCGGCGAACAGGCGCTGCCCTGGGAGCTCGACCCCGAAAGCCTCGAGACCCGCGAGGAGTACCGCTTCGGCGGCCGGTTGAACGAGGTCAGCCCATTGTCGGCGCATCCGAGCATCGACCCCGCGACGGGCGAAATGTGGAACTTCGGAATCTCCTACGCCTTCGACAAGCCCACGGTGACGCTGTACCGCTTCGCCGACGGCGTGCTCGTCGAGCGCTTCCGGGTGCCGCTGCCCTACCCCGCCACGGTGCACGACTTCGGCTTGTCGCCGAGTTACGCCATCTGGCACCTGTCGCCCTACCTGCTCGACGTCCAGAAGTTCCTGGCCGGGGGCGAGAGCGTCGTCGGGGCGTTGTCCTGGGAGCCCGAGCGCGGCTCGCTCTTGCACGTCGCCCGGCGTTCGGACGGGGCGCTGGTGGCGTCCATCCCGGCGTCCGGTTACGTGCTCCACTGGATCAACGCCTTCGAGCGCGGGCACGAGCTGGTGCTCGACGTCGTCGAACTGGAAGCTCCGGTCTACGGCGAGTACCAGGTGCTGCCGGACTTGTTCACGGACGTGGCCCCCGGCGGCCCGGTGCGGTACGTGGTCGACACCCGCAGCTGGACGGTGACCGAGCGGATCGTCCACGGTTATCGGCAAACGCCGGACTTTCCCGCCAGCGACGTCAAACACGCTCAGGAGCCCACGGCGGACTTTTGGCTGCTGGGAATCTCCCAGGTCGGCCAGGTGGGCCGCAAGTTCTACGACCAGCTCGCCCACCTGCACCTCGACCACCCCGAGGCCCCGCGCGGGCTCTACCAGAGTCCGGCCGGCACCTATCTCGGCGGCGAACCGGTGTTCTTGCCCGGCCCGAGCGGCACTGGCGGGTTCATCCTGTGTGAGCAGTTCGATACCGCGGCGGATCGGGTCGACTTCGTGCTCTTCGACGCCTTCGACGTCGCGGCCGGCCCGCGGGTGCGGATGCCCTTGCCGCACAAGATCCCGCCCGGCTTCCACGCCGCCTGGGCACCGGGGTGAGGGGCGCGTTCGCCGCCCCCTAGCGCCGGCCCCTATCTCCGACCCCTATCTCCGACCGAAGCGCCGCTCGAGATCGGCGTCGTCCATGCGCAGCACGATCGGACGGCCGTGGGGGCAGGCGTAGGGGTTCTCGGCGGCGAAGAGCTCGGCCACCAAGGCTTCCATCTCGGTCGGAGCCAGCGGATGGTGCATCTTGATCGCGGCCTTGCAGGACATCGAGGCAGCCAGGGCATCGAGCACCTGGCGTCCGAGATCGGCCGCTTCGCCGGTGCCTTCGCCACGTCCGCCGGCCAGAGCCAGGAGCAGCGCCTCGGCCTCGGGGATCGGCAACACCGCGGGCACGGCGGAGACCCCGACGCTGCCACCCGAGAGTTCCACCACGGTGAAGCCGACGCCCTCGAGATCCCCGGCCAGCTCGAGCAGCCGCAGGCGCTCCGCACCGGAGAGATCGAGCAGCAGCGGGCTCAGCAGTCGCTGGGACGCGCTCGCCGTGCCCCGCAGGCTGCGCCGCAGCCGCTCGTACAGAATGCGTTCGTGAGCGACGTGCTGGTCGATCAAGTAGAGCCCGTCCGGCCCCTCGAGAATCAGCAACGTGCCCTTGTACTGGCCAAGCAGACGGAAGGGTCGCGCCTCTCCGGACCGGCCCGAAAGCGGGATCGGCGCGCGTTCCGGCAGCGGCGCCCAGGCCGGGGTCGCCAGACGTTCGGTGCTGGCCGGGGGCAGCTCGATGCGGCCGATACCGTCGCCCGGGTCGTAAACCGCCGGGGCCGGCTCGGCCACCTCCCAGTGGCGCGCCGGGGCCCAGCCGCCGAGACCTTCGCCGGGCAAGGACCCAGGAGGCGGCAGGTACCGCGGCACGCCGAGGGGAGACGGCTCCTCGCCGCGGGCGAGGTCGAGGCCCCGCCGGAGCGCCACGGCGACGCGATCGAGTAAACCCGGATTACGAAAGCGCACCTCGGACTTCTGCGGATGGACGTTGACGTCGACGTCCTCCGGCGGCACGTCCAAGAACAGGAACAGGGCCGGAAAATCCTCGCTGCGCCAGGTCTCCCGCACCGCGCGGTAGAACGTGGCGAGGATCGCGCGGTCGCGCAATAGGCGCCGGTTGACGAAGACGAAGGACCGCTTGCCGCGCGCCGTCGACGGCTGCCCGACGAGCCCCCAGATCTCGGGCAGCAACTCGTCGAACGGCGGGATCTCGACCAGGGCGCGGCCGAGCTCGGCGCCGAAGATCTCCTCTACCCGCTCGCGCACCCCCGGGGCCCCGGCCGCCCGCGGCACGGTGTCGAGGAGCGCGCGGCCTTCGTGGCGCACGGTGAAGCGCAGATCCGGCCGCGCCAGGGCGTAGCCTTCGACGACTTCCAGACACCGCCGCAGCTCGGTGGCCCCGGCCTTCAGGAACTTGCGCCGGGCCGGAACGTTCCAGAACAGGTTTTCGACCGTCAACGTGGTACCGCGGCTGCGCGCCATGGGCTCGGCGACGCGCACCCGCCCGCCTTCGATGCGCACGCGGTGACCTTCCCCCGGCGCCCGCGCCGTCGTCAGCTCGACCTGGGCGACCGCCGCGATCGAGGCCAGGGCCTCACCGCGGAAGCCGAGCGTGGCCACCCGCTCGAGGTCGTCGAAGGTGGTGATCTTGCTGGTGGCATGGCGATCGAAGGCGAGCAACGAGTCGTCCCGGTCCATGCCCGAGCCGTCGTCGGCCACCACGATGCGCCGCCGACCGCCGGCCTCGAGTTCGATCCGTACCTCGGTAGCGCCCGCATCGAGAGCATTTTCGACCAGCTCCTTGACCACGGACGCCGGCCGCTCGACCACTTCGCCCGCCGCGATCTGGCTGATCAAAGGGTCCGGCAGGAGGCGAATTTCTGACATGGGAACGGCCGGGACTCTAACACTTGGATAGCATGTTCGGGTTCTTGGCAGCGGTCGTCCCTTTCCACCATCCCGGGGTCCTTGGGAGAGATTCGCATGTTCTTTCGTCGCCACCTCCTTGCCGGCCTGCTCGTATCGAGCCTTTCCAGCCTCGCCGCGGCCGAGGTCGATCCCAACGCCCTGCTGGCGGCCCAGCGCGCCGCCAAGTTGAGCTCCGAGGCCCGAGGAATTCAAGAGATCACGTTGACTGCTGGGCCAGCCAAGATTCGCCTCGAGCGCGGCTCGCTGTTCGCCGTCGTCACCGCGGACGGCACGCCGACCTCGGAGTTCGTCTTCCGCGGTGAGGGGCGCCTGCGCCTGGCTCCGGAGTCGCCTCTCGAGGTGGCACAACTCGAACTCTTCACGGAGGCTACGACTCTCGACGAGAGTTTCACCGAGGCCGTCCTGGTGGTGGCCGACCCGGCCCAGCAAGCGAGCCTGTTGGCCGTGACGGCGAGCCCCGGCGAGGCGAGCGAGGCCGCGGCCGCCCGCACGGCCCACGAGCGCTGGGTCGGCTCACGGGAACGCACTCTGCTCGGCGTGCCCGGGGCGTTGTGGCGCCTGGGGCTCGGCGAGGAACCCTACCGTACGTACTTCGCGGGCGCTTTCTCGACCGGCAACCACGGCCGCGTGCTCTATTTGGTGGACCCCGAATCCGACGAACAAGTGACTCTCGGGCGTTTCGCCCCCCTCGATCTCGACCGCAAGGAGGAGCGCAAACTGCGCCGCCGGCTCCACCGCGAACAACGCCGAGGGCGCCTGGTGGGGCTCGAACTCGAGGACCTGGGGCCCTGGGACACGTGGATCTCGGCGCCCCTCGCGACCCCGGGCCGGGCGGCTTTCGAACCCCGGCATTACGACCTCACGACCGACGTGGCCCTCGACGGCACCGTCAAAGGCCGAGCCGAGATCGAGCTCACGGCGATCACGGGCGGCGTACGGACACTGAGCTTTCGACTCCACCCCCAGGCCAAGATCACGAGTGTTCGGGACACCGCTGGCTCGTCTCTTCCCCACGCCGTCGAGGAAGGCTCGATGATCGCCCAGCTGCCGGCGGCGATCGCGGCAGGGGAAACTACGACGGTGGTCATCGAGTTCACGGGACCGTTTCTCGAGCGCCTCAACTCCGCTCGCATGGGCGGCGACATCTGGTACCTGCCCGACACCACCAGCTGGTATCCCCACACCGGCACCGTGGACCGCGCCACCTACGAAGCGAGCATCACCACGGCCCGCGGCGTCGTCGTGGCCCCTGGCGCCGAGGCCGGCAGCAAACCCGGTAAGACGGGCCGCTTCCTGATCGGGCGGCCGTGTTTCGGCTTCACCTTCGAGGTGGGCACCTTCAAGACCTTCACCGACACCGCCGGGGAGATCCCCATTACCCTGCATCTGGACGGCACTTGGCGCGACCTCGAGCTGGACGGTGAAGAGATGGTCGCGGCGACCCGCCAAGCCCTCGAGTACCTCGAAGGGGTGTTTGGCCCCCTCCCCTTCGACCGGGTGACGGCGGTCACGGCGCCGCGCTGGTACTCCCAGTCCTTCCCCGGCCACCTCGTGCTCTCGGATCTCATGATGTCGCCCTACTTTGGTGGTGGCGATTGGCGCACGGTCATCGCCCACGAGCTCGCCCATCAGTGGTGGGGGCACAAGGTCGGCTTCACGAGCTACCGGGATCAGTGGTTGTCCGAGGCCCTGGCGAGCTACGCCTCGGTGCTCTACGCCCGCGAGAAACTGGACCGCCAGTACGTCGAGGGGCAATACGGGCCGAACGACGGCTGGCAAGCAGCTCTGACCAGCCTGACCCGGCAAGGCGTGCCGGTCGAGTCCATGGGTCCGATCGTGCTCGGCGGCCGGCTCGACTCTTCGCTGGCCGACGGCTACGTGCCGATCGTCTACCAGAAGGGCGCGCTGATCATCGACATGATGCACAACCTCCTCGGCCCCAACGTCTTCCAGCCGGCCCTGCGGAAGCTCCTGACCGGCGAGCAGGGCGGCGACATGACGACCGAGGAGTTCCTGGCGGGGCTCGAGCACCACACCGGTGGCGATCTCGACGACCTCGCCAACCGCTTCATCTTCGATGTCGGCCTGCCCGAGGTTTACTACTCCTACGACTTCGAGAGCTCGCCCGACGGCAAATGGGCGGTGGTCGGCACGGCCCGGCAGGAAGCGCCCTACCACTACCGATATCGGCTCGTCCAAGGCGCCAACGGTATCCCCGACGTCGTACGCACGACCGTCCGGCGCAGCCTGTCCTCCAATCGTGCCGACCTCGCGGTGCCGGTCGAGATCGGCGTGTTCAAAGCCGATGGTGAGGACCCGAGCCGGGGCATGAGCCGATCCGAGCGGAAGGCCTGGGAAGAGCGCGTGCAGCGCGAAGGCAACACCGTGCTGCGGGGCCGGACGCTGCTCGAAGGGCTCAACGCCAAGTTCCGCTTCGACACCCCCTACGAACCGCGCATCCTGTGGTTCGATCGCCACGACGAGATCTACTGCATGTTCTACGACGAGCGGCGGTTCCCGAAACGAACGGCGCTCTACCGGGGCATCGACCACGCCGCCGCCGACCGCTTCGCCGAGGCCGAAGCCGCTTTCCGATCCGTGATCACGGCGCCCCTGACGACCGATCCCGAATCTCAGCGCAGCAGCTCCTGGCGCGAGGACTTGATCCGGATGGAGCTCGACCAGCTCGACCGCTCCGCCCACCAGCGCCTCGTCCGGCTGCTGCTCGACACGGATCGCGTCGGCGAGGCCGCGGCAGCGCTCGAGCTGGCCAAGGGTGGCGACCGCAACCGCATGCCGCTGTGGCAGAAACACGAAGAACGCACGCTCGAGGCCCGGCTCGCGCTGCGCCAAGGCAAGCCCGAGCGCACCGTGGCGCTTCTGTCCGGAGGCATCGGCCGCCTCGAGGTCGAAAGCCACGAGGGCCAGGCGCTCCTCGCCGTGGCCGCCTGGGCGACCGGCAAATCGGAGATCGCCGCCGACGCCCGGAAGGCCGCTGAACGGGCCGGTATCGACCTGTCCCTGCTCGACCAAGCTCGACCCCCGGCGGGCGAATCCCGCTGATCACCCAGACCGCTTCCCGACGCCAAGGTTTGACGATGAGACACCGCGCGCCCTTCCACCTCGTGCTTTTCGCCCTTCTCACCGTGGCCCAGCCACTCTTTGGTCAAACCGCGGTCGACCCCGTCGCCCTGGCCTCCTCCCTCGAAGCGGCGAACCTGGCGCCGGAGCGCGCCATCCAACTCGAACGGGTCAACCTCGCCATCGGCCCCGGCAAACTCCACGTCAAGAAGGCCTTCCTGGTGCCGGCGCTGACCCCGACGGGGGACGCCGTGGAGTTCGTGCTGCTGGGAGACGCCCGCTTGGAGCTCGACCCGGTGGACGCGGTCGAAGCCCAGCAGCTCGAACTCTTCACCGGTAGCCGCAAGCTGACCGAGACCCTCAGCGAGGGTGTGCTCGTCTTCGGAAGCGGCAAGGTGCGCCAGGCGCTCCTCGCCCGGCCCGCGGTGCCTTTGGAGCCCGCCCTCGTCCAGCGTGCCCGGGAGCTGGTCTCCGAATTCCGGACCCAGCCGTACCGCAGCTCCCTCGAGGTCGACAGCTCCCTCCTGCGCCAGGCCCTCGGAGAACCCCAGAGCGATCTCTTCTTCGCCGGTTGGCTGCGCGGCACCCGCCTGGGCGAAATGCTCTATGCCGTCGACCCCACCGCTCGCGAGCAGGTCTTCCTCGGCCGCTTCTTCCCCCTGGACGTCTCGAAACGCCAAGCCAAGGACCTCGAGCGCCGCCTGAAGCGCCAACAACGGCGCGGTCGCGGCGTCGGCATCGGGCTCGAGGACTTGGGCGAGGTGGATCAGTGGTTGGGGATGCCCCTGCGCGGCTCCGACGGCACCGAGCGCCCCGGCGGCAGCCCCTTCGAGCCGCTGCACTACGAGCTCGACGTCACCCTGGACGGCAAGAACGTCGATCTCACCGGCAGCGGCCGGATCCGCCTGCGGGTGGACGCCGACGAGGTCCGCACGGTGAGCCTCTCGCTCTTGGGCGACTTGACCGTCGAAACGGTGACGACCGCCGACGGCAAGCGGCTCTATTTTCGCAGCCAGGGCGGCGAAACCCTGGTGGACCTCGGGGCGCCCCAGGCGCGCGGCAGCGAGATCACCCTCGCCCTCACCTGGCACGGCCGGCCCTTCGATCGCCTGCTGGGCAAGAATTACGTGCTCGCCGACCCAAGCGGCTGGTACCCCCAGACCGGCCAGCGCAACCAGGCCACCTACGACGTCACCCTGCGTTGGCCCACCCGGCTAGAGCTCGTGGCCGGGGGTGCTCTGGTCGACTCGGGTCAGGCGGGGGACACGCGCTGGGAGCGTCGACGGTACGACCGCCCCACGATCGGCTACAGCTTCCAAGTCGGTAAGTTCAAGAAGAAGTCGCTGACCACCGGGCCGATCCCCATCGACGTCTATTTCGACGATCTCGCCCAGGCCGTGACCCTGACCAAGGCCGACGAAATCCTCCAGGCCCTCGCCGACTCTCTCGCCTTTTTCACCGAGCGGTACGGACCGCCGCCCATTGACCGGCTGACGGTGGTGACGGCCGTCCAGGACTATTCGATCTCCTGGCTCGGGTTCATCACCCTGTCCTCAGTCGCCGTGGGGGACTTCCAGGGCTGGGAGGACGTCTTCGGCTTCGAGGACCGGCGCGGGCACATCGCCCACGAGGTCGCCCACCAGTGGTGGGGCCACCGCCTGGCCGGTGCCAGCTACCGCGAAGCCTGGTTGTCCGAGGGTTTGGCCAGTTACAGCGCCCTCCAGTACGCGCGGGAGAAGCTCTCCGGTGCCGACTTCGTGCGCTCCGGGCCGACCAGCCAGTGGTTGCCCAAGCTCACCGCCCCGGCCACCGACGGCACCCCCATCGCCAATCTGGGTCCCCTGGTGCTCGGCGCGCGGTTGTCCTCCACCCGCTCGTCCGAGGCCTACGTCCACCACATCTACCTGAAGGCCCCGATCGTGCTCGACATGCTGGCCCAAGAGGTCGGCACCGACACCTTCGACCAGATGCTCGCCCAATACGCCAAGGTCTTCGACGGCTACCAGCTCACCACGGCGGAGTTCCTCACCGCGGCGGAGAAGATGACCGGTCGCGAGCTGGCGAGCTTCGGCCGCCGCTTCTTGTCCGGCACCGACCTGCCCCAGGTGCTCTACGAAGCCGACCCGGTGAAGACCGACGACGGCCGCTGGGCCTTTCGCGGCAAGGCGCGTCAGCGCCGGGGCGCCAACTGCCGGGTCGAGATCGTTCAGCGGGAGGCGGGCGGTTTCGACATTCCCTGCCGCTCGCGGGCCGCGAGTTTCGATCCCGCCGACGCCACCCTCGTGGCCCCCTTGTGGATCCAGCACAAGCAGCCCGACGGCGAGCAACGCGGCAAGGGCGCTGCCGTGGTCCTGACGGGCGACACCACGGAGCTGTCGCTGGTCACCGACCGCGAACCCGAGTTCTTGATGTTCGATCCGCTCAACCAAACCTGGGCGTTGTACTTCCCGACCAAGATCTTCCCGCGCCGGGCGCGCTACTTCGAGGCCCTCGACGCCCTGGCCGAGGGCCGACTCGAAGACGCCGACCGCCTGCTCGCCGAGGCCACCGAGGTGCCCTACTACGACGGACCCAAGGTCGATCGCTGGAGCCGCGCCGCGGCGCGCGACGCCGCCGCCGATCTCGAACGCTCGATCCTCATCGCCCGCGCCCGGTTGGCCCTCGACCTCGGGCAGCTCGACGCCGCCGACCAACGGCTCGACAAGCTCCGCTCCAAGTCGTCGTTCACCCAGAACGTGTCCAACGACCAATGGGAGACCCTGCTCGCCCTCGAGTCCCGCCTGGACATCCTGCGTGGACGCGCTGCCGCCGCCTGGCGCCGCATCGACGACGCCACTAAGGAGGGCTGGCTCGAAACCGCCGAGGCCACCGCCGTCGCCGCCGTCGCCGCCCACCTCGTCGACGCCACCCCGGAGATTCAACGGCGCGCCCGGCAAGCCGCGGCCCGGGCGGGGGTGGATACGAGCGGATTGGAGACGCCGTGAGAGGGATTTCGTGGCGGAGTGCCTGGTGCCCTCCCTCTCACCCCAGGGCGTCCCGCCAACTCCCTCTCGCGAGGACGACCCCACAGGCCCCCACCAGCCCGAACAGGACGGCCCCGGACCACAAGACCGGGTTCGAGGCGTCGACTTCGCTCCAGTAGCGGGAGATTTGGAACACCAGGGCCGGTAGCAGGGCCATGAGCATCGGCGTGGCCAGCCGGGCGCGGGTGCGGTCGCCTTCGCGGGCGATCGTCCAGAGCATGAGGCCGACGAGCAGGAGCCAGCCGCAGAAGGAGCGCGTGGTCAGCGGCGTCAGCTTCCAGGGAAAGTGCGGGATCAGTAGGCTCGGGACCAGGAAGAACACCGTGCCGGCCGCCAGGAACACGCTGCCCAGGCCCAGCATCAGGCGCTTCAGACCGCCGGAGATGGGGTCCGTTGGCACCCCTGCCGGCAGAGCCCGGCGCTGATGCCAAAGATAGGCGGCAAACAGAATCGGTGGCGGCAGCACGTAGCTCGCGAACCAGACCCAAAACGGCGTCGAGCCGACCGTGAACTTCTCCCAATGAAGGAACGTCACCAGAAGCTGGACCGCGGTGAAGAGCGTCGCGGGCAGGATCATCACGCGAATGTTCTCCCAGCGTTTGGCCAGGAGCGGCAGAATGAACAGCGGCGCCGTCGTCATGTAGAAGGCGCCGAGCACGGCGGCCATGACGACCGGTTGGATGGGCCAGGCGAAGTTCGTCTTGCTCTCGGCGGGAGCGATGCCGATCGACATCACGGCGACCACGCCGAACATCACTTCCACCGCCAACCAGGCCCGCAACGGTCGAGACAAGGGCGTTCCGGCGTTCATCGAGCGGTCCCTCCGAAACAGGAACGGTAGGTCCCAGCAGCGATCCCGAGCCCGACCAGACCGAGCCCCAGGTGGAACGGATGGTCGAAGGTCTGAAGCTGGAAGATCGTCGGCCGGTGCGTGACGAAGCCCACCAGGGCCAGGCCGGTGTAGAAGGCGCCGAAACCCAGGGCGAACCACCACGGCCCGCGCGCTCCGCCGCGTTGGAGCGGCCAGAGCGCCAGCAGCCCCGTCACGATGTGCAGGGTGGAGTGCAGCGGCATCATGTGGGTGGTGCCGAGCAGCTGCGGGAAGGCGGCGTCCAGGGCCGGGATCAGTCGAAACGCCAAGGTCGAGGTGCCCTGGAGCAGGAGGAAGACGCCAGCGAGGCCGGTGTACCAGCGCGCCGCCTTCACGCCGACCTCCGCGCCGAGAGTGCCCGCAAGGTGAGAGTGCCGTGGATCACCGTCAGGAGCCCGAAGCCGCCGAACCAGATCCACGTCGCCGGGCGATCGGCCGCGAACAGGCCGCGGTGCAGGACCGAGGCGACGAGCGTGAGACTGGTGAAGACGAAGAGCCCGGCGAGCACCAAGCGGAGCTCGAACCAGCTGCGCGCTCGACGTAGTAACCAGCTGCCGAGGCCGTAGGCCAGAAACGGCGCCGAGTAGATCTGCGTGAGCAGGGGCGAGATCTTCCACGGCCACGCCGCCGCCATGAACCCCGGGGCGAAAAGCAGCGCCAGGGCCAATCCCACCAGGACCACCGCCTGGAGCTGCAAGAAGACCGGCACCCAGGCCGGGGCCCGCGGGCCATCCGGCGCTTCGTCGCGCCCCCGGTTCCGCCAGAGGAAAACCAGGCCGATCAGGGGATAGAGGATGTAGGCGAAGAACCAGAACCACACCGGCCGGTGGCTGAAGTCGAACTCCGGGAGGTAGAAGCACGAGACGATCTGCAGCAGGCCCGTCCACACGGTGACGATCAACACCATCCCGCGGACTTCTGCATACCGCCGGGCGAGCAGGCCGCCGAACAGCATCACCGCGGCCGAAAAGTAGACGGCGCCCAGGAAACGGGCATGGAGTGGCGGTACCAGCCAAGGTAGGGCATGGTCCACGAGTTTGGGAAAGAACGTGCCCCACACACCCACCCAGGCTGCGAAGAGGCCCACGGCGGCGAAATAGAGGCGTTGAGCGCGGGTGACAGGCGTCATGACCGGCCTTTCGGACGAAGTCGGGTGAATCGCCGCGGACCCTACGCGGGCCGAACCCACTCTGTCAAACCGCGTTGATCGGCAGGTTCTCGCTCACGCAACCGATCGCGTCCCCCAATGGGCAAGGTTGGCGTGTTTCCCCGTGAATCGACCCGTCTCCGGAGGAAATCGCGATGAAAACCCTAGGATTCGCCCTGCTCGCCCTCGTCACCCTCGCACTGCCGGCCAGTGCCGAAAAGGCCGAATTGAAGGGCGCCGCTTTGATGGCTCACCCAGCCGCCAAGGTGGCGCTCGAAAACATGGCCCTGATGCACGCCGGCAAGATCGAGGATGCCGTCAAGATGGGCACCAAGGCCATGCAGGCCGACTGGAAGGCCCTGCCCGACGAAGACCGCAAGATGATGTCCGAGATGATGCAGCACTTCGCCGTACCCGACGCCGAGTTCCGCGCCGAGGTCGAGAAGTTCGGGACGCTGACGGTCGACGGCGACAAGGCCTCGCTCGTCGTCGAGAAGACGACCAAGGACGAAAACGGCAGCGGGACGGAAACCAAGACCATTCACCTGATGAAGGAGGAGGGTCAGTGGAGGGTGACGCGGGGGAAGTGAGCGAGTCCGGAAGTCACAACCAACGGAGCCGGTAGGCCACGGGTTTTACCCGCGGCCCGCGCCGGGCCACCACCAGCGTGTTGCCCCAGCCCCGGCGCCAGGGCGGGAAGGCCCGCAACAAGCGCCGCAGGAGGCCGCGAGCGCCCGCCGGGTCCGGCCGGTGGGGTAAACCCCGCTGATCTACGAGATCCAAGCCGATGGCTTGGAGGAAAGTTCCCACCTGCCAGGATTGCGCGACGTGCACGGCGTCGGCGTCGGGCACATAACCTTCGGTGAGCACGCGCGGCTCGCGCACCATGTCGAAGCCGTGACGACCGGTCACGAAACTCAGGAACTGGCGAGCCAGGCGGCGCAGGGAGACTTCCAAACGGCGACTCGGAGGCAGCGAGGGCGGCATTTCGTAAGGCAAGTCCCAAGTCGAACCGACCAGGAGCAGCAGCCCCCCGGGCTTCAAGATGCGGGCGACCTCCAGGAACGTGCCGCCCGGATCGTGGAAGTGTTCGAGCGCCCAGGTCGACATCACGGCGTCGAAAGTGGCGTCGCCGAAGGGCAGAGTCTCACCGTCGCCCCGTACGCCGGCAGCCGGCCGTTTCGCCTCGCGCGCCATCACCAGCGCCGTGGTCGAAACGTCCAGCCCCACGTACCGGCAGCCCGCGGGCACCCACAAGGAGTTTTCACAGGAGCCGGAGCCGAGGTCGAGCACGCGGTCCCCCGCGCTCAGGTGCGAGAACAACACTTGGCGGTCCGGCGACGCCTCGGGATTGGTCGCCGCGGCCTGCTCGTAGTAGGCGCGGCTCGAGTCCCAGAAGGCGGAAAGGGGTTGTTTACTCACCGGCAATCACTCCGGCACGGAAGAGGGGCGCAGCAAGCAGCGCCCCTACGGCCCGCGATCCGCAG
>JANRLG010000220.1:0-38776 GCA_033762835.1 Thermoanaerobaculia bacterium
CCCGCGTACGCGAAATCCTCGCCCAGGCGATCACCGAACCGCCGCGCGGAGACGAGCTCGAACGTGCCCGCGCGGTGTTGCTCGCGGACTGGACCTTCGGCCACGAGCGGGTGTTCCAGCAGACCCTGGCGGTGGGTGCCGAGTACGCCTTGTTCGAACCCGGCTGGTCCGCTCGTCACCTCGCCGGGATCGCCACGGCGACTGCGGACGAGGTGGCCGCGGCCGCCGCTCGAGTGCTCACGCCCGAGACCAGCTCGGTCGTCGGTTGGTCGCTGCCGGACCCGGACGAAGCGGGAGACGAGGAAGAGTGATGCCCAAACCCGGTGGCCTCAAGGATCTGTTCGGCAAGCTCTTTCGGCCCCATCCGTGGCACGGGCTCGACCCGGGGCCGCGGTCCCCTGAGATGGTCCAGGCATTCATCGAGATCGTCCCCACCGACACGGTCAAGTACGAGATCGACAAACGTTCGGGCTACCTCACGATCGACCGGCCCCAGCGTTATTCGAACCTCTGCCCGAGCCTCTACGGCTTCATCCCCCGCACCCTGTGCGCCGACCGCGTGGCCGCCCTGTGCCGCGAACGGATGGCGAGCGCGACGATCGTCGGCGACGGCGATCCGCTCGACATCTGTGTGCTGGCCGAACACCCGTTGAACCACGGCGACGTGCTGCTGCGGGCGATTCCCATAGGCGGCTTCCGGATGATCGACAAGAACGAGGCGGACGACAAGATCGTCGCCGTGCTCGAGGGCGACGCCGTCTATGGTGCCTTCCGCGAGTTGACCGAGGTGCCGGTGGCCCTGATCGACCGGCTCAAGCACTACTTTCTGACCTACAAACTCGGCCCCGATCAAACCGACCACATCGTGACCATTCCCCAAACCTACGACCGCGCCGAGGCCCACGAAGTCATTCGCCGCAGCCGCGACGACTACGACCAGGAATTCGGCGACGTGCCGGGCGAGTTCGTGCGCCAGATCGAAGCTCGACTCCGAGGCCGCGCTTGAGCCTCCCGTTGGCTCCCGGCGAGTTGGCATTTCGCATTCGGCCCGTCGTGGGGCCGCCGGTCGTGGCCGTGCGCGCTTGGTTGACGGGTGGCGCGCGGGTCGAAACCACCCCGGGCCAGGCCCTGGTCACTGGCCGTGCCTTGACCGAGGGTACGCGCCTCCGCGACTGGCGGCGCATCGCCGAGGACGCCGAGGCGCTCGGGGCGGTCGTCACCAGCTCGGCATCCTTCGAGGCCCTCGGAGTCTCGGTGGATGCCTTGGCCCAGGATTGGGAATTGGCCGTCGACTGGGCCGCCGAGGTGCTGACCGCGGCCACCTTCCCCGCCGACCGCGTGGCCTGGCTGGCCCGCCAAGCCGCCGCCGAGCTCGAGAGCCTGGGCGACATGCCCGACGTGCGCACGGGCTGGTCCTTTCTCGAGGCTCTTTACCGGCCTCACCCGCGCTGCCGACCGTTGCTCGGCAGCGAAGAATCCCTCGGCCGGATCACCGTCGAAGACTGCGCGAGTTTCCACGGACGCGCCCGCGGCAGCGGAGCCGTCGTCGTCACCGGTGCCATCGACCCGGCGGCGGTCGAAGCGCGGGTGCGGGAGCGCTTTGCCGAATTGCGGGTCCCCGGTGAGCCCTTCGTCGCTCCGCCGCCGCCCGCGGGCGAGACCGCGGCACGCTCGGACGTCAGCTTGCCTCCCGGGGACCAAGCCCACCTCTATGCCGGCCGCCTGACCGTGCCGCGCGCCCACCCGGACCACCTGGCTCTCGAAGTGCTGGGGGTGGTGCTCGGTTCCGGCTCGGGGCTCTCCGGCCGCCTGCCCGAGCGCCTGCGCGAGAAGATGGGCTTGGCCTACAGCGTCCAGGTGCAGACGGTGGCGGGGTCGTCGCTCGACCCGGGCCGCTTCGTGGTTTACCTCGGCACCTCACCCGACACCGTCGAGAAGGCCAACGTGGCTCTCCGCGGCGAGCTCGACCGCCTGCTCGAGGACGGCGTGACCGCAGACGAGCTCGCGGACGCCCGCAGCTACCTGCTCGGCCGCGACGCCTTTCGCCGCGAAACCGCCCGCCAATGGGCGGATCTGCTCGGTGACGCGGTGCTCTACGGCATTCCGGACGACGATCCCGAGGCCCGCCGCGCGGGCCTGCTCGCTGTCGACCGCGAGGCGCTCGAAGCCGCGGCCCGGAGGCACCTAGCGGGCGAGCTGGTGGTCACGGTGGGGCGGCCGGGGTAGGGGATCGAAGGGGAAGAGCCCCGACTGCAACTTTCTACTGTTTCAGTCGTATTTTCTGCGTTCGGCCGTCCGGCTCGCCCGCGGCGGCTCCCGCATCCCAACCCTCACGGAGGATTCACTGTGCGACGCTCTCTTTTCGCCCTCTCGGCACTCGCGGCTTGCCTCGTTGCCGCGCCGGGTGCGTCGGCCCAGACGAAGTTGCTGCGTTTCCCCGACGTTTCCGGGGACAAAGTCGCGTTCGTCTACGCCGGCGACATCTGGGTCGCTTCTTCGAACGGCGGTTCTGCCGTGCGCATCACCACCCACCCCGGGGTCGAGCTGTTCCCCAAGTTCTCGCCCGATGGCCAGTGGATCGCGTTCACCGGCCAATACGAGGGCGACGAGCAGGTCTACGTGGTGCCGGCGGGCGGTGGCGTGCCGAAGCAGCTCACCTTTTACCCCGCGAACGGCCCGCTGCCGCAACGCTGGGGTTTCGACAACCAAGTCTACGGCTGGACGCCCGACGGCAAGTCCGTGCTCTTCCGGTCCATGTCCCACGGCTGGGACCTGACCGACACGCTGCTCTTCACGGTGCCCGCAGCCGGGGGGTTCCCGGAAGCCCTGCCGATGCCCGTGTCGGGCGCCGGCGAGCTGTCGCCGGACGGCAAACAGGTCGTCTACACGCCGCTGACCCGCGACTTCCGCACCTGGAAGCGTTACCAGGGCGGCTGGGCGCAGGATCTGTGGATCTTCGATCTCGCCAGTCACGACGCTACTCGGGTGACCGAGAACGTGCGCACCGACCGCGATCCGATGTGGATCGGCAAAACGATCTACTTCGTTTCCGATCGCGACGGTACCTTGAACCTCTACTCTTTCGACCCCACCAGCAAGACCACCACCCAGCTCACGAAATCCACGACCTGGGACGTACGCTGGGCGAGTGGTGACCCGGCCGGCCAGATCGTCTACGAGTACGGTGGTGAGCTGGTGGTGTTCGACACCAAGGCGGGCAAGGAAAAGAAGGTCTCGATCACCGTGCCCACCGATGGCCTGCCCAGCCGCCCGGCCCGGATCAGCGTCGGCGACTACCTCGAAGACGCCCAGCTGTCGCCCAAGGGCGAACGGGCGCTGTTCGTGGCCCGCGGTGAAGTTTTCACGGCGCCGATCGAGAAAGGCCCCACCCGCAACCTGACGCGTACCTCCGGGGCCCACGAGAAGCACGCCCGCTGGTCGCCGGACGGCACCAAAATCGCCTACATGTCCGACGCCACGGGGGAGGACGAGCTGTACGTCGTCGCCCAGGACGGCAGCGGCCAGGCCGAGCGGATCACGACCGACGGCAAAGTCTTCCGCTACCAGCCCGAGTGGTCCCCCAAAGGCGACAAGATCGCCTTCGGCGACAAGAACGGCAAGCTCTTCATCGTCGACCTCGCGACCAAGAAGATGGTCGAAGTGGCCGACAGCCCGGCGGACCAGATCCTCGATTACTCCTGGTCTCCCCACGGCAGCTTCCTCGCCTTCTCGATGCCGGAGAAGAACGCTCTCGGTTCGATCCACATCTACGACGTCGCCGCGGCCAAGCTCCACAAGCTCGGCGACACCCTGTGGAACGAGTACACGCCGAGCTGGGATCCGGCCGGCAACTATCTCTACTTCCTCTCCGATCGCAGTTTCGCCCCGCAGTTCTCGGCCTTCGAGTGGAACTACGCGGGCGCCCGTCAGACCGGGATCTATGCCGTGGGCCTGCGCAAGGACGTGGCGCACCCCTTCCCGGGGGAAAGCGACGAGGTGACGATCGAGAAGAAGGCAGACGAGAAAGAAAAGGACGCCAAGGACGCCAAGGGCGATAAGGACGGGGAGAAGAAGGAGGAGGAGAAGAAGGACGAGGCGCTGAAGATCGACTTCGAGGGCCTCGCGAACCGTGTCACCCAAATTCCGGTGCCCTTCGACAACTACTTCGGTCTCGCGGGACTGCCCGACGGCCACCTGCTCTACGTCTCGGGCCCGTCTTTCTACTACGGCCGCGAGCCGAACGGTTCGGTCAAGCTGCACATCTTCTCGTTCAAGGATCGCAAGTCGACGGAGCTTTCCGGCGACATGAACGGCGTCGTGGTCTCGGCCGACGGCAAGAAGTTGCTGGTCTCGGCCGGTGGTGGCTTCCAGCTGATGGATGCCAGCCCGGGCGGCGCCGGCAGCGCGAAGCCGGTTTCCACCCGCGAACTCGAGATGGATCGCGTGCCGCGCGAGGAGTGGGCGCAGATCTTCCACGAGGTCTGGCGGCGCTTCCGCGACTTCTTCTACGTCGAGAACATGCATGGCTACGACTGGGCCAAGATCCGCGACCAATACGCCGCGCTCCTGCCCCACGTCGGCCACCGCTCGGACTTGAATTACCTGATCGGCGAGATGATCGCCGAACTGAACGTCGGCCACGCCTACAACTCGGGTGGCGATTGGGTGGCCCCGGAACGTCCCGACGTCGCTCTGCCCGGCGCTTGGTTCGAGCTCGACAAGGCGGCCGGTCGCTTCAAGATCACGCGCATTCTGCCCGGTGACAACGAGGAGCCGAAGTACCGCTCGCCGCTGACCGAACCCGGAGTCAAAGCCAGTGTCGGCGACTACGTCTTGGCCATCAACGGCCAGGAGTTGAAGGGCAACGACAGCCCCTACCGGCTGCTCCGCGGTGCGTCGGCTTACCCGGTGGAGCTGACCTTGAACACCAAGCCCACGTTCGAAGGCTCGTGGAAGACGTCCTACCGGGCAGTCTCGAGTGAAGACTCGTTGCTCTACCTCGACTTCGTGGAGAAGAACCGGCGTTACGTGGCGGAGAAGACCGGCGGCAAGGTCGGTTACATCCACGTCCCGGACATGGGGCAGGACGGTATCTACGAATTCATCAAGTACTACTACGGCCAGCTCGACAAGCAGGGCCTGGTCATCGACGTGCGCAACAACGGCGGCGGCAACGTCTCCCAGTGGCTGCTCAACCGGTTGAACCGCAAGCTGCTCTCGCAGGGCTATTCGCGGAACAACGAGCTGCCCGGCCCCTACCCGTCGGCCACCTTCCACGGTAGCCTCGTCTGCCTGCTGAACGAGAACTCGGCCTCGGACGGGGACATCTTCCCGGCCATGTTCAAGGCCTCGGGGCTCGGGCCGCTGATCGGCAAACGCTCCTGGGGCGGCGTCATCGGCATCACCAGCCGCGGTCCGCTGGTCGACGGCGGTGGCGTCAACGTGCCCGAGTTCGGCTTCCTCGACGCCAAGGGCCAGTGGGCGATCGAGGGGTGGGGCGTCGATCCCGACATCGAGGTCGACAATGACCCGAAGTCGATGATCCAGGGCAAGGACAACCAACTCGACCGCGGCATCGAAGAGGTGCTCAAGGCGATCAAGAACAACCCCAAGTCCTACCCGCCGGAGCCCCCGCCGCCGGTCAAGACGGCGCGGGAGATCCAACCCCCGCCGGGTCGCTGACTCGTTCCCAGGACGCTCGAAACGAGGCCCGGTTCCCTTGGGGGAGCCGGGCCTTTTCGCTTTTGGACGGCGGGGCACCGTTGCCTGTCCCGTTCCGTTCACGCTGCACACTCTCATTACTGGCTCGAATTTTCCAGCCAATCCGATCTGATGGCCTCTGCGAAGCCGAGTATGGCGCTCGATCCGCCACGTTCCTGATGGAGGTGTCGAAGAATGAGAAAGTCCTTGCTGCTCCTGTCTCTGTTGGTAGCCGGGTCGGCTCTGCCGAGCAGTGCCCAGAAAATCGAACCGGCCCGCGGTGCCGATCCGCGCGTCGACTACGCGGCTCTGACCGCGATCGGCCCTTGGGACGATCGCAACTACAAGCTGACCCAAGCGGACCTGGCGCTGCTCGCGCCGAACGAGGCCGAACTGCGCGACCCGGTTCCGGCCTTCTTCCGCGTCCAGCTGCGGCGGGAAAACAAGGACATGCTGCGCACCGGTCCCGCCCAGTACCCGCGCAGCGCCCTGCAGATCTTCGAGTTGATGTACGGCGGCTATCTCGTCGACGGCAAGCTCTACAAGAAGATCACCTACGCCGACGGCCGCTTCCAGGTCGTGCAGGACCGCGGTATCTCCTTCGCTGAGTGGGAGCTTCTGGCCCTGAACGGGGATGTCCGAGTGACCAGCCCCACGGGCGCAGCCGAGTCCGCCATCAAGATCCACCCCTTCGACACCAACCGGGTCATCGCTGGTTCGAACGGCCCGGGCTCCGGCCAGATCATGCACTACTCGACCGACGGTGGCTCGACCTGGACCCAGGCCGGCGCCCTTCCCCTCGGCAGCACCTGCTGCGACCCCACGGTCGACTGGTCCTCCGACGGCAACTTCGCCTACACCTCGACCCTCGGAAGCTGCTCCGGCACCGGCTGCCGGATCTGGTTCTACCGCTCGAACGACGGCGGCGTGACTTGGAACGGGCTCGAAAGCGTCACCCCGGGTAATCCTCGCCGGCAGCTGACTCGGCGCGGCAGCGACAAGGAGTACCTCCACGTCGACAAGTTCGCCACCTCGCCCCATCGCGACAACATCTACCTGACCTGGCACGACTCGAACGTGCTCAAGTTCGCCCGCTCGACCGACTTCGGCAACACCTGGAGCGCGGTCGCCACGATCTCCGGTAACGGCCAGACCGGTATCGGGAGCGACATCACGAGTGACAAGAACGGCAACGTCTACTACTTCTGGCCGGCGATCAACGCCAAGCAGATCCTCGTCCGCAAGTCCACCAACGGCGGCGCGAGCTTCAACGCGTCGGTCGTCGTCGGCGCCACGGCGGACGGCTACGACTTCGCCATTCCGGCCATGGAGACCCGGCGCGCGTTCATCTACGTGGCCGCGGACACGGATGTGACCAACGGTCCGTTCGCCAACTCGGTCTACGCCGCCTGGACCGACGCCACGGCCGCCGAGACCACCCCGGCCTCGGCCAACCACGGCCGCATCCGCGTCGCCTACTCGCGCGACGGCGGCGCCACCTGGACGGTGACCACCCCGCACGAAACCGCCGACGCCAACACCGTGGACCGCTTCCACCCCTGGCTCGCCGTCGGCCCGGACGGCAAGGTCCACGTCATCTTCTACGACACCCGCCGTGACCCCAGCCGCGTGGCCGTGGACATCTTCCACGCCGTCTCCTCCGACGGCGGCGCCACCTGGGCCACCCCGGTGCGCCTGACCAGCGTGCTCTCGCCGCAAATCGACACCGGCTTCGAGTGGGGTGACTACAACGGCCTCGACGTCATCGGCACCCAACTGCTCGGCATCTACACCGACAACCGCAACGAAACCGGCGCCGCCACTGACTCGGTGGACGTCTACGCCGTCGGCAAGCCCGTGCCCTGAGTTCGGGTTCGCTGGCTGCTGTGACGAGAGCCCGGGCCCGGAAGGGTCCGGGCTTTTCTATTCAGGGATTCAGGGTGTCTTGGCAGACTTCCACCGCCACGCCGAAACCCCCTCGAGCTCGCGGACGAAGATCTCGTCGCCGGCGACGGCGAGGTGGCCCCAGGTCTCTTGGTCGGCGAGTTGGCGTTTGTCGAGCAGGGTGAAGGCCGCGGGGTTGGCGCGTAAGAGATAGAGGGCGCCGTCCTCGGCGAGGGCGAGGATCTTGTCGTCGCGGAGCACCAGGCTCCAGTACTTGCCCAGGGCGTCACTGCGCCAGCGCGATTCGCCGGAGGCGAGCTCGATGCAGTCGAGCCGGCCGTTGCCGAGATGGTGGAAGACGTGGCCGGCGGTGACGACGGGGCTAGACATGTAGCCGCTCGCCTTGTTGCGCCACACGGTTTCGACCGCGAATTCCGCGCCGTCCTTCTTGATCCGGAACAGGAAGGAACCCTCGTTGTAGGGGCTGGTGAAGACGGTGTCGCCCACGACCACCGGGGTGAGCACGTGGGTGCCGCGGAAGTTCGGCACGTCTTGGCTCCACAACACCCGGCCGGTTGCGGGGTCGAGGCCGTGGAGGGCCACGCGCGTGAGGACGACCAGCTGGCGGGTTCCCGCGAGGTCCGCCAACACCGGGGAGGAGAATGCACCGCTCGAAGTCTCGTCCGGCACGCGGGCGAGAGCCCGCCACAGCACGGCGCCGGTGTCCTTGGCGAGTTTCAGGACGGAGTCGGCCGCCTGGACGTAGAGAGCGTCGCCGTCGACCAAGGGCGAGGAGGCGAAACCGAACATCGGTGGCGCGGTTTTGAACTGCGTCGGCAGGTCCATTCGCCAACGCTCCTCGCCGGTTTCACCGTCGAGCGCCCGCAGCACCTCGCGCATGTCGCCCACGAACAGCGTCTTACCGTCGTAAGCCGGGGTGGAACGCACCCAGTCGCCGTTCTTGGCGGCAAAGAACGGAACTTCTCCCGAGCTCGGCCAACGCTTTTCCCAGCGTACGGCGCCCGTGGCCCGGTCGAGGGCGCGCACGACCAGGGCTTCATCGGCCGCCGACTCGACGACGAACACCCGATCCACCGCCACTACCGGACCGGGGTACCCTTTGCCCGCCGGCACCCGCCAGATCCGTTCGAGACCGGCGAGAGAATCGGGGAAAGCCGTCCCCGGCGATACGCCGTCGCGGCCCGCCCCGCGCCACTGGGTCCACTCGGAAGACGACTCCGCGGCGAGCACGGGGAGGGCGGAAAGGAGCGACACGAATCCCGACAGCGCGAGGCGAAGATGGGGTGATTTCATGACCCGGAGGATACCGCTGAACCGGGCGACCGAGCGGCGAGCGGTTACTTGGCCTTCAGCGGGTTTCGCCAGCGCAACCCGGAGAACCGGGTGAAGTCGGCGTCGTTCGAATGCAGCTCCGCCTGGTACTCGATGGCGAGGGCGGCGAGATGGGCGTCGGTGGCTAGGGCACCAAGGGCCGGAAAGTCCTGGACCAAGCTCTCGAGAATCTCGAGATGGCGGGGGCCAGGCTCCAGCACTTGGACATGGGGCCGCTCGAACCAGGAGCGAACCGCCCCCAAAGCCACCGAGGTCGTCAGCGGTGCCGCAAACACCTTGGAGCTCGTGGCAAGTCGAACGAAACCAACGATGACGAGCCACGAGAGGCCGACCGGCTCCACACCAGAGAGGCTCGCTTCCCACCACGCATGAGCCTTCTCGTGGCGGAGGCTGCTCTTATCGTAGGCAGACAGCAGGAGGTTGACATCGGGGATGATCATTCCTGCTTCGCCTCTTTTCGCAGGAAGTCCTCGATCTCGAGTTCATCGTAGAGCTGGTTGAGGCGATTCGGGTCGATCCCGGGTCGAAGTTCCAAGGAAAACGGTGTGACCACGAACGGCGGCAGGGGCGCCGCGGGTTCGGAGCCCTTCGCCAAGCCCTTGCGGAGGGTGCGGTTGACGAGCTCCTTGAAGCTCAGGCCCGACTGGCGGGCGAGCGTTTGGAGCTGAGTGTAGAGATCCGGTTCAAGGGTCAGCGTGGTTCTCATGGTGGCATCATGATGCCGACTGTTTGTAGCGTCAAGATGCCGCACCCCTGAACGGGCCCGCTCCCGGGTAGTCCCCTCCGATGGAAGATCGCAGAGCCGCATAGAATGGCCGGCTCACACTGGAACTCGACCCGCTTCGCCCAGGAGCCTTTCGTGATGGCCACCGACCGCCTGCTTTTTCTGTTGTTCGCTGCCTTGAGCCTGTCTCCGGCCGCTGCCGGGGCCGAATCGTGGACGGCTCCACCCTTCAGCCTCGAGCCCCAGGCGCTCCTCGCCGCCACCGCGGGTGCGCCGGCCGAGGACGACGCGGATACCGAGGTGGTACTCGAAGACCAACTCTTCGAGCTCGATGAGCAAGGGCGGAAGACGTACACCCGCTGGCTCGTCTTCAAGATCCTCACTCCCAAGGGCGCGGAAGACTGGGCGCAGCTGCAACAAAACTACCTTCCCTGGTACCAAGAGGCGCCGCGGTTCGAAGCCCGCGTGGTGACCCCCGACGGGGTGATGCGGACGCTCGATCCGAAGACCATCGCCGACTCGCCGGCCGCCCAGAGTGCCGATCTTCTCGACGACGAGCGGATCCTGCGCGCCCCCCTGCCCGCTGTCACCGTGGGGGCCGTGGTGGAGTTCCGCGTGGTGGTCGTTGATCGCCTGCCGTTTTTCGAGCCAGGCACCGTGACCCGCATCGGCCTTGATCGCGGCGCGCCGGTGCGGCTGTCGCGCGTGACGATCGCCGCACCGCGCGCCCTGCCCCTTCGGCACCGGATCGAGGGTCTGCCGGGCGTCTCGGCGCGGCTCGAAGGGACCGGCCAGCGGCAGACCATCCGGGTCGAAGCGCGCGACCTGCCGGGCGGTTGGCCGTGGTGGTTCCCGTTCCTGCCGCCGGAAGCGGACTGGGGTCCGGCCGTGACTTTTTCGACCGGCGAGTCCTGGGCGGACATCGCTAAGGCCTACTCCCAAATCGTCGACCAGCAGATCGCCGCGCCCGACTTCGGCGGCTTCGACCAGTTGACGGCGAAGCCTGCGAGCCAACAGGAGGAAATCCGGCTGCTGCTCGAGCGTGTCCACCGCGACGTTCGTTACACCGGCGTCGAGCTGGGCGACGCCGGGCTCGTGCCGCGCTCTCCCAAGGACACCGTCGGGCGGCGCTTCGGAGACTGCAAAGACAAGGCGGCGCTCGTCGTGGCGCTGCTTCGGGACCGCGGCATCCCCGCCTACCTTGCGCTGCTGAACGCCGGCAACGGCCAGGACGTGGCTGCAGCGCTGCCCGGCATCGGAGCCTTCAACCACGCCATCGTCTACGTGCCGGGAAGTCCCGCTTTGTGGATCGATGCCACGGACCCACTCTCGCGCTTGGGGCAGCTGCCCGCAGCAGACCAGGGCCGGCTGGCCCTGGTGGCGAGCCCCACCACCCGCGACTTGGTCCGCACGCCGGTCGCGAGCGCTGACGACAACCGGGCGGTCGAGACGCGCGAGATGACCTTGCCGCTCTTCGGCACCGGTCGGCTCACCGAGACCAGCGAGCTCCACGGTGAACCGGCGCGCCTGTTGCGCTCAGCCTGGCTGGACAAGACTCCGGACGAAATCCGCGAGAGCCTCGAGCACTACATCGAACAGAACTACAAGGCCGAGAAGCTGCTGTCCCACGAGGTCACGGACTCGCGGGACCTTTCACGCCCCATGGCGGTGCGTCTCGAAGCAGAGGAACTGGGCTATGCGGTGTCTGATAACGACGAGGCGGTGGCGATCGTTCTCCTGGGCACTCTGTTCGACGGACTACCGAAGCCGCTACTGACCGCCGACGAAGAGGAGGAAGAAGCCGCCGAGGAGACGAAGCCACGGACGGCCGACTGGGCGCTGCCGCTGCGCTTTCGGCGCGAGTGGAACTACCGGATCTCCGTGCCGTCGAACCTCGCCCTCCGGGAGCTGCCGAAAAGCGACCGTCTGGCCCTCGGCCCCGGGGTGTTGACGCGCGAGTACGGGCAAGAGCCCGGGCGCGTCGAGGCCCGGTTCGAGTTCGAGATCGATCGTGATCGCCTGACCCCGACCGAGGCGGAAACGCTGCGCACCGAGCTGCAAAAGGTTCAGAACATCGTTCTCTGGTTCGACCAGAAGATCGCCGTGGCCCTCCAGGCGGGTCACCTGGGCGACGCCCTCGCCGAGGCGGGTCGTCTCGAGAAGGAGTACCCGGATCGCGCTTTCCCGAGCATCCAACGCTCTCGGGCACTGCTCGCCGCGGGCTTCGGCGAGGAGGCGCAAAAAGCCGCACGGCGTGCCACCGAAATCGAACCGACCTCCGGCGCAGCGTTCCATCAGCTCGGCTGGGCGCTCCAGCACGACGTGCTGGCGCGCCGGCTCGACTCCGGCGGCTACGACCGCGCGGGAGCCATCCAGGCCCTCGAGAAGGCGATCGAACTCGAGCCGGAGAACGCCGTCTATCTGGCCGAGTTGGCGATCCAACTCGAGTACGACGAGCGCGGCAATCGTTACACCACCGGGCCAGAGGATCTCGAGCGCTCCGCGAAGCTCTACGAGAAGATTGCCGACGAGCTCGACAACCCGAATCTCGGTACCAACCTCCTGATCACCTTGGCCCGGGCCGGACGTTGGCAGGACATGCTCGCCCGCGCCGAGAAGATGCCTGCGAGTGACGCCGTCTCGACCTGGCAGGTGGCGGCCAAAGCGAGCCTGGAGGGTGCCGACGCGGCGATTCTCGAGGCCGGCCGCAAGTTCTCGGACACCGGCGAACGGGCCAAGGCCCTGGCGAACGCGGGCGAGCTGCTGATCCGGGATCGCCGTTACCCGGACGTCGCCAAGCTCTTCGCCGCCGCCAGCCGCCTCGGGCAAGACTCCGAGGGCCTGCTCGGACGCGCGCAGATCTTCGCGCGCACCAAAGCCAGCGATTGGGGCCGGATGGAGCGGCCGAAGGTGGCCGAGGATGCGTTCTGGTTGGCGTTCGCCTTGGTCTTCACCCCGAAGCTCGATATCGATCGGTTCTCCGAGTTCGTCACTCCCTCCTTCCGCACGCGCCCGATTCGAGACCAGGACCGGGAAGAGCTCGCCACTGTCCACGACCAGCTCGTGCGCACCTCGGAAGCGCAGGGCATCCCCGTCGAGGTCATGGCGGACATCATGCGGGTCATGGCCCAGCCCAGTGTCGAACCCACCACTGGAGGCGAAGTCAAAGTCGCCGCAAAGCTCGGCGACGAGGACCTCACGGTGTTCGCCATCCCCAACTTGGAAGGCGGTGGGTTCGACATTCTGCCCGGGGAACTGTCTTCCCTCGCCTTCGAGGCTCGTTGGCGGGCGGAGAACGGCCAGCTCGACGCCGCCCGGCGTTACCTCGACGAAGCCCTCGAGTTCGCCCCGCCGAATCACCCCAAGGACCCGTTGTCCGGCAGCCCATTCACTCTCGTGTGGTCCAAGGGCCAGGAGGCGGATGTCGACGCGGCCCGGCTGGCCGGAGCCGTGGGCGCCGTCCTCACGGACGACTCCGAGCCTGATGAACGGGACATCGAAGCCCTCGACGATCTGCGTTCCTTGGCCAAGTCGCCCGAGGAAAAGCTCGCTGTAGCCTGGGCGTTGGCGCGGGCACACATGCACAACCGGAACGCGATCGAGGCCGTCGACGAGGCTGCCCAGCTACTCGCCGCCCACCCCGATTCCGAGACCGGCCTGCTCCTGTCCGTCGAGGCCTACGGAAGAGCCGGCCGGTTGCAGGACATGGTCGCGCTCGGCCAGGCGCGGCTCGAGCGCAAACCCGAGGACTCCTGGGGCTTACGGTTCCTCGCCCGTGCCAGCGCTCTCGGCGGCCAGTACGGTGAGGCGCTCGGGCTCCTCGAACGGATCCGAGCCACCGGCAAGGCGCTGCCGCTGGATACCAACCTGATCGCGTGGCTATCCGTCTTCGTCGACCGGGTCGACGACGCGGCTTTGGAGCTGGCCCAAAACGCGGCCACCAAGCACCAGGCTCGGGCCACGCTGCACACCCTGGCCACCGTCTACGCCAGTCTCGATCGGCCCAACGAGGCCTACACCACCCTCAAGCAGGTGGTCGACACCGGCGAGCACAAGCGCATCGAGAATGACGACTGGTACGTCCTTGGCCGCATGGCGGAAACCTATGGCCTGTCGGCCCTGGCGAAGGAGCTCTACGGACGCATCCCCGAGCCCGGCAAGGACGAGGGCCAGATTTCGACTTGGCACTTGGCCCGACTGCGCCTCGCCAAGTTGCCTTGACCCCGTGACGGCACGCCCGGTGTAAGAACCGGGCGTCGGCGGCGTCTTCCCCTTCGGAGACGGAGAAGGAGGAAGCCCTTGGCACTTTCCCTAGCGACCCAACGAACCGAGCCGCGAGCCCCCATGCCCCCACCGGAAAGCCTCGAAGCGCTGTTTTCGGAACACCACGCGGCGATCTACCGCGCCGCCTATCGCGTCACCGGGAGTACCGCCGACGCGGAGGACGTGCTCCAGACCGTGTTCCTGCGCCTCGTCCGGCGGGAGGAGGCGATCGATCTCGGGCGCGGCGCCTCGGCTTACTTGCGTCGAGCGGCGGTCAACGCCGCCCTCGACCTCTGCCGCTCCCGGCGCCGACAACGCTCGACCGCCATCGACGACGTCGAAGAAGCAGCTCTCGAAGATCACGAGCCCGATCCCGAGCGCGCGCACCGCTCCCGCGAAGCCCGCGGCCTGGTGCGCGACTCGCTGGCCGAGCTCCCGGCCCGTGCGGCCGAGATCTTCGCCCTGCGCTACTTCGAAGGCCTGGGCAACAAAGAAATCGCCCAGCTGATGCGCACTACCCAGACCGCCATCGCCGTCACCCTGCATCGCACCCGCGCCAAGCTCCAGAAGGATCTCGGCGCCTTGGTCGGAGGTTGAATCATGAGCCGTAACTCCCAAGATCTCGAGACCCGGTTCGACGAACTCCTCGTCGACCTCGTGGCCGATACTCCCGACGACGCCACCGTCCGCGCCGCCGCCGATCGCGTCTGGGCGCGCCTGCAAGCGGAAGTCCCCCAAGCCGCGCCCGAGGCCGCCGCGCCGGCACCGACCGTCGTCCGTGGCTGCGCCGACGTCGTCGCTGCGCTTCCGGCCTTCGTCGCGGGTGAGCTGCCCGCGGCCCAGGCCCTACTCGTTCAAGAACACACCCGCGAGTGCCTCGGCTGCCGCCGGGCGCTGCTCGCCGCACGCGGTCAAATCTCTGCCGCGCCGGTGGCCGAGAGCTGGCAACACACCGGCACGGCAGGGACCCGTTCGCGTTTCGGCCGCCGCTTCCTGCTCGCCGCCGCCGCGCTCGTGGGTGCCGTGGGCCTGGGTGGCTTGCTGTGGAACGGCTGGGGCTCCGCCTCGGCCGAGATCGCTACCGTCCAGTCCCTCGACGGCGGGCTTTATCTCGTCGGTGACGGCGGTACTCGAGCGCTCCGCGCTGGGGACGCCATCGCCGAAGGGCAACTGGTGCGTACCGGCCAGGGCGGCTCTGCCGTGGTGGAGTTGACCGACGGCTCGCGGGTCGAGCTGCGTGAGCGCAGCGAGATGGCCGTGCGCAAGGGCCGGCAGGACACCACCATCGACCTCGACCAAGGCAGTGTCATCGTGGAAGCCGCCAAGCGCTCCCGAGGTCACCTGTTCGTCGACACCGCGGACTGCCGCGTCGCCGTGACCGGCACCATCTTCTCGGTCAACCACGGCACCAAGGGTTCCCGCGTGTCGGTGATCGAGGGCCAGGTGCGGGTCGAACACGGCCAGAAGGAAGAGCTGCTCCAGCCCGGAGGCCAGGTCACGACCCGCGTCGGGCTGACCGCCATTCCGGTGGCCAGTGAGGTTTCCTGGAGCCGCAACGCCGACCGTTATGCCGCGCTGCTCGCCGAGATCGCCTCGATCGAGCAGGAGATTCGTGCCACCCTCGGCACCACGGCGCCGCGCACCTCGACCCGCCTGCTCGACTTGGCACCGGCGGAAACCGTGCTCTACGGTGCCGTGCCGAACATCGCCGAGGAGGTGTCCGAAGCCCGCCGGGTGTTCCAGGACAAGCTGGCCGAGAGCCCGGTGCTCTCCGGCCTGCTGGCGAACTCGGGCGCCGGTGCCCACAGCCAGGAGATCGACGCGCTGATCGCCCGTGCCCGCGCCTGGGGCGCCTATCTCGGCCCCGAGGTCGTGGTCGCGGGCCTCGCATCACAGCCGGGCCGGGATCCGGATTCCACCGTCATCCTCGCCGAGGTGGAGAACGCCGCCGGATTCCGCAACTTCGTTGCCGCCGAGCTCGCCGGCGAACCCAACGGCGACCGGCTGGTTCTGGTCGACGATCCGGCGGCGCCGCCGGTGGGCGACAACCGTCACCTGTACCTGTGGATCGGTGACGACCTCGCGGTGGCCAGCCCCAACCCGAGCTACCTCACCGAGGTGGCCGCGGCGGCCGCGGCCGGCGGCTCGGCGTTCCGGGACCAGGCACTGCACGCGACCCTGACGGCGGCCTATGCCGAGGGCGTCGAGTGGCTGTTCGCGGCCGACCTCGAGCGCTTGATTGCGCCCGCCGCGGGCACCCCGCCGGGCAATGCCCACACCGGATTCGAGTCGGCTCGCCACGTCGTTGGGCGGTGGAGCGAAGCCGCCGGGGCGGGCACCCTGGACGTCACCTTCGACGGCCCCCGCCACGGCATCGCTGGTTGGCTGGCCGCCCCAGCCCCGATGGGCTCGCTCGAATACGTCGGTTCCGACGCCCTGGGCTTCGCGGCCCTGTTGTCGAAGGACCCGATCGAAATCGTCGACGAGTTCTTGGGGACCTTCCTGGCCGCCGACGCCGGGGCCCGTCAGTCCCTGGCCACGGTTCAGGCCGAGTTGGGGATCGATCTGCGCCAGGATCTGGCGGCTGCCCTGGGCGGCGAGTTCGCGATCGCCCTGGAACCGCCCTTGGCGCCCAAGCCGGGCATTAAGTTGATCGCCGAGGTCTACGACGCCGGCCGGCTCCAGTCGTCGTTCGAGGCGATCATCGCGCGCCTCAGTGCCGAGCTCGAAGCCGACGGCAAACCCGGTCTGGCGATCACCTCGGAAACCTCGGGCGGACGCACGATGCACCGGGTGACGAACACCGCGGGCACCGTCTTCGCCGCCTACACCTTCCACGATTCCTACCTCGTGGCGGGTTCGAGCCCGGCCTTCGTGGACGCGGCCCTGGCCACCCGGGCCTCGGGCACCGACGTCACCACCAACCCGAAGTTCCGCCAGATGTTGCCGGCGGACGGCTTCAGCGACTTCTCGGCCATGGCGTTCCAGGATGTCGGCTCGCGGCTCGGTCCGCTGGCCCAAACGCTGATTTCTTCGGCGGAGCTGACCTCCGACCAGCGCAGCGCCCTCGAAGCCGCCACCCGTCTGTCGCCCACCAGCCTGGCCTACGTCTACGCTGGGGAAGATCGTCTGACCTTCGCAGCGTCCCTGGGTGCCGAGGGTCGGTTCTCGCTGGCCTCGCTGCTCGGTACCGGCGGCTTGACGTCCCCGGGCGGCCTGGGAGCGCTGCTCGCCCTCGAAGGTGGCGAAACCCCGACCGCGGAATGACGTAAGGCACGACACGACCAAGGGGAGATCATGACCGGCAGCACTTCCTCCAGAGACGCGACACCGCATCCGGTCATCGAGCTCGATCACCTGGAGGTGGCTTTTGGCCGCCTCCGGGTTCTCCGCGGCCTCACGACCACCTTGCAAGGCCGCTGTATCGGCCTGCTCGGCCCGAACGGGGCGGGCAAGACGACGCTCCTGCACACCCTGCTCGGGTTCTACAAGCCCACCGCGGGCACCGCCCGCATTCTCGGCCTCGACATTCATAAAGACGCCATGGCGGTGCGCCAGCTGCTCGGCTACATGCCGGAGCGCGACGCCTTCGTAGCGGGTTACTCCGCCGTCCGTTTCGTCCGGCTGATGGCCGAGCTCGCCGGCCTACCCAAGGACCAGGCCATCGAGCGCGCCCACGAAGCGCTGTTCTACGTCGGCCTAGGCGAGGCGCGCTACCGCCCGCTCGAGAGTTACTCGCTCGGCATGAAGCAGCTCGCCAAGCTCGCCCAAGCGCTGGTTCACGCTCCGCGGCTCCTGTTGCTCGACGAACCCACGGCCGGGCTCGACCCTCCGGCGCGGGAACGCATGCTGCGGCTGATCAAGGAGCTACGCGACCGCGGCGACGTCCGCGTGGTGCTTTCCTCCCACCTGCTGCGCGACGTCGAAGAGTGCTGCGACGAGGTCGTGGTGCTGCGCGGTGGCGAGATCATGGTGTCTTCGGACCTCGAAGCTGAGCGCTGCAAAACCGGCCGGCTACTCGAGATCGAACCCTACGGCGAGGGCTCCGGGGCCTTCACGGCTGCCCTTCAGAGCCGGGGCTGCGAGATCGTGACGACCCCCCAGAAGCGGCTCAAGGTGGTCCTCAGTGACGGCGTCGAGGTCCGTGACCTCTACCGCCTCGCCGACGTCCACCAGGTACAGCTCCGGCGCTTGCTCGAGAAGCGCGATTCCCTCGAAGACATCTTCTTGAAGGCCATGGAGCGCCCTGCGGCCGCTCCTCAAGATCAGGAGCGGCCGGCGGCCGCCGCCGAGGAGGTTGGCCATGGCGGTGTATGAACAGACCTACCGGCGCTACGACGGCCCCGTCATCCCCCGGTCCCAGCGCTGGCTGGCGTTGCCGCGTTACGTCTGGGAGCGGCTCGCCGGCTCGAAGCTGGTGATCGTGCTGCTGGTCGTCGCCGGGGTGCTGACCCTGGGCGCGGCCCTGTGGGTGTACGTCGAGCACAGCGTCGCGGCGCTGACCGCTTCGAAGATCGAAAAGCTGCCCTTCAGCCTCGATTTCTACTGGTTCCTGCGGGTTCAGCTGTACTTCGGCGCCCTGTTGCTGCTGGTCGCCGGGCCGCCGTTGATCTCCATGGACCTCGCCAACGGCGCCCTGCCGCTGTACTTCGCCCGGCCGCTCCAGCGCTGGGAGTACTTGCTCGGCAAAGTCTCGTTGCTGCTCGTGGTGCTGTCGCTGATCTCCTGGGTACCGACGCTGATCCTCGTGGCGATCAAAGTCATCATGGCGGAGCCCGGATGGTTCGGCCAGAACTCCTGGATGGTGGGGGCCACTCTCGGTAGCGGCCTGGTGTGGATTCTGGTCATGTCGCTGCTCACGCTCGCCTTGTCCGCCGCCGTCCGCTGGCCGCTCGTGGTGCGCGGCCTGCTGTTGGTCATCTTCCTCGTGATGCCCGGCTTCTCGCTGGCCATGAACGCCGCCTCGCGCTCGAAGTGGGGGGACGTTCTCAACCTGCCGGGAGCGCTCGATGCGGTGATCGCCACCTTCTTCCGCCGCGGCGACGTGGAGTTCTCGCTGGCCCTGGCCTGGGCGATGGTATTCGCCGTGATCGGCTTCTCCATCCTGCTGATCTTCAAGAAGCTGCGTGCTTACGAGGTGGTGTCGTGAGCGCCGCGACGATCGACTTCCAAAACGTCTCGAAGTTCTATGGCGAGGTGCTCGGGGTCAACCGGGTCACGCTGTCGATTCCCCCGGGCATCACGGGTCTCGTCGGCCCCAACGGCTCGGGCAAGACGACGCTCTTCAACCTCGCGACCGGCCTGCTGCGGCCGACCCGGGGCACCGTCTCGGTGCTCGGCGTGCCTCCCGATCACCCCGAGGAGCTGTTCCGTCTCGTGGGTTACTCGACCCAGTTCGACAGCTTCCCGCGCGGAATGAACGGCTTCCGGTTCGTCGAGACGTTCCTGCGCTTGCACGGTTTCTCTGCCGCCGAGTCCAGGCGGCTGGCCGAAGAGGCCATCGCCCGCGTCGGCTTGACCGATGCCGCCGGCCGCAAGGTGGCGGGGTACAGCAAGGGCATGCGCCAACGAATCCGGCTCGCCCAGGCGATCGCCCACCATCCGCGGGTGTTGCTGCTCGACGAGCCCCTGAACGGCCTCGATCCCATGGCCCGGGCGGACATGATCGGCCTGTTCCGCGAGCTTGCGGAGCAGGGGCTGCACGTCATCGTGTCGTCCCACATCCTTCACGAGGTCGACTTGATCGCCGATCAGGTGGTCCTGCTGAATCAGGGCTACGTGGTCGCGGAAGGGGCCATCCGTGGCGTACGCGGGGAGATGGAGAAGCACCCAATGCAGATCCAGATCCGCTGCGACCACCCCTCGCGCCTCGCCGCTCGGGTGTTCTCGGACGACGGCGTCGTCGAGGCCAAGATCCTCGAGAACCCGCAGGCGCTTCTGGTCCGTACCCGCGATGCCGATGGGTTTTATCTGCTGCTGAACCGGATCGCGATCGAAGACGGCTTCGACATCCACAGTGTCGTGCCCATGGATGACGACGTGCAGTCGGTCTACGGCTACCTGATCGGCTCGAATGGAGGTGCCGCGTGACCCCGGCGACGACCGCTTTACCCGCCCCGCCCACCGCCGGCCGGGGACTGTGGCGCACCCAGGCGCTGGCCGTGGCGGCTCAGGAGCTGCGCCGCGGGATCGTCGGCCTGCGCGCCTTGGGGCTGCTCTTCCTTTGCGGTTTCCCGATCCTGATCGTTACCGTGGCGACGGTCGTCCGCATGTCCGGCTTCATCCGGCAGGACATGGCGCCGAACGCCGGGCGCCTGGCCATCGAGTACGCCACGTTCTACCAGGCCGTGATGTTGCGCCTGGTGATCTTCTTCGTCTGCGCCCTGGTCTTCAGCCGGCTGTTCCGGGTCGACATCCAGCAGCGCAGCCTCCACTACTACTTGTTGACGCCGTTACGTCGCGAGGTGTTCGCGGCCGGGAAGTTCCTGGCCGGACTGGTCTTGACGGGGGTCACCCTCGCCCTCGCCACGGCGGTGTCCTTTCTCGTCTACCACTACCCGCTGTCGATGAACGCGGGCAGCGGCGGCTTCGGCGCCTTCCTGGCCGCCGAGGGCTTCGGCCAGATGCTGCTTTACGTGGGGATTTCGCTGCTCGGGGTGCTCGGCTACGGCGCCGTGTTCTTCGCCATGGGGCTGTACTTCAAGAACCCGATCCTGCCCACCATCGCCGTCTACGCCATCGAGGGGCTGAACCCGATCCTGCCCGTGCTGCTCAAGCAGATGTCGGTGATCCACTACCTGCAGAGTCTGCAACCGGTGCCGGTGTCCCAGGGTCCGCTGGCGATCCTCGCCGAGCCGGCCTCGCCGTTCGTCGCCGTCCCCGGGGTGATCGCCGTGGCCGCGGTGCTGCTGTGGCTATCGGCCAAGAAGGCCCGCAAGCTCGAGATCCACTACGGCGACGAGTGAACCGCTTCTGTCCAGTAGCGACCGGCGGCCAGACGTTTCCGGGACCATTCCGTCTCCAGGAAGCTCGGGATCGAAAGGCGCCGGTCGCTACTGGCAGAGCTGGAAGTGGCCGAGGAACTCGCCCAGGCGGGTCGGGTCCGCGGGGGTGCCGGCGTAGGGCGCCGCGGGGTCGACCGCTTCCACCTTGGCCTCGAACCACACTGCGATGCGCTTGCGGGCATCCGGAGGCGTGGCGCATTCGATGGCGGCGACGCTGATGACCGACGGCGGTCCGCCGTCCCGCGTGCCCTCCTGGGCCACGTACCGCACCGAGGCATCCGCCAGCGCCAGACGGCCGCGGCCGATCACCTCGCCCCGAACGAACTTGACGGCAGAGGTGTCGACCCCAAAAAAGTCGTTCTCGTCGGAACGGCCTTCGAGGTAGTCCTCGAAACGCTTTTCGCCGTCCTCGTCCATGCCGCGCAGCTTCAAGAAGACGAAGCCGCTGCGGTCGAAGGCAGAGTGTTCGTCGACGGCCTCTCCCGCGGGGATGTCACGATCGGTCAACATCGCCATCTGGATGACGAACGGCAACTCGAAGCCACCCGCGGCGTGGTAGCCGGCGGGCAGCGATTGATATCCGAGGATCTCGCGGCTGCGCTTCTCCCGCGCCACCGGGTCTTTCATATCGGCTTCGAAGGCTTTGCTGGCCTTGTAACCAATCCACGTCATGGTGAGGACGACCGCCAACCCGGCGGCCACGAGCGCCCCGCAGCCGCAGCCGACCCACGTCCAGGCCGGATGCCGGGGTTTGACTTGACCATCCATGTTCATCGTTTCTTGCTCCAGCGCGCGCTGCTCGGCACGGTCCCGGTGCCCGCCCTATGGCCAGGAATCACTACTGGGAGTGGCTACGGGCGCGATCCTACTTGGTTTCACCCGGCCGGACCTCGGGCGGGTCAGGTATCGAAGCGGGGGCTTGAGGCGGCCCTACATCCGCTCCGGCAGAGGCACCCCGAGCACCGCCGCCACCTCGGCCATGCCCTTGCGGAAGACCTGAACCGTAGCTAGTCGGGCGGCCCGCAGGTTCTCGTCGGTCTCCGAGAGGATCGGGTGCTTGTGGTACAGGCCGTTGAACTTCTGGGCCAGCTCGAGGGCTTGGCGGGCGACCAGCGACAACTCGAGGCTACCGGCCGCGGTCTCGAAGGTGTCCGGAATTCGGGCCACCTCCCACACCAAATCCCACAGATCGTCCCCGAACAGCTCCGCGGGCAGGCTTGCCGCCGCTTGCGGCGCAACCGCGGTGGCATGCCCCGCTTCGGCCATCTTCCTCAGAATGTTGCCGGCTCGTACCGACGAATATTGGAGATACGGGCCGCTTTCGCCCTCGAAGGACAGCGCTTCCTCGAGATCGAAGGCGATCAACCGGTTGGTGGTCGCCTTGACCATGAAGAACCGCAGGGCCGCCGTGGCGATCTGGCGCGCCAGGTGATCCAGCGCTTCGCCCTCGATCTCCCGGTTTCGGCTGGAAATCTCCTCGCGGCTCTTGTCGATCAGCAGATCGAGCAGATCGTCCGCCTTGACGCCGATGCCCTTGCGGCCCGACATTTCGAGCGACTTGCCCTCCTCGCCCTCGGCCAGGAAGCCGAAGTGGCGCGCCGTCTGGGGGGACAGCGAGACCATTTCGTAGGCGAAATGGATGGACCGCTCGGCCTCCGCTGTGTGGCCGAGAGCCTGGAGGCCGGCCCGCACGATGCGCTGGAGGTAACTCTGGCGGGCGTCGATGACGTTGATGACGCGATCGGCATGACCGAACGCCGGGTGGTTTTCGGCGCCTTCGAGGGCGCTCGTCCACACCCCTTGGTCGTGCCAATAGCGGTAGGCGAAGTCCTTGCCCAGCAGCCCGAACTTCCACAGTTGATAGGCGATGTCCTTGCCGACGTAGGTCACCGTGCCGTCGGAGCGGACGATCACCTTGTCCGGATCTTCGAGCCCCGCGAACTCTGCGCTCTCGGACAGCGGCATCACCCAGCATCCCTGGTTCTTGCCCTCGGTCTCGAGGTGCATGGCGCCCGAGGCTTTCAGCCGCTCGGCGGCCACCGAGAAGAAGTCGAGCCCCAGAATGTGGCTCTCGTGAGTCAGCACGTCGTAGCCGATGCCAAGCCGAGCCATGGTGGTCAGATGCCGCTGGAGCACGCGCCGCGCTACCAGCCGGCCCATGTTGGCCCGCTCGCCGCGGCCGCTTTCGAGCTCGTGCAGGGTCTCCCGGCGCAGCTTCTGACGCTCGGCATCCTCCCCGAACCAACGCCCGACCTCGCTGTAGAGATCCCAGCAGTAGTAGTCGAAGGGCTCGGGCAGCGCCGCAACGTCGGCCTGGGAGATGTGGCGCAAGTCCATGAAGCCGACCACCACATCCGCCACCTGCACGCCGGTGTCGTCGATGTAGTTCTGGACCTCGACGCCGTAACCCAACCGGCGCAGCAGGCGGGCCAGGATGTCGCCCAGGACGGCGTTCCTCAAGTGGCCGATGTGGGCCGCTTTGTTGGGATTGATGTTGGTGTGCTCGATGATCGTCTTGTGCTCGGCTCGCTCAGGGTCGACCGTGAGCACGTCTTCTGCCAGCAGCCGCGCCACGAGAGCCGGGCGATCGAAATAGATGTTCAGGAACCCGGCGCCCTCGACGCGCAGCTCGCGCACCACCGCCGGCAACTCGAGCCCGGCGGCGATTTCCTCGCCGATCGCCCGCGGCGCCTTTTTCAGCTCGCGCGCCAGCTTGAGGGCCGCGGGGAAGGACAAATCCCCCAGCTCCCGGCGCGGCGGCACCTCGACGAGAGGCTCGTGGTCGATGCCGTAGAGGTCGCGGATGCGTGCGGCGACGCGGTTTCCCAGGTCTTTCTTGAGCTCGGTCAGCATGGCGCGGCGGAGTCTACCTCATGGCCTCGACGCCACGGACCGGGCGCGGGCCGAGGCTCTTGATATGATTGCCCGCTCGGAGGCATCGGAACGGCCCATGGCGGAGAACCACATCTCCTTGGAACTCAACGGCACACAACTCGAAGTCATCGAGGGGGACATCACCGACCTCGAGATCGACGCCATCGTCAACGCCGCGAACAGCGAGTTGATCCTGGGTTCCGGCGTGGCCGGCGCCATCCGCGAACGGGGCGGTCCGTCGATCCAAGAGGAGTGCGCGAAGATCGGCGGTACGCCGGTGGGCACCGCGGTGATGACCGGCGCCGGCAATCTCAAGGCGAAACACGTGATCCACGCCGTCGGGCCGCGTTACGGCGAGGGCGACGAGGACCGCAAGCTCGCCGCCGCCGTGCGTTCCGCCCTCGCCCTGGCCGACCGCAACGGCCTACGTTCGATCGCCATGCCCGCTCTGTCCACCGGCTCCTTCGGCTTCCCGATCGACCGCGCCGCCCGCATCACTCTGACCGAGATCTACCGCTATCTCCAAGGCGGCACGAAGCTCCAGCGCGTCGTCGTCACCCTGTTCGATGCCGAGGCCTTCGGGGTCTTCCGCAAGGAGCTGCGCCGGGGCTTCCGGTAAGGAACGCCGCCTTACTCTTCCACCTTCGCCACGAACCGCCCGCAGGTCAGCATCTCCGAGCCGTAGAAGGGGTTGTCGACCTCCGGGGTCTTCTTCTGGAGCCAGTACTGTTCGGCCATCGGGCAGTAGGCGATGGCCCAGTCGCCCTTTGTGGTGCGCAGCTCGAACCACCGGACCAGGGGTGCCGAGAGCTCGCCGAAGGCGTCGCGGACCGCGGCGAGGCCTTCGGTGGTGGCGACCTTGGCCGCGGCAGCGGCGATCTTCGGCAGCAGCGTCGCGAGCTCCCCGGCGGCGGCCTCCGGGACTCCGGCCTGTTGGGCCGTCACGGACTCGCGGGCGAAGGCCTCAAGCTTCTTGGCCCGCTCCGCCGTGCCGTCCGTCTTGTCGGCGGCGAGGGCGGCGCGGATGACTTCGTATTCGGCCACGATCGGCCCAAAGGCATCGCTTGGCTCGGCGGCCCGCAGGAGCCCGGCGGCAGCGACCATCAGGCCGAGGAAAAGTGTAGAAGCACGTAGGAACATGGGGGGTCTCCTAGGGTAGAGGGGCGACGGTGAGATCCGCCAGCTCGACGACGGACAGCAGCTTCATGGACTCCGTCACGTAGGCCGGCGTGATGCGCTCGACCCCCAGGCCGGGGCCGTCGACGCCGTAATTCTCGTGGTCGGCGAAGAGTAGCCCGCCCACCGTTCGCTCGTTGATCAAACGGCGGAAGCGCAGGCCGCCGTTGCCGGTGTGGAAGGAGTAGGCGAGTTGGACGAGCTTGCCGCGGCTCGGGTCGAACCAATAAAGGTAGACATCCTCGGCATCCGTCGAAGAGCCGGCGGCGAAGGTGACCTCGACCTTGTGCAGCTCGCGATCCCCCCAACGCTCGAGCCCGAGATCCCGCTTGTGGACTCCCGGATCGTTCAATCGGTAGGGCAGGAACGGGAAGTAGACGCGAGCCATGACCCAGTCGCGCAGCCGTTGTACTTCGCTTTCCGCGACCGGCTTGGCGACGCCGGCTTCGAAAAGCTCGACGCCCTCGTTGGTCGAAACCACCCGCCGGGTCACGCTGCCCGGGCCGGCGCCTTCGACCTCGTAACGGAAGTGGTCCCCGCGGACCTCGGCGACGACCCGAAACTCGCCCGACTTCGAGCGTTGCCGGAAGCTCGTGCGCGAAGCCCGGTAGGTGTCCCCACCATGGACGGCGATCGCGCGATCGACGACGTCGAGGCGCTCCACCTTCGACGGAGTTTCGGCGAGGGCCGGGGCGGCGAGCGCGAGTGAAACAAAAATCGCCGGCAGCCGTCTCCAGAAGCGATGCTGACGCGGTATCAGGAGCTCGTGGGGCTTCATCAGGACCGAGTTTACACGCTCGCCCGGGCCTTGCTGCGGGACCGCGAAGCCGCCGCCGACGTCACCCAGGAGGTGCTGATCCGCCTCTGGCGGCATCTGCCCGAACTCGAGGGCAACCTCGCCGCCTGGCTCGCCCGCGTGACGCGCAACTGTTGTTACGACGAGCTGCGCCGGCGCCGCAGCCAGTCCCAGGCGCTCGGGACCGAGAGCCCCGCCGAGGTGCTCGAAGACCATGCCGCTCACGGTCCGAGCCCGGAACGGCTGGCGAGTAGCTCGGAGCTCGGGCGCCGTCTGCGGGACGCCGTGGCCGAGTTGGGTGAACCGTACCGGAGCGTCATCCTGATGCGAGAGGTCCAGGAAATGAAGTACCAGGAGATCGCCCTTGCCCTCGAGATTCCCCTCAACACGGTCAAGATCCAGATCCACCGGGCCCGCCGGCTGCTGCGCGAACGGATCGAGGAGGTGAATGGTCATGTCGCGGTGGGTTGACCCCGTGTCCTGTGCTGCCGTCGATGCGCAGCTGGATGCTTATTTCGACGGCGAGTTGAGCGAGCTCGACCGCGCCCGCGTCGAACGCCATGTGGCTCACTGTGCCACCTGTGCCGAAACGCTCGTGGCCTTCGAACAGTTGGGCGACGACTTGCGGGCGGCGTACCCGTGGGAGGTGTGCCCACCGCGGGTGAGTGCCGCCGTGCTCGAGCTGGCCCGGCAGGAATCCCGGGAGACGGCGACCCGCTTGGTTGCACCACCCCGCTGGGCGAACTTCTTTGCCGGCCTGGTTCCGGCTCCCGCCTGGCGCCCCATCCTGGTCGCCGCCGCGGCGGCTCTAGTGCTGGCGGTGCCGTTGTGGCGTACGCTCCGCGGGACGGGGCCCGCCGACGAGCCCGGAGCCGAGTTCACCGCCGCCGAGTTGGCCCAGGCGGAACAGGAGGCGCGGCTCGTCCTGGCGCTGGTGGCTTCGATCGGCGAAAACGCCGGTGCCCGGGTCCGCGAAGAAATCCTGACGAATCGGATCGTCGAGCCCACCCGCCGCGCTTTCGGATTTGGAAGCGGCTCGGCCACTGCGACGGAGCAACGCCCATGACTCGCCTCGTCCTGCTTTCGCTGCTGCTCGGTCTGGCTCTGGGGGCACCGCTCCGTGGCCAGCCACCGCCCCCGGCGGACCTGCTGAAGGAGCCGGGGTACCTGGACTTCGATCCGCTGGGTCTCGGGAAGCTGGGCGACAGCCGACTGGTGGTCAACCTCTACGGCCCCACCATGCGCATGATGGCCGAACTGGCCCGCGGCAAGGACGAGTCCTTCTCCAGCCTCGTCGCCAAACTCAAGGCCATTCGCGCCAGGCTCTGGCAGGTGCCGCCCGCGGAGGCCGATGCCTTCCGTCGCGGCTTGACCGATATCGCTCGGCGGCTCGAGCGCCAGGGCTGGCAAACCGCCGTCGAGGTGCGCTCCGAGAGCGGGGAGTTGTCCTTCATTCAGATCCGTACCGACGGCGAGCAGATTCTCGGCCTTGCGGTGTTCTTCGTCGACACCGACGGCCAAGCCGGCGCCATCAACATCGTCGGCAGCGTGACGCCGGAGGAGATCGGCCGCCTGGGGCGGAGCTTCAACCTCGAGTCGCTGGAGCGGTTCGAGAAGCCCAAGTAGGGGCGACGCATGCGTCGCCCGCGCTTAGAAACTCACCCTCACCCCCAGCCTCAGCGTCCTTGGCGGTGTGCGCAACGAGGGCTTCTTGTAGTTCGGGTTGGTCGGGGCCGGTAAGGCGTTGTCGGCCTCCTGGAAGCCCCAGCGTTGGTCGAGCAGGATCGGGCGCTGGGCGTCGAGCAGGTTGAACACATCGAGCAGCAGGTTGACCTCGGTCGGCCCGACGGTCAGCGGGTAACCGAGGTGAAGGTCGGCTTCGTACAGGTCCGGCGTGCGGCCCTCGGCGCCGCGCTTGCTCAGGAAGAACTCGTACCGGCCGTAAATGTCCGAGTAGCCATAGCGGGTCAGCGGCGTGCCGCTCTTCCAGTAGGCGGAGACGCCCACCTGGAGCTTCCACGGCGTCATGTAGACGCCCGACACCTTGAACTGATGACGGCGGTCGTTCGACAGCGGGCCGGTGTTGGTGATCTTGGTCAGGTCCGCGCCGTTGGTGAAGAAGTCGAAGTAATCGTAGGCAGCGGTGATGTTCGGGTCCGGCCCGATGTTGGTGAAGGGGGCGAAAAGGCCGTCGAAGTTGCCGTCGAGCTTCGAGTAGAGGTAGGACGCGAGGCCCTGCCAGTTGTTCGAGAAGCGCTTCGTGGCCGACAACTCGACGCCCTTGAACTCGCGCTCGGCCTTGGGCGCCGGCAACGTCTGGGAGTAGTCGAGGGTGAAGACCCGCTTCATGATGCCTTCGCCCGGGTTGCCGATGCAGTAGGTACCGTCGTCCCGGCACAGGAAGTCTTCGATCACCTGGCCGTAGTCGCGGTAGATGCCCTTGATGCCCACGGCCACGTCCGGGGCCACCTCACGCTCGTAGCCGAGCAGGAACTCGTTGATGTATTGGTTCTCGAGGTCCGGGTCCGGCGGCGTCGAGAAGCCGCCGAAGATGGTCGAGCTGCGGTCGAGCAGGCGCTCGGCCTCGGCGTCCGGCGTCGTGCCGGTGGCGCTGAAGTTGAAGATACGCGCCTGGCGTTCGATCGAGTAGCTGCGCACCACGAGGTCCATGGGAATCTGCTCGTAGTAGCGGCCGAAGGAGCCGTACAACTTGCTGCGACCGTCGCTCTTCGGGTCCCAGATGAAGCCGAGGCGCGGGGCGTAGTCGTCCTTGAGATCGATCTGCTTCTGGCCCAGGGCGTCGATGATCTCCTGGCGATCCCAGCGCAGGCCGAGGTTCAGCGTCAGGTTCGAGCGCAGGCTCCAACGGTCCTGGAGATAGACGGTCGTTACCTCGTGCTCGGGAGAGGCCGCGAGCTGGGAGACCGGTGCCGCATCCACCGTGGCGTTCGGAGTCGTCCAGTAGAAATGGCTGAAGACCGTGCGGCCGCCGACGTTGAAGCGGTCCACCTGCTGGCCGCCGGAGAAGCGGCGCACCACGTCCGCTTTTTCCTGTTCGTACTCGAGACCGGCTTTGATCTCGTGGTTGCCGACGAACCGCGTCACCGAGCCGCCCACCGAGTTGCGCTCGAAGTCCTTCTGCTGGATGAGGCCGAAACCCCCGGTCTGGAAGAAGTTGGCGTCGACGTTGCGGACTTGGATCTGGTCGCCGGTGGCGCTCGCCGGGCTCACCGAGTTCTCCTCGGTGTGTTGCGAAACCTGGGCGGTGACCAACCAGTCGGAGCCGAAGATGCCGTCCCAGCGCAGAGCGAAGTCCTCGCCGCCGAAGCTGCGCACGCCCAGGTAGGTCGAAGGGTCGCCGTTCAGGGTGTGCTGGGCGTCGTTGATGGCGCCGGAGTCGTCCCGCGGATCCTGGAAGTAGGTCGCGACGAACGACTGGCTTTCGTTGGCGCGGAACGTCAGTTTGCCGGCCGCGAGATCACGGTCGCTCTTCGAGGTCACGACCTGACCCGCGAGCGGGCCGGCGGGCAGGGCGCTGTCGGTCTCGTTGGCCACCCGGTCGTAGGCGGCGAAGAACCACAGCTTGTCCTTGACGAAGAAGCCCCCGAGACCGAGGCCGTAGTCCGACTTGGTGAAGCCGTCGACGGTGCCGGCGGTCGAGGCGATCGGGTCCGCGCTCTGCTGGAGCGAGTCGTTGTCCAGGTAACCGAAGACATCGCCGTGGAACTCGTTGCCGCCGCTCTTGGTGATGACGTTGACGATGCCGCCGGTCGAGCGGCCGTATTCGGCCTCGTAACCGCCCGTCTTCACATCCACGGCCTCGATGAACTCGAAGTTGAGCTCCTTGCCCTGGAAGCCGTACTCGGCACCAGTGGTGTTGACGCCGTCGATGTAGAAGACGTTCTCCGCGCCGGTGGAGCCATAAACGGTGATCGAGTTCTGGTCCGGATTGTCCGGGTGGGCGTCCGAGGCGACGCCGGGGGTGATCTGGACGACCGAAGCGTAGTTGCGCGCCGTCGGCAAGGTCTCGAGGGATCGGCGATCGAGCTTGGTACCGAGAGTCGTGGACGCGGTATCGATGGCCGGCGCTTCGCTGGTGACGGTGATCTCCTCGGTCACCGTCGCCAGGCGCAGGCTGACATCGATGCGCAGCGTCTGATCGAGATTGACGACGCCGTCGCTCTGCGTCGGCTGGAAGCCCTGGAGAGCGAACTGCAGGCGGTACCTGCCGGGCGGCAAGGACGGCAGCCGGTAACTTCCCTCGGCATCCGTCGTCACGATCCGTTCGCCGGGCAGCCGCGGGCCGGTCGCACGGACCAAAACGCCCGGCAAACCGTCGCCCCGGTCGTCGGTCACCGTGCCGACGATTTGGCCCGTCGTGGCCTGGCCCAGCAACGCGGCCGGAAAACACAGCGTAACGAATACGACGAGGTGTCGCACGAAAGAAGCGGCTCTCATGGCGTGACTCCGAAGAACGCGGGTTGTTGGTGGGCAATGTAACACAGGGGTTGAGGAAGGAGGCAATTCGGCCGACCTGGAGGTCGGCCGCTACTCCTTAAACAGTTGATTTTAATCAGGTAGCGGCCGAACTTCAGTTCGGCCGAAGGCCACGTCGCTTCACCGCAAAGCAGCGCGGACTTCGGATTGATCCGGATCGAGCTCCAGGGATTTCTCGAGGGCGCGGCGGGCGCCGGCCGGGTCTCCGAGGCACAGCCGCGCGAGCCCCAGGGAGGCAAAGGCGAGCGGGTCGTTGGGCGCCCCGGCGACCGCGGCCTCGAAGTCGCCGGCGGCAGCGCGGCAGTCGCCGGCCTCGAGGCGATAGCGGCCCCGTTGGAGGGCGAGCAGCGGCTCCCCCGGCCGTGCGCCGAGCCCCCGATCGAGCAGGGCCAAAGCGCGCGGGCGGTCGCCGCGGGAGGCGAGAACCAGCGCGCGCTCCCGCAGGCGTTGGGCGCCCTCGGGCAGTCCATCCGCGAAGGCCTCGACCAGGAGCGAATCCGCCGTTTCCGGCTCGAGCCCCTCACGGAAGAGCAACTCCGCGAGGTTGAATCGCGACGAAACGTGCTTGGGATCAACGGCCAAGGCTTGGCGATAGGCGCGCGCGGCCGCGCGCGCGTCGCCCTGGCGCGCCAGCAGCAGTCCCTCGTGGTTGTAGGAGCCCGCCGTGCGCGCCGTGCCGTCACCGCGGCCGGCGCCTTCGGCCGAGCCGAGGTAGCCGAGCGCGCGCAAGCGCTCGACCTCGGCCGTCGCCGCGTCGGTGGACTCTTCGGCGGCCGGATAGGCGATCGGCGTGAAACCCACTCGGTAGTCGACCGGCGCATCCGAAACGGCGGCCACCTCGGCGAGAGGCGGAGCAGCAAGGCCCTGGCCCGGCGGCAGACCGAGGAGCGCCAGCAGGGTCGCCGCAACCTGGTCGATGCTGCCGCGGCCACGCGCGGGCACCGCCGTCGAGCCCGGACCCCAGGCCAGGAAGATCCCCTCCCGGCGGTGCCAGCTCGCCGCGGTGGCTGCCGCCGCGGACGACAGCGCCTCCGGCCGACCGTCTCCCCAGTGGAAACCGTGGTCCGAGGCGATCAGGAGCGTTGCCCCCAGCTCCTCCGCCACCCGGCGCCAGTCGCCGAGAAGCCCGTCGAGCTCCTGGAAGTAATGCTCGGGCACGCCCGAGAAGCGGTCGAAGTCCGCCGCCGAGATCTCCGGCCTCCGAGGCGGCGCGTAGGGGGCGAAGACGTGGCCGAGGCTGTCCGTACCCTCGAAATAGACGATCGCGAGATCCGGCCGCTCGCGGGCCACCCACTCGCTCGCCAGCCGGTGGTAGGTGCGCGTTTGAACCAGGATTTCGCGCAGCGCCGACACCGGCTCGGCGTAGGGTTTCGCCACCGCCCGCGCCGCGGCGTAGTCGGCGGCCGAAAGCCAAGGGAGGTAGCCGCGCAGGGCGGCTTCGCCGGTGTCCCGATCGACCGCCGTGAGGATCTCCCGCGCCCAGGGTTCCGCACTGGCGGGGTGGGCGAAACCCGGCGCCGGCGGCCGCGCCGCCGAGCCCGGCGCCAAGAAGCGGTCCGAAACCACGAGGCCCGTAACCGGCTCCGGCGGCCAGGTGGCCCACAAACCGAACACGCCGACCTGCTTGCCCGCAGAACTCGCAATGTTCCACACCGCCGGCACTCGGCGATCCGCCGACGAAATCGGCGCCAACGCGCCGGTCGCCGGATCACGCCGGGTGAAGTCGAGGATGCCGTGTTCGAGGGGCGACACCCCGGTCATCATGGTCGTCCACAAAAGCGGCGACAGCGGCGGCTCCTGGCTTTCGAGCACACCCGCCCGCCCCTCGGCCACGAGGCGCGCCAACTCCGGCATCTTGCCCGCGGCCAAGTAGGGGTCGAGCTGCTGCCAGTCGGCGCCGTCGAGGCCCAGGAAGATCACGCGGGGGGAGGGCTGGCCGCACCCGACGAAGACCATGATGGGAAGCAAGAACCAGCCGAGCCGGAGCCTACGAGTCACGCCCGGAATCCTACCGCGCCGATAAGCCCGGGCTTGGGCTTCAGGGTCGCCACTCGAAGACGCGGGCGGTGACCGGGACGATCGAGCCGCCGTTGGGGCGGTACACCGGCTGCTCCGCCGTCCAGGCGAGCAAGACGCGTCGCTCCTCATCGTCGAAGGTGGCACTGAGCAAGGTGCTGGGCACCTTGATGGCCTCCCCCTCGACGGCGAGATCCGCGGTCAAGAATCGCACTTCCAGCCCTCGGCCATGGGCGGCCGGCTTGGCCACGATGAGCCGACCCGCATTGTCGGAGGCGAGCACGCGATCACCAGCCGTGGTGTCACCGACGTGGCGGAGACTCTCGTTCGCGCTTTCGATTCGGTAGACGCCCAGGCGCCGAGCCCGCTCGGAGCGCCGCGCCGCGAGCACGAAGTCGTAGGGGAACGGACTCGACGACAAGCGCTTGAGGTAGGCGTTGTCGGCGAAACCAGCCAGGGTGAACGAGCGCTGGTAGCTGTCGAGCGCGACGCGCAGGAGGGGAGCGGAAAGTTCTTCGAAAGTCCACCAGGCCGTTCCGTACCAGTCGAAAGACGGACAGGGCAGGGACGGAGAGGAGGAGTAGTCCTCGAGCTTGCCCGGTAGCGGGAACGCCGCGACTTGACCCGCCGCGTAGAGGTTGCCTTGGGTCGAAATCGCAACGTTGTGGCTCACGGCCGGAAAGTCCACGGAGTACTGGGCGGTCGTCTGTTGCCAGGCGATCTTTGAGGCCGTGTAGCCATTCGACGACACTTGCAAGCAACCCGTGGAGAAGCTCGAGCCCACCGCCGCGGCCTGGTCCGTCGTGCCGGGGTGACCTTCCCAATCGATCAGGACCCGGTACTCGAGCGTATCCCCCACGTGGTGCCCGTGGGCCTGAAAGAAGACGCTGAGCTCCGTGCCGGCGCGAACCAAACGCTGGTTCCAAAGGAAATTGCGGCAGTCCGAGACGCTCACGAGCTCCTCCCCGGCGCCGACTTCCCCGCGAGCGGAGATCGGGCGGGTCAACAGGCTCGTGGTCCAGCCGTTGGCCTGCTGAATCCACGCCACCAGGAAGCCGCCGCCGGGAGCAGCGGCCACGGCGGGGGCTTCCACGCTCGTCAAATGCTCATTTGGGGTCACGGCTCCTTGGGGGCGCAGGAGCGTCAGCGGCCCCCCCAAGGGCCGCGGTGCTTCCGCACGAGCAAGGTCGGGTGCCAACAAGGCCAGAGCGAACAACAGGATGGTGGACAGTGGGCAACGGCGCATGACTCGGCTCCTTCAGCTGATCATCGACTCATGGACCCGCAGAAGCTGATTATGCCCCAAGACCATCGAACAAGAAACCGCGCCGTCCAGGGAGCGACACCCCAACAAAAAACGCCCGGCGGCCGAGGCCACCGGGCGTCTTGATCCGAGAATCGAGAAAGCTGGTCAGTGGCCTTCGCCAGACGGAATGAGCATGAACGGCCCGTCGTTCTCCGTCAGGTTCCGGGACTCGGCGAAGGCGGAGGCGCGGGCGGCTTCTTCCTCGCTCGCGAAGGGCGTCACGGTGACGACCAGGTTCGAGAACTTGGAGCCCCACAGCGGCACATAGGCGCCATTCTCGAGCACGCGATCCTGGCTGAAGTCGATGCGCAGCGGGCGGTTCGCCACGAAGCTGCCGAGGCGACGACGGCCGAGGGGCATCGAGATCGTCTGGATGTTTTCGCTGCCGCGCTTGATGTTCACGAACAGCTCGTTGGTTTCGGCGTTGGCTACGGCGCGAATCCGGTAGGTCCGCTTGAGCAACCAGTCGGCACCTTCGCCCACGGAAGTGGCGTTGGTGTCGACGATCGTCCGCAGGCGGTCGCCGCGCACGATCAAGGTGAAGACGACGCCATCCATGCGCATGCTGCTGATGGTGTGGAAGAGGTTGGTGTTGAACCGATCGAGGAAGAAGTCGAACACGACCTCGGCGGACTTGTAGTCCCGGCCCGCGACCACGGGGATCTCGAACTCGACGGCGGAGTCACCCACCACCGCGTTCAGGAACTGGCCGTCCTTGCGGAAGACCACGGCGCCATCCGGAACCGGGGGCTCGACTCCCGGGGGCGTGAGCTTGGACGCACCCGAGGACGAGGGTCCCACGAACACCGGGTTGGTGCCGTCCGTGCCGAGGGTGGTGGCGTAGGCGAAGTAGGTCTGGTTGCAGGAGATCTGGACGCGGGCGTCGGCCAGCGAGGTCTGGCCGAGGGTCCCCAGCGCGTCCGGGAAGTACCGCTGCGAAAGCGGCAGAACGGTGATCAGGGCCGCGGAGCCGATCGCCGAGCCGTCCGCACGGCGGAAAGTCAAGGTGCACTGAGCGGCTTCCTTGGCCAGGTTGTTGACGCCGACGGCCGAGGTCCGAGTGGCCGACTTCTGGAGGCCCTGGAGGAAGATGGTCGCATCCTTGGCGAGCACGTTCTCGGAGCCGATCACGGGCATCGTGGCGACCCCGAGAACCTGGCCCTGGCCGTTGACCGACTCGAGCAGGCCGACATACCGGAGCTGCGGGGCGCCGGTGATCTCGGCCATGCCGAGATTGCCGCTGGTGGCCGCGATCGTGGTGGCCTGGGGCGCTACGCCGACCTTGGTGAGGGCCGGCCGGACCGGCGAGCCATCGCTGCCGGCGGCGAGGAAGAAGGTCGAGAACAGGCGGTTGGCGTCACTGGTGTTCGACACCCAGATCCGCGTGCGGACCTGATTGCCACCGAGGGTCTCGTTCTGGACGTGGGGGAGGTAGATCGTCTGAGCAGCGGCCGGCAAAGTGGCGCCGGCCAGAACGAGGGCGGTCGAGAGCAACTTCTTCATGAGTCCTGAGCCTCCTTGGGCGTTGGGCACGGAGCGTAGGGGCGTCTATGCTTTGACAGCTTCGGTCTGCGGCGATGAGGAACGATCGTTGTTTACGGACGCGGAGCCCCAGCTGTCTTGTTTTTCGGTTCTCGATCGGACGATCGTGACAGGTGATTGTCGCCGGAAAATCCCGTTTCGGCAAGACCTGGAAGTTTAGCGCCCCGCGTCGGGGCCAATCTCGAGGCTCCAGGTTCCCCGGTCGAGACGCGCCGTCACGCCCTCTCGACCCCCTCGGGCCTGCTCCTGGGCGGCAAGCTGGCGCGCGAACTCGCGCACAGCCTGACCTTGCGCAGGACGCACTCGGTACGGCGAGCGGTTGTCCCGGTTGAGCCACCCGAGGGCCAGCACGACGACGGCGAGAACCCCCCAGCGGAAAGGTCGGCGCCGGCTGGAGAGCAGGCGCTCGCCGAGCACACCGAGCGCGAGGAGAAACAACACACGCTGGGTCCAGAAGTATCGAAAGGCGCGGTCAGAGCCGAGAATCGAGAGATCGGGGCTGCGGCCGACGACATACAGAATCGTCAGTCCGACCACGATCCAAACGCCGTAGATCCCTGCGAAACCATGGCGGCGGCCGCAGATCCGGCGTACCCCCAGGACGGCGATCGCGATCAGGCCCAACCCACCGAGTGCCAGGACGAGAATCCACTCCTCGTGACCACTGCGACGCAGAGCTCGGGCGGCGCCATCTCCGAACAAGCTGCCGAAAACGACCCGCTCGAGCAGAAATCGTAAGGTCAGATATGCCGTCTCCACGAGTGATGGTGGTGAGACCGAGTCGCGTGAAACGCCGACGAGCTGGTACATCACGCCCATCCCCGCCAAGCTCAGGTAGTAGACCCGCGGCAGACCCCGCGGTGCGTCCGAGAAACCCAGACGGGACGGTAGGAAGGCGCGCAGCAAGTAGACCGGTACCAGCAGGATCGAGAGCGGGTGACTGCACAGAACGAGTCCTTGGGCCAAGCCGGCGACGACGGCGGACCCTGGAGCCGAGGGCGCTGGTGCCAGAGCCGCGAGCACGAGCAACAGCAGGAGACTCCACACCGAGTACATGGTGTTGCCGAGGTAAAGGTCGTTGGTCAAAGGGGCCGCGGCGACGATCAGAGCGATCGCGGCTCGCGCCCGGTCGCTCGCGACGAGGGGACGGAAAAGCGGCAGAGCGAAGAACGCGAACGCGAAGCTCGACAGCAGGAGAGGTCCCCAGGCCAGCAGGTACGGTGCCCAGGTGATCGGGCCCCGCATCACCAACCAGCCCCAAAAGTTCGGCAGTACAGAGACATAGCCGTTGTAGGACCGGAAGACCGCCGAAGCCTCGGGGTGGTTGTAGTAGAAGGCGAAGACGTCGCGACCGTCCTCGTAGGCCAGGACCGGCGCAAGAAAGGCTGCTGGCTCACGAAAGAAGGAGATCGCCGTGATCACCAGTACCAGCAGGCAGAAACCGCCGATGGCCGCGGGTCGAGAAGGCGAGCCGGCGGGCTCTTCGCTCGGTTCCGTCATCACATCTCCGGTGCCTACGGGGTAGGATCTTCGGGGCCGGCCAAGCTATCACAGCCCCCGAGGCCGGCTTGCGAGGAGTCTGACCATGGTTCGCATGCGCCCGCTTTATGGCTTTCTGCTCGTTCCGGCCCTCGTGGTCGTGGTTTTCCTTGCCGCCGGCGGTTTCCGGCTCGGCAGTCACACGCGAGTCAGCCCGGACCCGGACGGCTTCGTCCGCGTTACTGCCGGCGAGATCGGACCGAACGAGGTGCACTTCTACCGCTTCCTGAACCGCGGCAACCAGGAAGTCAAGTTCTTCGTCGGCAAGGACTCCGGTGGGGTTTACCAGGTCGGGTTCGATGCCAGTGAGAGCCACGCCAAGGTCGGCCGCGGCTTCGTGCATCAAGGGGAGTGGATGATCGACGCCAAGTGCGAGACCGCCTCCCGCTTGGCCGAGGTCAACCAGGGCGGCGGCGGCTGCCGGCCGGTGCCGCTGGCCCATCGGGTGGACGGCCAAACGGTGGTGATCGCGGAAGGGGAGATTCTCAAAGGGTGGCGGTTGTTCAACTGAAGGGAGAAAAGGACATCCACGACGCCAACGACGAGAACGACCCCCCGCCCTCGCGAGCCCGATACGTCGTTTCCGTCCCTGGCGTCGTTGGTGTCCTTTCCTCATGACCCCTGCCCTCGAAGTCGACAACGCCCGCACCCACAACCTCCAGGGTGTCAGCTGCCGGATTCCCCACCGGGCGGTCACCGTCGTGACCGGCCCGTCGGGGGCGGGCAAGAGCTCGCTGGCCTTCGACACGGTGTTCGCCGAGGCCCAACGGCGCTTCATCGAGTCGATGTCCACCTATGCCCGGCAATTCCTCGATCAACGGGAACGCCCGCCGGTGGACGAGCTGCGCAACGTGTTGCCGGCGGTGGCCATCGAATCCAAGAACTCGATCAAGAACGCCCGTTCCACCGTGGGCACGATCACCGAGGCCTACGACGTCCTGCGCCTGCTCTTCACCCACCTGGGGGAAGTGCGTTGCCCCCACGGCCATGGTCCCCTGCGGCGCTATTCGCCGGAAGACGCCGCGGCGGCCCTGGCGGCGGGCGCCGCGGGGGCGCGGTTCTTCGTCGTGGTGCCGATGCCGCGGCCGGCGAAACGAGCGGACGATGCGCTCGCCGAGCTCGTCCGCCAAGGCTTCGGCCGGCGGCTCGACGGTCGCGAAGTGGTGCGCCTGAATGCCGGGGACAAGTGGCCCAAGGCCCTCGACCCGCTGCCTCTGGTGCTCGGTCGCTTCTCGGCCGAGGGCACGGCGACCTCCCGGTTGGTCGAAACCCTGGAGGAGGCCTATCGGCTGGGCGACGGCCGCTGTGAGGCCCGGGAGGAGGGGGAGCCCGCCGCCCAAGTCCACTTTTCCCGCCAACTCGGCTGCCGCCAGTGCGGCGCCGTCGGCCGCCCGCCCACGCCGGCCCTGTTCTCCTTCAATTCTCCGCTCGGTGCCTGCCCGGCTTGCCAGGGCTTCGGCCGGGTGGCCGGCGTCGACCGCGAGCGCGTGGTGCCGGATCCGGGGCGCAGTCTCTCCGAGCGCCCCTTCGCGCCCTGGAACACGCCGGGTTACGAGGACCTGTACGGCCCCTTCCTGGCCGCCGCGGCCAAGGAAGGCATCCCCCTCGACCGGCCCTGGCGGGAACTCACCGAGGCCGAGCGCGCTTGGGCGTGGAGCGGGCGCGGGCGCCACACCAATCTCGACAAGTTCTTCCTCTGGCTCGAACGAAAAATCTACAAGGTCCACGTCCGGGTGCTGCTCGCCCGTTACCGCGCCTACAACCCGTGTCCGGACTGCGGCGGCCGGCGCTTGGTGCCCGAGGCCCTGGCCGTGCGGCTCGCCGGCCGGTCGATCGCGGAGCTGTCCGCACTGTCGATCGAGGCGTTCCGGTCGTGGCTCGCCGAGGTCGACTTCACGCCCGCCGAGCGCGCCCGCGCCGGCCACTTGCTGGCCGAGCTCGGCGAACGCATCGAAGTCCTGCACCGGGTCGGGCTCGACTACCTGACCCTCGACCGCCAGGCGCGCACGCTTTCGGGCGGCGAGGCCCAGCGCATCCACCTGGCGGCGGCCCTGGGCTCGGGGCTGACCTCGACCCTCTACGTGCTCGACGAGCCCACGATC
>JANRLG010000221.1:0-4934 GCA_033762835.1 Thermoanaerobaculia bacterium
AACCGCGGCTTCGGCGCTTGGGTCGAGGAGACCAACGCGCTCGAGGCCTACCTCGGCACCTTACCCGGCGAAGGCCGCTCGAACCTCCGCCGGCCGATCGTCTCGCTCCGCGCCCTCGTAGACCTCGCCCCGGTCACCTCCGTTTGGGCCGGCCCCGAGCGCCACCCGCATCCGCGGCTTCGCCAGCAGCCGCCCCACGTCGTCGTTTCGACCACCGGCTCGACGCCCTTCGCTCTCAACCTGGCCGCCCAGGATGTCATGCACACCCTGATCGTCGGACCGACCGGCTCGGGCAAGTCCGTCCTCCTGAATCTCCTGCTCGCCCAGTGGTTTCGCTACCCGGACGCCCAGGTCTTCAGCTTCGACAAAGGCCGCTCCCAGCAGGCCCTCGTCCAGGCGGCCGGCGGCGAGCACTACGACCTCGCGATCGGCGGAGAGGCCGGCGCCCACTTTTCACCGCTCGCAAATCTGGATACTCCCCAAGACTTCCAAGGCGCCCACGATTGGCTTCACGACCTGCTCGCTGCGGCCGGCCAGGAAGTCGGGCCTGCCGAACGCGCCAGCCTCGCCAAGGCCCTGCGCCACCTGGCCGAGTCCGAAACGCGCACCCTCACCAACCTCGCCGTCAAGCTCCAGGACCGCGACCTGCGCCGCGCCCTCGAGCCCTACACCATCGGCGGCGCCTACGCTGAGCTCTTCGACGCCGAGCGGTCACCCATCCGCGAGAGCCGCCTCCAGGTCTTCGAGATGGAGCAGATCCTCCCCCTCAAGCGCCGCGTCGTCGCTCCGCTCGTCATCCACCTCTTCGCCGAGCTCGAGCGCCGCCTCGACGGCCGCCCGACGCTCCTCGCCATCGAAGAAGTCGCCGGCTACCTGCACGACACCCTTTTCGCCGAACGCTTCCAGTCTTGGGTCCTCGAGCTACGCAAAAAGAACACCGGCGTCGTCTTCGTCGCCCAGAACCTCACGAACTTCCACGAGTCCAGCCTCCGGAACGTCCTGCGCGAGAATGCCCAGACGCGGATCTACCTGCCCAACCCGGCTGCCCGAGAGCCCGCCGTCGCCGACGCCTACCGCGCCTTCGGGCTCAACGAGCGGCAGATCGAGATCCTCGCCACGGCGACGCCGAAGCGGGACTACTACCTCGTCAGCCCGGACGGGTGCCGGGTGTTCACACTGGACCTGGGGGAGAAGGCGCTGGGGGTTTTGGGGCGGGTGGGCGGGGTGGGCCTGTCCTGATCCTCAACGCCTCAGCTTCCCCTCTCGAGGGCCGCAGCGCCTGCTGCTCTGGTTCACCGAAAGGCCAAGCGAAAGAGTCGAAGTCAGGCTCGCACCAAGTCAGAAGTGACCGGCTCGAGAGGTAGATCGTTTCGGGAGGTGAGTGGCGGCCCTGGACCGTCAGGTGAATGGTGCCGATGGCTCCGCGGAGCCGGCCGGCTTGGGTGATCGTCAGCCGGTCATTCCGCTCGGCACGAAGAGCTTCGAACTCGGAGAACCAAGTGAGCAGGTACTCGAGGGGAACCTCGTAGGCATAACCCGAGGGAAAGGCGATGCGTAAAGCCTGGCCAGCCCGGCTGACTTGGACCGAGGTGATACTCAGGAACCCCTGAAAATCGAGGACGCGATCATAAATCGGCTGTCCAACGGGCTTCGGATCAACGATCGGTAGGAGGTTGATGGCTAGCGAGCGCTCGACCGAACGGCTGGCCGCCTCGTGAAGAACGAGAAGGCTGAAGATTTCAAGGTCGAGGTTGCCCCAAGGAGCGTAGACGTCTTTGCGGCTCGCTAGCCGCCGTCGCCGTCGCTCGATCTCGCGGGTGAAAGGGGGCTGGAAGCCGGCTTGGGTCGCCACCTCGGCGCACTCGTCACGAAGACATCGGGACGATCCGAAGATCCATCCCTCTTCGCTTTCGTGACCAGGTGCGATGTCGACAGGGAGATAGACCCCGAAGGCGCCGCCTGTCAGGAAGTGCCACAACGACGAAGTTTCCAAGTCCTCCACGCGACGACTGCGGCTTCCATCGAAAATCTCTTCGAGATCCAACTGCTGCGGAAGCTCCTCGCCCAAAGCCACCGCGGAAGCCCACTCGTCGAGCGGAAGCAAGGACCAGGGCGAAGGAATCAGTTCCGAGAAACCACCGTCCTCGGTGGTTCTCAAGAGCCGCTCGACCTCTGGTCGAACCCACCTTGGGGCGTGGCCGCGTCGAGGACGGGGTGTAGCGGGCCAACCGTAATGAGAAGAGACATTTGGTAACCCCGGGTGCTGGTTTCGTCGACGGTCAGGCCGGTCTCTTACCGTCTTCGGCTTGTAGTATGCGGCTTCAATGGGAACCCTTGCCAGCCTTCATGTCCTGTGCAAAAACGCGGCAGACCTCGAGTCCCTTCGGAAGACTTACCCGAGAGCCTCCTTCGCGACCCTCCCGGGCTTTGCCGCCATCGAGATGCCGCCGGGCGCTTCTTTCGATAGCCGCGAACTCGATCGCCTCTCGCGAACAAGCAGCGAGGCGATCTTTCTCGGCTTCTCCAGCACGTCGAACGCCTTCGCGTTCACTCGCAGCGTCGAGGGTCAAACCCGCCGCCATCTGCGTTTTGGCTACTGCCAGGAGGAAGGCTTGTGGGAGGAGGTCTCAGGAGATCCCGAGCCGTGGGAGGACGCCGCGTTCTTCGAAGGCGCCGATCCCGAGCTCCAGGCAGTTGACGAGCAGGCCGAATAAATCTACCGGCTTCGGGTCGTGCGGGCTGGAGAGTTCTCACCCTGGGTCGATGCGCGCGAGGCCGCGCGAGTGGTTGCCGATCACTATCGTCTCGCCGGCTGGGGCGAGACGACGCCTTCAGAGTCTGCCGCCGAAGCCGAGATCGGCGGCAGTGGCAAACCGTGGTGGAGGTTCTGGTAGGAGTGGCGACGGTGCCCGGCTACCAAGGTGCTCGTCGGTGGCCAGAGCCGGTAAGGTTGCCACCGGTCCGGTGCTCCGTTGCGAAAGAAGCGACCAGGCCCGCCGAGGTTCCGCATCGGTGCGAGTGTGATCGTGCTGCCGTCGCTGGAGACCGATACGTGGCTGACCCCCTTTGTGAAGGCGCTCCAGGACTTGCAGCCAGCAGCTTTGAGCAAAGGGCTGGGAGCGTTCCAGTCGGGAGCCGGAAGTCCATACCGCGTCCGCTTCAAGGTCTCCATGAGTGCCTCGCCGAGGGTTTCCTCCGAACATCCCTCACAGACTTGGCAGACAGGCTCGTCTGACTGAATCATGCCCGTGATCGTGAAGCTGTCCGGTTGCAAGAAGCTGCTTCCAGCTCGAAGGTAGGTGCTGGCTTCTGCTCGAGTAGTCACGTCGAATCCTCAACCGTTGCCGGTTGAGCGACGGTTGCGCCCTGAGCGAGCGGGCTTGGCACGTCTTCCAGCCTTGGGAGACGGAGTCAAGGTCTCACTCGGCGACCGACTCTGAGGCCTCATCCTTCCTGAACGGTAAGCCCACAGTGGCCACTATGTTTGTCAGAAAGAACACGTCGTCGGGGGCTATTCCGCTATAACACCAAACTCCCGTTGTTTCTTCGATCGGAGTTGGATTGGGCGGGTCGTAGGTATCCTCTGGAAATGGACCAAGTCCTGCCTGGCTAGCTCCGTGCCATTCTCGGAGTGCGGTATCCAAGTCTGAGGAATAGCGCTGTTCGACGATCGTTGAACCTGCCTTCTCGGTAATAAAGGTGAACAAGGTCTTGGCGTTGTTCATTTGGGTCCTTGTCCCTTCCTCGCGTGCTCCTCTGAGGCTCTCAAGCGATCTTCTTCACGCTTTATCTCTGCCTTGATTTCTTTCAGCTTGTCCTTGTCCGCGGGTGTCTTGTTCGCCTTGGATTCCAGTAGATCGCGCTTCTCCTTGAGGTTCGCGATCTTCTCTTTCGCAGCCTCGACGCGTGCAGCGTTTGTCTTCCGCCCCGTTTTGCCGCCCCCACGTCGGTTGACCTGCGAGTCCCGGTTTTTATTGACCGAAACCGTGGGTCCGACGGCAACCCGAGGACGCCCGCCGATTGCACCAAGAGTGGCCTCGACCTGTTCGAGCCCGCCGTCGCCAATCAGTTCTTCATCAGGGTCGAGCGTTGGGGCGTTCGCCGCGTCCGGCGTGAAGAAGAGCCTATAGCCTATGTAGGCTGCCAGGAAGATCACAGGGTTCTCGCCGTCCGGGTCAACAAACTTCAGAGGGTTGCCACGGACATACGCATACCGGTTCCAGCTCTGCGGATTCTCCGGGTACCCGAGCACCGGGTCCAAGCTCAAGAACCGCCCAGTCATGGGCGTGCCGTACCGGGCGTGCATGTAGTCCAGATCATCCGTCAGCCCGCCGCCCACGTTGTCCCTCTGATGGCCAGTGAACTTCATCCGCTGGGCGTTCTGGCCGGGGTTCGTGACTTCTTCGCCGAAGGGGAAGTAGGCGTGGTAGGCCAAGGTCGTGCCGCCGTTGCCAGTGGCGAGCCTGGGGGTGCCGAGGTGGTCGAGGGTGTAGTGGGTGGTCTGGGTCGGGGTGACGCTCGCCAAGAGCTGGCCGTCGCGGTAGATGAACTCTTCCGCGAGGCTCCAGTTGCCGGTCGAGTTGCCGCCGATGTCTCGGTACTCGCGGAGGACTTGGCCGCCCAAGCCGCGCAGACTGAAGGTCTCGCGGAAGGTCGAGGCGGCAGAGCTCGTGTAGGCGAACTCCCAGATCCGCTCGTCGCCCGGGCCGTAGAGCAGGATCTTTCCGGGCGTGCCCTTCATCGTCCGCAGCACGTCCCAAGCGTAACTCTGTGCGCTGTAGCTCGTCACGTTGCCGAAGGCGTCGTACAGACCATTGGAGAAGCGGTTGGTGGTGACGACGACCGGGGCGGTGCGGGTGACCGGCGTTCCCGTACCGATCTGGGTGGTGGTCTCCTTCAGGTTGCCGTAGCGGTCGAAGAGGTAGGACTGGAGC
>JANRLG010000222.1:0-25547 GCA_033762835.1 Thermoanaerobaculia bacterium
TGTCGAGCAGCAAGCGACCATGGCCCTCCTCGAACGGGCACCGGATCGGTAGGCCCCACCTCGCTCCTCCGCTGATCTCGGCACTACCGAACTTGAGGGTAGTCCAATGAGCAACCAGAACGATTCTAGTGACTTCCAAGAGCGCGACCACTTCCTGCGCCGGACCTTCGCTTGGCGTTTCCGCGACCCGGAGGACCTCGCCGCGGTCATCCGGCTCGGCGAGATCCTCCAGACGTGGATCTACGAGCTGAACCAGTTCGGCCCCGATGATGACGACGACCTTGAAGTGATGGACGAGGACTTCCGCGCGGCGGGGCAAGACCTTCTCCTGATCGCCGCCTACCTGCGCAGCAAGGCCGCAGAGCGGTTCGAGAGTGGGTTGGATGAAGCGAGCACCCGGCGCTGCGAACGCGCCGAGTGCTGGGCTGAGCAGGCCGAAGCGTTGGGCAAGCTGATCCTCGATGACGTTGCCCAGGACGACGGCGACGACGCCGAGGAGTAGACCCCCCACGGGCGGGCCGCTCACCGCGGCCCGCTCTGGAGGAAAATGAGTCATGCCGAACCAACTGACCGAGCAGCAGCAGCGCACCCTCGACACCGAGGCCCAACCGCCCCGGGTGGTCGATCCTCGGCACAGCGAAGCCTACGTCCTGATTCCGCTCGCGGAGTACGAAGCAGTGCAGGAGATCCTCGAAGACGAGCGCCGCCAGCGTGCCCTCGCCTCGGAAGGGCTCCGTACCGCCGCCCGGCGCCTGCTCGAGGTGGAAGCCGGAGCCTGAGAACACGGCTGTTCTTGGCGCTCGCACCTTGCACGAAACTAAAGCCTGGCCTAAGGTTCGTGCCGATGGCCCACCCAGAGCACGCTCCGAGAGCACCCGATTGGGACCACCTCTACAAAGTGGCCGAAGGTCAGGCCGGATACTTCACGACTCGACAAGCCGCCGAAGCCGGGTACTCGCCGCAGCTCCTTGTCTACCTCAGCGGCAAGAAAGTCTCGCGGGTTCGGCGGGGGATCTACCGGCTGATCCACTTCTCCGCGTCCGATCACGAAGAACTCGTCATGCTGTGGCTCTGGAGCAAGCGGGCCGGCGTCTTCTCTCACGAGACCGCCCTGGCGCTCCATGACCTCTCGGACGTGCTGCCGGGGAAGGTCCATATGACGCTGCCTCGGGCCTGGCAGCGGCGGCGGCTTCGCGTGCCCGAGGGTCTAGTGCTGCACTTCGCCAACGTCGAAGAGGCCGAGCGCGGCCACTTCGGCGCCGTGCCGGTCACGGTGCCGCTCCGGACGCTTCGCGACTGTCTGGCGATGGATCTCGCCCCCGGCCTTATCGACCAGGCCATCTTTCAGGCGCGCCACCGGGGGCTGATCACCGCAGCTGAGGCAGCTGGGCTCCGGGGGGCACGGTCGGGGCAGGCTGGCTTTAGTCCGAAGACCGCGCTGCCGAGCTGCCATCGGAAAGCTGGTAACTTAGATTGTCGGCTTGGCCTTCGTCACTAGCGCCGGGTTGAGTGAGACCGAAGTCGGCGATGCGGCTGGCGATCTCCGCGGGCCAGCGCGGCGGAGTCGGTGGCTCCTGCCACGCGAAAAAGTCAGCGCTCTCAGAGATCGGGCACCGACGAACCGGCCATGCAAGGAGGCGCTCGAGGGCCTCGCGCGTCGCCTCACCCCAGAGCCACTGTGGCGCATCATCCCGATCGGACATCCGATGCTCTTCGACGACGAAGTCGGGGCCTAGAGCGTTGAGGTCGTCGCACAGCAAGCGGAGATCCTCCTGACTCACTGGGCTGATGGTGAACTCGGCTAAAGGCTTACCCCGTGACACGAGGTCCCCAAGGAATCGGCTCTTGGCCATCAGTTCTCGGTCCCGACGCTCCGCCAACTTGGACGCAAAGCTCTTCAAGCAAGAAAGCTGTGTGCGATTTAGGCGAGCTCCAGGTCGAACCCGCTGTACTCGTTCCAAGCCGGCCTCCACCGATCGAACCAGCCCCCACCGCAGGAGAATGGCAACCGCAACGAGCGCCGATCTGCCGTGTCCCTGGGCACAATGAACATAAGTCCGGCCCGACCGGAGCCGCTCGATCTCCTCTAGAAGGCGTTCGACCGTCGGTGCCGAACCATCGAGTATGGCGAAGCTCCGATAGGACACTCGTGCTCGAATCGCAGCCGGTTCCGCAAACTCGGCGGTGAGGTCGAGCACGTGGTCGAACTCTGAAGACGACTCGGCAGCAAGCAGGCGGCGACCGAGGACGAGTCTCGGAGCCACGGTCCCCTGAATGGGCTCGCGGTTCGACCAGCACCAAACTCGCCAGACCACGGTGGTAAGGGTCAGCCATGGCCAAAAGAGAAACCGCCCCCACGGGGCGAGGGTGCCGTCCGGCCGCTTTCCAAACATCCGATGCCAACGAAACGAGTAGGCGACAGCAAGCAGCAGAAGGTTCAAGGCAAACCAAGCGACCGCCCAACCCAACACCCCGGGCAACCGACCAGCCAATGCCAGATTCAGAAGGCCGAGAGCAGCGAGGAGCAGTGGATACGTCATGGACGCTTACTGAGGGCAAGCTTCTTTGGCAACCTCAGCCGTGACCTTCGCTCGCGTAGGGTTGCCAGGCACTCGCGCGATTCCCGCGGCATCGTAAGGAGTCGTCTTCGCCTGTGGAGCGGAGAACCGCATGCCCGGAGTGTAGCCGACGGGCCGCCCCCCACCCGAAGACGGGCTGGGTAGGTCGGCGACCGCCTTTGCCTCCGGCCATCGCGTGCCACCCCGGGGCCGGGATCGGCTTCGGCGGCGACCGTGGAGCCCGGAGGAAGAGCCGGGCGGGCAGCGGGGGCGACCTCGCACGCCCCGCCGGCTCACTGGCGCCGACAGCCGACCGATGTACGCCCCGCCGTGGGCGCTCTGTCGGAGGCGGCGCGGAAGGCTCTTACCTTTCGTCGAGACGGCGGGTCAGTGGCTCCCGCCTTTGAGCCCGAAGGGCGAAAAGGCCAAGTGCCTGGGTTCAGCCGAAGGCCGCAGGCCGGCGGGTGACACCCAGGCATTGCTCGCTGTCCTCTGACCGGACTCTTCGATGGTGGAGGGGAGGTTTTGCCGCGGATTGGCCTCCGGAGTGGGAGGAGGGGGGCGGCAGGAACATCATGCCCGAAGCCGACATCCGCCGCAACTCCGGCGCCGCTCCCGAGAAGACGGACCGTCAAGGTCACCAGCCGGCGCCCGACTCTCCGACAGAGCACCCCCGGCGGGGCGTACATCGGTCGGTCCTCGGTGCCAGTGAGTCGTCCGAGCGGGTGAGGTCGCCCCCGCTGCCCGCCCAGCTCTTCCTCCGGGCTCCACGAGCGGCGCCGAAGTCGATCCCACTCCCGGGGTGGCACGCGGCGAACGGCGGTAAGGGCGGTCGCCGACTTACCCAGCCGGTCCTCGGGTGGGTGGTGGAGGTCAACCCGCCCGAGTTGCACCGGAAGCCCGCTTCGGGCATCATCTTCCTACCGCTGGCGCTTCCCCCACCCGGAAGCCGATCCGCGCGGAAACCTCCCAACTACAGCGAACCGACCGGGCTCAGGACAGCGAGCAATGCCTAGGTCTGACCCGCGCTCCGCGCGGGCATCCCCAGGCCCTCGGCCTTTTCGCCCAGAGGGCTCAAAGGGGACGCATGTGTTAGGTGGTGCGCCAGTTCGATCGATGACCGGCAAGCCTTCGCTACCGCGAAACACTCTGAGCGAGGGAGGGAACTCCGAGCCGCAGGACCACGTTCTTCGGATAGGTGATCGGGATTCGAAGGTCCTCTCGAACGGCGCCCTGCCAGTCGACTGCTTGAAAAGAGCCCAGCTCAGCAGCTTAAGTGACGGCCCGTCGTTCGCGGTCGTAGATCGCCCACTCAGTTCGCATTGCGGCCTCAAGTCCTCACAGAATCGGAGGCCAGGTAGGCGCCCATGGGTTCGATGTGCAGGGCCTCGTCCCACCACTCTCCGAGCAAGTGCTCGAGAACGTGGTGCTCGGAGAGTAGCTGGCCGTCTACGTAGTGACGGACGACGGGGTGCAAGAAGACGCTTTTCTCCGCTTGAGCTGGATCGGGGAAGCGCTGGATGCTGAAGGGATCACCCTCGACTTTGCCAAACTCCAAAGTGAGGACGAAGATGTCGGGCAGGCGTCCGAGCTCGGTGTCGCGGACGTAGGCCACGGGCAGCTCCTCGTGGTGGCGAGTCGGGCCTCCGGCGGGATCGAGCACGAAGAGATCACAGAGGAATCCGAACTGTTGCCACAGGGCAGAGGTCTGGTTGATGCGGTCGAAGAGGGCCTTGCGTAAAGCGTCGAGCCCTGGAGGCACGAGGTGTGCGGGCCACGGCTGGGCGTGGTAGCGCTGCTCCAGTATCCGGTGGAGAGCGCGGATGTTGTAACGAAAGCCGTGGATGAAGCCCGATGTCGTCTTTTTGAAGTCCCGCATCTGGGTGAGGGTGCCGAGAAAGAAGAGGTCCGGCACGTTAACCGATTCCCAGGAACTGGTCTGGTCCGGGAAGCGATCGTCGATTGTCAGCGCCGGACGGCACTCCGGTGCGAAGATCGAAGCGTCGAAGCGGAAGCCGGTGCAGGCGATGACGCGATCGTAGACCTGGACCTCTTCCTCCTGCTGGGCATGGGTGTAGCGCAGGGCGACGTGGATCTTGCCGTCCGCACCGCGCTCGAGACGGCAAACCTGGGCGTCGAGGATGGCGTTCTGGGACTTCAGCTGGTAAGTGTCGAGGAAGTTGTTGTTGACCGCTCGCAAGTGGCCGACGAAGTGGGTCTTCCAGGCGAAGTTGACCGGCCGCGGGCTCGCCACGTGGATCACCGCGGCGGTGGGGATCAGGTTCTCCGCGGTTTCGAACGCGGAGTTGCCTTTGCCCAGGATCAGGACCTTTTGGTTGACGAAGTCTTCGGGATTGACGGAAACGTCCCAATAGGACTCCGCCAGCTCGATGCCGGGGACCTTGGGCACATTCGAGCCCCCGAAGCCGGTGGCGACCAAAAGCCGCTCGGCGACGTAAACCTGCCCGCGCTGATCCTCGACTCGAAAGGGCTGGTCAGGGCTGCGGCGAGACACCCGCGTCGCCCGTACACCACAACGGACCTCGAGCCCGTGGCGCTCGGCGAAGTCCCCCAAGTAGCGGACCAGCACGTCGGCGCCGGGAAAGTAGTCTCGGCTGTATTCCTTGAATCGGAACTCGGGGTCGTCGCATAGCAGGGAATTCCAGTCGAAACGCAGGTTGATCTCGGGGTCTTGGTACCCGGTGTGGACCTTGTTGATCGAGATCAGCATGCGATGGCGTGGGAAGCGTTCGAAGAACGTACCGGGCCGCTCGCCGGCTTCCAGGATGGCGTAGGAACGGCCGGCCCGTTGCAGGAAATAGCCCATCTGGAGGCCTGCGGGGCCGGCTCCGAGGATCAGGTACTCGAACGTCTGCGCGTTGGCCTCAGTCATGATGCGCTTCCACCTTTCCAAGCGTGGCCGGCACGGCGGAATGCCGGCGGCGGTCGAGGAGATTCGTTTCGAACGAAACCTGGGGTTCCCAGGCGAGCACCTGGCGGACGGCCGCAGCGATGGCGCTGGAGCGCGCTTCGCGGGGAACGCCGGTGATCCGGGCGACGATGCGATCGACGACTCCGCGCTGCTCGGCGTCGCGCCGCCGAGCTTCGGAGTAGGGTGTGGTCGTAAACGAAACGAGGTGATAGAGCGAGGCGAAACGCTCGGGAGCGGCGGCGTTCAGCTCGCGTTCGATCTCTTTGCGCAGGAGGAAATCCGGGTCGCCCACGAGCTCGCGGAGCTCTTGGAAGTGTTCGAGCGCCAGTTGCGCGATGGCGTCGGCGTTCGGTTTCCTGGCTTCCTCGAACGCCTCGAAGGCGTCTGCCCAGGTGGACTCCTGGTCCAAGCAGTCCGCGAGCACCGAGCAGTCCTCGAAGCCGCAGTTGGCCCCTTGCCCGTAGGAGGGGACGATGGCGTGAGCGGCGTCGCCGAGGACCAAGGCGCGGTCGTGATGACGCCACGGGCGGCACCGCACGGTCACCATGCTCGCCTCGGGGTTGGCGAAGAACTCCTGCTCGAGGTTAGGCAAAAGCGCCAGGGCGTCGGGGAAGTCCCGTTCGAAAAGGGCTTCGAGATCGGCGGCCGTGCGGATCGTGGCGTGCGACGGGTTGCCGAGGTAAGGCAAGTGCAAGGCCACGGTCAGCGAGCCGTCGAGATTGGGAAAAGCGATCAGCATGTAGTGGCCCCGAGGCCAAATGTGCAAGGCGTTCAAGTCCAGACCGGCGGCCCGGACCGCGGCGACGGGGGCTCGCAGCTCCTTGTAGGCCTGGTCGAGGTGCTCGAGGTCGAGATCGAAGCGGTGGCCGCGGTGGTTCTGGAGCGCCATGCGGACCCGCGAATAGGCACCGTCGGTGCCGATCAGACGATCGGCTTCGATCCACTCGACGCCGCCGGAGGCGAGGTCCTTGCTGAGAACCGCGGGCCGATCGAGATCGACGTCGAGGCAGATCTGCTCGAAGCGGCAGTGGACGTTGGGCCGGGCCAGGGCGAAGGTGAGCAGCAGCCGGTTGAGCTCTCGCCGAGACACCGAGTAGATGGCCTCGCGTCTCGAGCCGTAAGGCTGCGCCTCGAGGGCGCCGTCTCGCCCGTGCATGACCCGGCCGTAGCAGGGCACGGTGATGGCGCGCACCTCCTCCCCTAGTCCGAGTCGGTCGAGGGCCGCGAAGCCCCGCTCGCACAGGGTCAAGTTGATTGAGCGGCCGGCAGTGAGAAAACGGTCCCGCGGGTCTCCGTGGCGTTCGACGATCTCGACACGGTGGCCGCGATCGGCAAGGTACAGCGCCACGAGCGAGCCCACGAGTCCGGCCCCGACGACGAGCACGCGATCGCTCATCACACACCTCCCTGGGGTTGGTCGAGCTCGAAGACGATGCCTTCTTGAGCTCCTTTGGCGGCGTTGATTGGCAGATTTCGGCCGCGCGGCATCATGCGCAGGAAGCCCCCGCCGTAGCGGGAGCCGAAGACGAAAATGCCCCAGATGAAGTCGTGCACGGCCACACCCTCCTCGCCGTACTGGCAGAGGTAAGGCAACGACTCGTGGAATTCCTGGACGACCCAGTCGGAGCGCGCCAAGGCCTCGCGCACGGCGGTTTCCCAGGACGCGGGGGGAGTGCCGGCTCCGATCAACACGCCATTGCCTTGGCTCGACTGGGCGGGCTTGAGCACGAGGTTCTCACGCTCCCGGCCGAGCAACTCGGGCAAGTTGACCCGCTCTCCCCGCCAGGAGGTGTAGCCGGTCTTGACCGCCCGGGTCCAGGGTACCCAGCGCTCGACGACGGCGCGCTCCTCGGCGGTGAACAGGGGCGAGCGGGCGAACTCGGAGAGGAAGCCCAGGTTCCGTTTGTCATCGAGCAAAATCGCGACCGGGCCGTTGTAGAGGGCGACCTGGCGGGACTTCCAGTGGTGGAAGCTGGCTAGCCACTGGGTCGCCACCAGCTCGATGATGCCCGCGAGGGGGGCGGCGCCGAAATAGACCCCGTCCGCCCGGCTGACCAGATCCAGGAACGATCCGACGACGACTTCGCCCGTGCGACCCGGGGCGCGGCGGCGCAAGACGGGGCCGTAAACGGAGTTGACGTAGTCGACCACGGCGCGCTGAATCTCGGGCGGGAACTCGACATCGGCCACGAACCCGACGTTGAGGTCACCGGCCGAGGGCGTCACGTGTGCGAGAACGTCCTCGAGCACGTGGTCGAGCAACTCGGCCAGGGAGTTGGTGGTCCAGCACGGCCGGTGGCCGACGACCTGGTCGAAGAAGCGGCGCAGCTCGGGAATCGCGCGCACGGTGTCCTCGGCGGCCGCCACCTGGAGGCCTCCGGGAGCCCCCAAGTTCACCTCGAGCACCTTGAGCCCGGCGGACCCGAGGACCAGGTCCACGCGGGCGATGGCCGCCTCGATGCCGTTGGGCTCTTCGAGGATGAGCCCTGCGAGGGTCGGGTTCGCCAGCTGATAGAACGCCGCGAGTCGCTCCATGTCGCCCCGGAAGATGCGTCCCGGAACCGTTTTGAGCAGCCGCGTCACCGCGATCGAAGCGCGGGCCATTTCGTCGCGCTGCTCCAGTCCCAAAAACACCGGCCACGAGGCAAGGGGGTAGAAGGCCGCGTGCTCGAGCACGGCGAAATTCGCCCGGCGGCGGCACGCCGGCTCGGCGGCAACGTAGTCGAGAAACTCCTCGTTCAAGGGGCCGAGGGCTCGATGGGAGGCACGGACGTCCGCACCGATTTCGATCGCGGCAGGGGCTTCGTTCACAGCGGGGGCTCCTCGAGCAAGAAGGCCTCGCTGGCACCGAGCGAGGTGTTGATCGCCGAGCAGGTGCCGCTCGGCAGGGCGCGCAGAAACGTGCCGCCGTACCGATCTCCGAAAACGAACACTCCCCAGACGATGTCGGCCGGGCCCCAGCCGTCGCCCACGCGCCCCCAGTAGGGCTTCGAGACGACCCGCTCCTGGACGATCCAGTCGCCCGCTCCGAGAGCCGTCCGCAGGGTTCGATGCCAATCGTCGCGACTCGTCCCCGCGCCCACCGTGACGCCGTGGCCCTGCCCCGAGCGCGCGGGTTTCAAGACCAGCTCCTCGCGGTTCGCCGCCACGTATTCGGGCAGCGAAAAGCGCCGGCCCGCGCGCTCGACGGGACCGCTGCGCACCGTCCGAGTCCAGGGTATGAACCGGCGCACGAGGTCGGCTTCGTCGGGGCGCAGGCGGGCGCCGTCGGCGAGTTCGGAAAGCCAGGCGAGATTGCGCTTGTCAGCCAGCAAGGTGGCGACGGGGCCGTTGTAGAGAGTCACCCGGCCGCCCTTCCAGTAGCGGAAGGCAGCGTGACGATCGATCGGGGTGAGCTCCACGAGGGCCCGGACGGCGAGGCCGTCGAGCCGCAGACCGGTGCCGTCGTCGCGCACCGTATCCGGCGTCGCAATCACAAGCGTGCCCCGGCACGGGGGCGCCTGCGCGGCCAGAAGGGACGCCAGGTGGGAGCGCAACGGGGCAAGGGTCCGCTCGTCGAGGGTGAGGTAGGGGGAGCCGGCTTCGACGACGAAGCCGACGTTCCACTCGCCCTCTGCGGTTCCGGTGATTGCCCGGGTGTCCGCCACGACGTGGTCGAGCAGCGCGAGGAGCGTCTCGGTCGAGCGCGGCGAGCCCGGCTGGCGGGAGAGGAAGCTCTCGAAGATGGGCCGGGCGAGGTAGTCCGGCAGCGTCGAGGTCACTTCGAGACCGCCGAGGCTGCCCAAGTTGACCTCGAGCACCCGGGGTCCCGACGGGCCCCACAGCAGGTCCAACCGGGCGAGGGCGCCCGGGATACCCGTCGGTTCCTCGAGCAGCAGAGCGGCGAGCTCCGGGCCGGGCAGCCCGTAGAAGGTGGCCAGGGCGGTGAGATCGTCCCTAAAGACCCGGCGCGGGACCTCCTTGATCAGCTGGGTGAGCGCGATGGCCCCTTGCACCAGCTCCGCGAGAGGACCGGGGGCGATGAACACCGGCCAGCTGGGCAGCTCCACCGGCGTGGGGCAAGCCGCCGCGTTGTGGTCGAGGAACGCCTGGTTCCAGCCCCCGAGCTCAGCGAGCGTGGCGCGCACCTCGGCCGGTACCTCGGCAAGACTCATGACGGCAGCTCCGCGAGGATGGCGGCGAGCTCCCGGGCGAGGCCATCCACCTGGGGCGGGTCGAGCAACGACTCGTGGCTGCCGTCAACCACTCGCAGGTCGAGCGCACCTCCGGCCGACAGGTCCCGCCACTGCTCGAGGGTCCGCAGGTGTGGCGCTTGCTCGGCGCTGCGGGCCTGGAAATAGGTGATCCGCACAGCGGCCGGCGCGGGCCGATACCGCCGGCTGTTGAGACCGAGGCCCCGGACCACGCGCAGGGCTTCGCGAGCCGCTTCGAGGTCGTACCCAGCGGGAAGCGCCCCTTGCCCGATGGCCTTGGCGAGCACGTGGTCGAGCAGGCTCTCGGTCGGTAGAGCGCGCAGCTCGTCCTCCTCGAGTCCGAGCTTGTGGCCCACGAGCTCGGCCAGGATCAGGGCGTCGTCGACCGGCAGGGGCTCCTCGCGGAACGCGGGAATGTGGCTGTCGAACAGGGCCAGGAGCTCGATCTGCTCGCCGCTCGCCGCGAGTTGGCGGGCCATCTCGAAGGCGACGAGACCCCCGAAGGACCAACCCCCCAGCCGGAACGGACCTTCATGCCCGGCGGTGCGCAGTGCCGCGACGTATTCCGCGGCCAAGTCCTCGAGGCTCGCCGGTAGCTCGGGCCGGCCGGCCAGGTAGGTGGCGTCGAGACCGAAGAGGGGTACGTCGGCAAGGCGCTCGACCAGCGTCTGATAACACAGGGAGCTGCCTCCCAGGGGATGGACCAGGAACAGCGGACGATGCCGACTCGATGGGCCCGGTGAGCGGAAGGCGACGAGCGGCGAGTCCGCTGCTACACCGGTTTGGCGAAGGGCCGCGGCCATCCGTTCGACGGTGGGTACGGGGAAGAACTGGGCCAAGGTCAAGCGGCGGTCGAAACGCCGTTCGACTCGCCCGAGTAAGGGAGCGACCAGCAGGGAATGGCCTCCCAGGCTGAAGAAGCTGTCGCGAACGCCGACTGGCGACACCTCGAGTACCTCTTCCCAGATCCTCACAAGGTCGAGCTCCAGGGCGTCGCGTGGGGGGAGATAACTCTCGGTGCTGGCCTGGCGGACGTGGGGCAGAGGCGGCAGGGCCTCGCGGTCGAGCTTGCCGTTGGCACTGAGCGGCAGCGCCGGCAGCAGCACGAAGCCGGCGGGAACCAGGGCCTCCGGCAGGTTTTCGCGCGCCAGCAGCGCGAGCTCCTCGGGCGCCAGTCGTTCCTCCCAGCCGGCCGCGGGAACCACGTAGGCGGCGAGACGCACCTCGCCCCGGGAGTCCTTGGGCGCCGCCACGACCACCTCGCGAACGCCGGCGTGACGCGCGATCACGGATTCGATTTCGCCCGGCTCGACGCGAACGCCGTGGATCTTGAGTTGGTCGTCGAGCCGGCCGAGGATGGTCAGCTGCCCGTCGGCCCGGTACCGGCCGAGGTCCCCGGTGCGATACACGATGTCACCGAAGTCGTCGGTGAAGGGGTTGGGCACGAAACGCGCTGCTCCGACCTCGGCTTCGAGGTAACCCAGGGAGCGGAACGGCGTGCGCACGACGATCTCGCCCGGTTCCCCCACGCCGCACAGCCGGTCGCCGGGTCCGAGGACGAGCAATTGCGTGTCGGGGAGGGCAGCGCCGATAGGTTGCACTCCCGGTTCGGCGGGTCCGACGACCTCGAAATGGCACTTTGCCAAGGTCGTTTCGGTGGGACCGTAGAGATTGACGATCCGGCCACCGACCTCGAAGCTGGCGCGGAAACCCTCGACCGTCTCTGCAGTCAGGGGCTCGCCGGCGAAGAACACGACCCGGAGAGCGGCGAGGCTCACGGACCCGGCAGGCACCGCCGACCAGGCGCGGACGAGGGAGGGCACCGTGTGCAGCACGGTGGCGCCGACCTCCGCCAGCCAGCGCGGCGCCTCGGGGGACGCTACCGCGAGTTCCGCCGGTGGCAGGCAGAGGGTGGCGCCGCTGGTGAGCGGCAGGAAGAGGTCGCGCAGGACGACGTCGAAGGACAGGGCCGTCAGCTGGCCGACGCGGTCGCCCGGCCCCACGTCATAGGCGGCGCGCTGCCAGGCCAGGAAGTGGGCTAGGCCGCGATGGCGACCGACTACCGCCTTCGGCCGGCCGGTGGTGCCGGACGTGAAGAACAGGTAAGCGGCGTCGTCCGGCTCCGGGTCGGGGAGGGCGCAGGTGAGCGCCTCGTCGGACGCCGTGGCGGCCGTCCTCGGGTCGACTTCGAGTGCCCGCCAGGGCCCGGAATCTCGGACGCCCGTGCCCACCGCGAGCAGGAAGGCCGGTGCCGCCACGGCGAGGAAGCGGGATCGCCGCTCGTCGGCCAGGGTGGGATCGAGCAGGACCAACGTGCCGCCCGCCCGGAAGACGGCGAGGGCGGCGGCCACGAGCCCCGGACTGCGGTCGCCGGTGACCGCCACCACGGTGCCCGGACCGAAACCCGGGCAAGCGACGAGCGTCCGGCCCAAGGTGTCGACCGCGGCAGCCAGCCGACCGTAAGTCCAGCTGCCGAGGCCACCGGCGTCGATGGCCAAGGCCTCCGGTGTGGCGGCGGCGACGGTGGCGAAGCGCGCGGGCAGCAGCTCGTGATCCGGCGCGGGCAACTCGCGGGTGGGGTCGGGAAGCCATCGCCGGGCCTCCGGCGTCACCAGGGAGATCTCCCCGAGGCGAGGGCCGCCGTTTCCGGTGCCGAGGGCCGCCACGTGCTCGAGCACCGTGCGGAGTTGGCGCAGCAACTCGTCGATGGCCGCGGGAGCGAAGCGGGCCGAGTCGAAGCGCACCGCGAAGGAGAGCTCCTCGCCCGGCCGCGCCAGGATCGACAGTGGGTAGTTGGTGCGCTCGAAGATTCGGAAGTCGGTGATCGCAAGGTCCTGAGAGCCTTGCCAGGCCGCGGCGTCCACCGGATAGTTCTGGAAGATCAGGAGACTCTCGAACAGCGGCGTGCCCCGCGGCACCTCGCTCCAACCCGAGACCTCCGCGAGGGGACTGAACTCGTGGCGGAGAACGGCCAGGAAGTGCTCCTGAACCTCCCGCAGCCAAGGGCCGAGCTCCGCCTCGGTGGGGACCGCGAGGCGCAAGGGTAAGGTGTTGAGGAACAGGCCCACCATCGACTCGACGCCCGCGAGCTCGGGGGGCCGGCCGGCGGTGACCGCGCCGAAAAGGACGTCGGAATCGCCCGAGAGCCGGGCGAGCACGAGCGCCCACACGGCTTGCACGATCGTGTTGATCGTCAGCTTCTCGCGCTGGGCCAGGGCGGTCAGGGCTGAGGTCGTGGCGGCACCCACGCCCAGGCTGTGCTCGGCATAGGCCGCGGCCGAGGCGGGGCCGGCTCCCGGGCGGTCGATCCCGAGGCCGGTGGGCGCCTTGAAGCCGGTCAGCTCGGCGCGCCAGAAGGCCTCGGCGGCTGCGGTGTCCTGCTGCTGGAGCCAGGCGATGTAGTCGCGGTAGGGCCGCGGCTCGGGCAGGCTCGCCTCGAGCGTCGCTCCGTTTCCGGTTGCGGCCCGGTAGGCGACGAAGAAGTCGCGGAAGAGCAACGGCATCGACCAGCCGTCGAGCACCAGGTGGTGGTGACTCCAAATCAGCTGGTGTTCGTGCTCGCCCGTTCTGAGCAGGGCGAAGCGCAGCAGCGGGGCGGCGGCAAGGTCGAAACCGCGCTCGCGGTCGTCGCGCAATCGGGCTTCGAGGGCGCTTTCGAGGTCGCCGACGTGTCGCCAGTCCTCCTCGACGAGCTCCGGCTCGGCCTCGCTGAGGACCACCTGGACGGGTTCGTCCATGCTTTCCCAGTCGAAAGCCGTGCGCAGCACCGTGTGGCGCCGGACCACGGCCCGCCAGGCGGCCCGGAAGGCGTCGCGATCGATGTCCCCACGCAGTCCGAGCGCCATCTGCTCGAAGTAGGCGCCGGTTTCCGGCGTGTACAGGGCATGGAAGAGCATGCCCTGCTGGGTCGCCGACAACGGATAGATGTCCTCGATCTCGGCCATCGAGCCTCAACCTTTCTGGCGGAACCGACGGAGCAGTCGGTCGAGTTGTTCCTGTCGCCCGGCGATCAGGGGAAAGTCGGAAACGCTGTGGGCCAGGGGCGCCGGTTCGTTGCGGCCAAGCTCGTCGAGCACCGAGCGGAAGTCGGCGACGAGGGCCTCGGCAGCCGGCCGGGGCAAGCGCGACGGGCAGAACGTCCACACCCCATGGAGACTCCCACCGGCCACGACGGTATTGATCGCCAACTCGTGACGACGCCGGAAAGCCCCACTTCTCGGGGCGCCGAAGGCCTCGCCGACGAGCCGCAGGTGCGCCCCCGGAGTCGTCGGCGCGTCGGGCTCGACGTGGCCGAGGAAATTGAAACTCACCGTCGGCTCGCCACCGGCGGCGAGGGCCGTGGTCGTCGCGGCGTCCGCCAGGTGGCGCAGGACGCCGTGGCCAAGTCCGTTGCGGGGCACCGCCCGCAGGGTCTCCTTGACCCCTCGCAGGGCTTCGTGAGCCGAGCTTCCGGGCGGCACCGTGAAGGCCACGGGGTAGACGGCGGTGAACCAGCCCACGGTCCGCGAGAGGTCGAGCCCCGGCGCCAGGTCCTCCTCCCGGCCGTGAGCCTCGAGCTCGAGGAACACGGTGGAGTAGGAGTTCCGTCGCGCCAGCGCCAACACGAGGGCGGTGATCAGCAGCTCCTGCGGCCGGGCCTTGAGACGGTTGGCGCTCTCCCGCAGCAGGCTCCGAGTAGCCTCCGGCTCGAGCGTGACCTCGAGGCGTTCGGTTTCGGCTTCGGTTTCAAGAGGGGCCGTCGTGGGCGGACCGCTGGCCGGCGTCACCCGGCGCCAGACGTCCAGCTCGGCTCCTGCCTCCGGCCCCGCTGCCCAGGCCTGCAGCGTTTCGGCCCAGCGTCGATAGGAGGTCGTCGCCGGCGGCAGTACCGGCTCCGTGACCCCCGCGGCGAGCTGGCGGCAGAGGAGCTCGAGGTCGGCCACCAGGATCGACCACGAGACGGCGTCGACCACGAGGTGATGAGCGAGCAGGGTCGCCCGCGGAAGCTCGCCCTCGGCGCTGAACCACACGGCGCGGATCAGGGGCCCCGTGGCTAAGTCGAAGGAGCGCTGGAGGTCGGTCTCGACGGCTTCGACGCGGGCTCGGCGCTCGTCGGGCGGGCACGCGGTCAGATCGACCCGGGTGAGCGGAGCGGGCGCCCGCGGGTCGTCCACCGGGACCAACTCCTGTTGCCAGCCCGAGCCGGCGGTGCGGCGGAAGCGCAGGCGCAGGGCCGCATGGTGAGCGACCAGGATGTCGAGCGCCTCGCCGAAATGCTCGACGGTGACCTCCGGCGCCGGTTGGAGCGCCACCGACTGGTTGAAGTGCCAGGGCTCCGGAGGCTCCTGGGCGAAAAACCAGTGCTGGATGGGGGTCAGGGGCACGGGGCCGGCAGGTGCCTCCGCGGGCTCGGGATTCGCGGCCTCCTCGCGGTCGGCCTGGCGGGCCAGCTCCGCCACGGTCTGGAACTCGAACAGATCTCGCGCTTTGAGCCGGAAGCCGGCCTGGTTGGCGCGCGCCACGATCCGGATGGAGAGAATCGAGTCGCCGCCGATGCCGAAGAAGTTGTCGTCCGCGGCGACTTCCGGCACTCCCAGCACTTCGGCCCAGATGGCCGCCAGACGCCGCTCGCGGTCGCTGGCCGCGGGCCTTCCGGCCGCGGTGGGCGGCGGCGCTTCGGTGGCTTCGCGGCCGAGCTCCCGGCGATCGATCTTGCCAGCCGGGGTGCGCGGCAGGGTTTCGCGCCAGTACATCGCGGCCGGCAGCATCGCCTGGGGGAGGCGCTCCCGCAGGTGGCTCACGAGCGCGGCGACGGGCGGCGGCGAGTCCACGGCGGGGGTCACGAAGGCGACCAGCTGAACACCCCCCGAGGGCGCCGGAGCGGTCACTGCCACGGCCTCCCGAACGGCCGGGTGGCTCGCGAGCTGGCGCTCGACCTCGCCGAGCTCGATGCGGACACCCCGGACTTTGACCTGCTGGTCGATGCGGCTGAGGAATTCGAGCCGGCCGTCGGGCAGGAGACGTACCTGGTCGCCGGTCCAGTAGAGCCGACTGCCGGGGGCTCCGAATGGATCGGGCCGGAACCGGTCGGCGGTCAGGCCGGGCTTACCAAGGTATCCCCGAGCCAAACCCGCCCCGCCGATGGCCAGCTGGCCGGCCACGCCCATCGCCGCGGTGCGCCCCGCGACGTCGAGCACGTGGAGACTCTTGCCGTCGATCGGCCGTCCGATCACTACCGGCCGCCCGCGGTCGGCGGCGCCGAAGGTCCAGCTGGCGGCGTCGATGGCTGCCTCGGTGGGGCCGTAGACGTTGTGGAGAAAGGCCTGGTGGCGGTCGCGGAAGGCGTCTCGAAGGTCCGGCGGCAGGGCTTCGCCGCCGACGAACACGCGGCGCAGCGCAGTGGCGGGGAACTCCGGCTCCTCGATCAGTACGCGCAAGAAGGAGGGCGGGAAGTCCGCGATCGTCACCCCTTCTCGGGTCATGAGTCGGATCAGCTCGGCGGCGTCGCGGTGGCCGTCGGGTGGGGGCAGGACCAGGCGCGCCCCCGACACCAGAGCACCGAAGATCTGCCAGACCGAGGGATCGAAGGACAGCGGAATGTTCTGGAGGATGTGCTCGTCCGGGCCGAGGGCGAAGGCCCGCCGGCGCCAGGCGAGGGTGGCGACGATCGCCCGGTGGCTCACCGCGACGCCGTGGGGCGTGCCGGTCGAGCCGGAGGTGAAGATCAGATACGCGGGGTGGTCGAGGTCGACCCGCGGCGCCTCGTCCGGCCTTCCGGTCGGGTCGTCGGCGGGCAGCTCGTCGAAGGCCAGCCGGTGCCGGGCACCCGCCGGGAGGCCTGCCAGGGTGGCGCGGTCTCCGAGCAGCACGGCGGGCCGGGCGTCGGCCAGCATGCCCGCGAGCCGTTCGGCCGGGTACTCGGGATCGAGGGGGACGAAGGCGCCGCCGGCCGCGAGGATGCCCACGAGCGCCGCCACCAGGTCGAAGGACCTGGGGGCCGCCACTGCCACCAGCACCTCGGGGCCGACCCCCAGGGCGCGCAGGTGGCGCGCCACGGCTTCGGCCCGCTGCAGAAGCTCGCCATAAGTCCAGCGACCCTGGTCGGAGACCACAGCCAGTCGCTCCGGAGCCTCGCTGGCCCGTGCGAAGACGAGCTCGTGGAGGGCCATCTCGGGTTCCGTTCCCGGTGTCTCGTTCCACTCCCGCTCGATCTGCCAGCGTTCCGCGGCACTCAGCAGGGGAAGCGCAGACAGGGGACGCCGCGGCTCGTCCGCGGCGGCGGCCAGCAACGTCGCCAGGTGGCGCGTGAAACGCTGCACCGTGGTGCGGTCGAAGAGATCCGTGGCGTAGTCCGTGAGCACGTGGAGCTCGCGATCGGCTTCGATGGCGGACACGGTGAGGTCGAGCCGGGCGGTCCCGAGGTCGAGCTCGAAGGCCTCCGCGCGCAGGGTCGAAGGACCCGGGAGGGCGAGCGGTGCCGGGGTGTTCTGCATCACCAGCAGCACTTGGAACAGCGGGTTGTGGGCGAGATCGCGCCGGGGCTGGAGCTCGTCGACCAGGCGCTCGAAAGGCACCTCCTGGTGGCGGTGTGCCTCGAGCACGTCGTGACGGGCGCGGGCGACCAGGTCCGCGAAGCTCGGGTCACCCGCGAGGTCGCCCCGGAGCACCAGGGAGTTGACGAACAGACCGACGACGCCCTCGAGCTCCACCCGCGGCCGGCCGGCGACCGCGGTTCCCAAGACCAAGTCGTCTTCGCCGGTCAAGCGAGCGAGGAGCGCCCGCAGCCCGGCGAGCAGGACCATGAAGACGGTGGCCTCGCCGGCGCGGGCGAGGCCGCGAACTCCGGCGGCGAGGTCCGCGCCCCAGCGCTCGGAGAAGCGCTCACCGGCGAAGCTCTGGCGCGGGCCCCGCGGGCGGTCGAAGGGCAAATCGAGCCGCGTCGGCGCGCCGGCGAGCCGCTCTCGCCAGTACCCGAGCTCCGCCGTGAGACGCTCGCCCTGGAGCCGGTGCCGTTGCCAGGCGGCAAAGTCGGCGTAACCCAGCGGCAGCTCCGGAAGCACCCGCGGGTCGCCGTCGCTGCCGTAGAGCGCCGCCAACTCCCGAACCAGAATGCCCAGGGACCAAGCGTCCGCGGCGGCATGGTGGAGGGCCAGGAGCCAGACGTGATCGTCGTCGTCGAGCTGAACCAGGAGAGCCCGCACCAGCGGTGGGTGTGCGAGGTCGAAGGGGGTCGCCACGAGCTCGCGACCGAGCTCCCGGGCGCGGGCCGGGCGCGCTTCCGCCGGCAGGGAGTCGAGCCGCACCAAGGGCAGCTCGACACCGGCCGAGACGCTCCGTCGAAGAACAGGTTGGCCGTCGACGGTGACGAAGCCGGTGCTCAGGGCGTCGTGCCGGGCCACGAGGGCACGGAAGGCGCGGGCGAGGCGGTCGGGATCCAGGGTGCCGCGCAGGCGCAGGGCGGCGTGGAGGTTGTACACCGCGCTGTCCGGGGACAACTGCGCCAGGAACCACAGGCGCTCCTGGGCGAAGGACAGGGCTTCCGGGGCTTCCGCCGCGAGCCGCTCGAGGGGGGGCTCCTGGGCGTCACCACCCGCGAGTCCGGCCACGAGCCGCGCCAGGTCGGCCAGCACTGGATGGCTGAAGACGGCGTGCAGGGGAAGTTCGACGTCGAGGGCGCGGCGCACCCGGGCGACCACCTGGGTCGCCCGCAGGGAGTGGCCGCCCAGCTCGAAGAAGTGGTCGTCGCGCTGGACCCGCGGGCGTTGCAGCACCTCGCACCAGATCGCGGCGAGGAGCTCCTCGTGGGGAGTCCGCGGCGGCTCTCCGGCCGACCGCGCCACCTCGTCCCAGGCGGGCGCCGGGAGGGCGCGGCGATCGACCTTGCCGTTGGCCGTGCGGGGCAACTCGGCAAGGGTCACGACGGCCCCGGGCACCAAGGCGGTGGGCAGCTCGCGCGCCGCCTTGGCCAGCATGTCGCGGCTCGAAAAGGCCGTGGAGCGCGGTACGACGTAGGCCACCAAGGTCTTTTCCCCGGCCGGAGACATCGCGGCCACCACCACCGCGGCGGCGACCTCGGCCTGGTGGGTGAGCACCGCGGCGACCTCGTTGGGATCGACCCGGACGCCGCGGATCTTCACTTCCTCATCGACGCGGCCGAGAATCTCGAGCTCACCGCGCGGGCCGTACCGCCCGCGGTCCCCGGTGCGATACAGGAGGTCCGTGGGGTCGTCCCGGAAGGGGTTCGCCACGAACCGGCGGGTGTTCTCGTCGGGTGCGTTCCGGTAGCCGGCGGTCCGGAACGGCGTCCGGAGGACGATTTCCCCGGGCTCGCCGAGGCCGCACAGGCGGTCACCGGGGCCGAGCACCAGGGCCTGAGTCTCGGGCAGGGGGCGCCCCACGGCTTGAATTCCCGGAGTGAGGTCGCCGACCCGGTGGTAACACTTGGCGAGCGTGGTTTCGGTCGGACCGTAGAGGTTGACGATCTCGGTGGCTTCACCCGCCCGCGCCCGGAAGCGGCTGACGAGCACGTCGGTCAGCGGCTCGCCGGCGAAGAACACGGTGACCAGGCTCGGCACCAGGACTTCCGGCGGGGCCGCTTCGAGCCATGCTTGGGCCAAGGTGGGGACGGTGTGCAGGCGAGTGATCGCCGCCTCGGCCAGCCACGGCAGGGCCTCCTCCGGCGCCAGTGCGGGGGGCGGCAGCACCAGGGTCGCGCCGCTCGTGAGGGGGAGGAAGATCTCGCGCAGGACGACGTCGAAGGACAGCCCGGTGACCTGGGCGACGCGGTCCCCGGCACCGAGCTCGAAGGTCTCGCGCTGCCAGGCGATGAAGTGGCTCAAGCCTGCGTGACGGCCGAGCACTGCCCGCGGCACCGCGGTGGTTCCGGAGGTGAAGAACACGTAGGCGTGTTCCGGGGCCGGTCCAGGCACGAAGCCCTCGGTCGCCGGGCCGATCGTGTCGAGCGAGTATGCCACCCCCTCGCCGGGCAGGTCGTCCGGGCCGGCCACCAGCCGGCGGCGGGCCGCCGCTTCGCGGATCATCATCCGGCGCCGCTCCGCGGGGAGCGCCGGGTCGAGCGTGAGCAACACACCGCCCGCCGCCAACACGGCCAGGGCGGCGGCGATCAGATCGAGAGAACGCTCGCCCGCCACGGCGACGGTCTCGCCAGCCACGAGCCCGTCGGCCACCAGGTGTCCGGCGAGGGTGGCGACCCGGTCCCAAAGCTCGCAGTAGCTCCACGTCGTGTCGCCGTGCTCGAGGGCCGGGGCCGACGGGGCGGCCAGAGCTCGCTCGTGGACCCACGCAGCGACCGAGGGGAATCGCGGCATGGCCAAGACGGTCCGAGGGTCGGGCAGGGGAGTGCCGGGCGTCACCAGCGAAAAGGCAGCGAGGGGACGATCGCGATCCTCGGGCGCTTGCTGGCACAGCGTCTCGAGCTGATCGAACAGCGTCTCGAGGGCGTCGTCGGCCAGCCGGGCGCGGTCGTACTTGAGCCGCAGCACCAGCTCGTCGCCAGGGATCGCCTGGAACGTCAGGGGATAGGTCACCCGGTCGTAGTTGCGGAAGCCGCTCAGGACGACGTGGTCGTCGCCGGTTGCCCCGCCGCCGAGGCTGGCGGGGAAGTTCTCGACTACGACCAGGGTCTCGAACAGCGGCTGCCCGCGGGGAATCTCGGACCAGCCCTGGATCTCGACCAGCGGCGTCGACTCGAAGGCCCGGTCGGCTACTTGCCGGCGCTGGATCTCGTCGAGCCAGTCGCCCCACCGCGCCTCGGGGGGCACCGTCAGGCGCACCGGCAAGGTGTTGAGGAACAGGCCGACGGCCCCTTCGATCTCGGCGAGGGGCGCCGAACGCCCGGACACCGTGGCCCCGAAGACGACGTCGCTCTCCCCGGTCCGCCGGGCGAGGAGCAGCGCCCAAAGGCCCGCGAGCACCGTTCCCAGGGTGACCTCGAGCTGCCGGGCGAAGGCCGTCAGGGCGGCCGTCGTCGGCGCGTCGAGGCGGCGTCCGAGGGCGGCGTAACCGTTCGCCTCCCGGCTGCCCGCGGCGGGCAGCGGCGTGGGGTTCGCGAAGCCGTGGAGGCGTTGCCGCCAGTGCGCCTCGGCAGCGGCCAACGGGCGCTCGAGCACCCAGGCGACGTAGTTCCGGTAGGCCGGTCCGGCCGGCAGCTCGGGTGTTGGACCGCGGCGGGCCTGGTCATAGGCCGCGAGCACCTCGCCCAGCACGACGCTTTGGCTCCAGCCGTCGATCAGGAGATGGTGGATGGACCACACCAGGGCGTGGCGCTCCGGCGCCCGCTGCACCAAGGTCAAGCGGTGCAGCGGCGGGCGGTCGAGGGCGAAACCCAGGGCCCGATCCGCGGCCAGCAGGTCCGCGAGCGGGGCATCCGTCGCGTCCTCCCGCCAGTCGAGCGCGACCTCCCGATGCACGCACTGCAACGGCTCGTCGAGGCCGCGCCAATGGAACGAGGTGCGCAGGGCCGGATGGCGGCGGGTGACGGCGTCCCAGGCCCGGCGCAGGGCGACCCGATCGAGCGGACCGGTGAGCTCGCAGGCGCTTTGGGAGAGGTAGGTGGCCGCGCCGCCCTCGAGCTGGACGTGGAACAACAACCCGCGCTGCATGGGCGCCAGGGGATAGAGATCGGCGAGCCCGCCGGGTACCTCCCGAGCCCAGTCGACGAGCGCGCGCAGGGTCGTCAGGAGGTCCGCCGCCAACCGCTCCACGGTGGCCGCGTGGTGGCGCGCGCCGTGACTCCAGGCGAGGTGTAGACGGCCGTCCCGAACGGCGGCGTTCACCTCGAAGGCGTGCCACCGCCGCTGCTCCGGAGCCACCGTGTCCGCCACTGGTTCGGGCGCCGGCACGAGCCAACTCGATCCAGCCGAGGGGCCGGCGGATTGTGTGTCGAGCGTCCCGAGGTAGTTCAAGACGACCTCTGGAGCCCGGGCGAAGGTGCGGGACGACGAGGCTATGGCCTGCTGCGCCGTCGCCAAGGCGCCCGCCGGCGTCGGCGCACTGCCTAGACTCAGGGCGACGGGACGGAAGGCGGTGAACCACCCGACGGTGCGACTGACGTCGAGGTCTCCGCTCGCCTCGCGGCCGTGACCTTCGAGCTCGATCGCCACGCGTTCGCGACCCGTCCAGCGGCCGAGCACCGTGGCGAGGGCCGCGAGTAGGAAGACCAGGGGGCCACGGCCGGCGTCCCCGAGCCGGCCCGCGGCCAAGAACGCCGAGCTCGCCGCGGCGTCCAACTCGAGCCAGTGGGTGCGGGTGCCGGCCACGAGATCCTCGGCGCCGGGCACGTCCACGGGCAGGCGGTCGTCTTCGAGGTCACCCGCGCCGTCCTCGGTCGATGTCGCCGTCTCGAGACCCGCGGCTCGCTGCCGGCTCCAGTCGGCGAAGCTCGCCCCGGGGAGCTCCTCGCTCGGCGGCGTTTCTCCGCGGTAGGCGGCTTCGAGGTCCGCGAGGAAGACGGGCCACGAAACGACGTCGACGGCGAGGTGGTGGAGCACCACCAAGAGCCGGTCCCCCTGGGCGGAGCGCAGGAGGACCACGGTGCCCAGCCGGCCGGAGGCGAGGTCGAGGCTCCGCTGCGCGGAACCGATGGCCGCCGCGAGCGCCGGGGCGAAGCCCTCGCCGTCGCCCGGAGCGAGCTCGATCTCGGAGGTCACCACCCCGTCGCGGGTTCCCGGGTCCTCGGCTCGCCAGCCCTCGGTGTTGCACCGATAGACGAAGTGCAGCGCATCGTGGAAAGCGGCGGCACGGGCCACGGCCGAGCGCAGGCGGGTGACATCGAGCGCCTCTGCCGGAACGAACAGCGCCGCTTGGTTGAAGTGGTCGGGCTTCGGAGGCTCGCCGGCGAAGAACCGGCGGGCCGCGGGGCCGAGGGGCACCGGTCCGGGGCCGGCGATCGCCTTCGGGGCCACCAGCGCGGGCTCCAGGTCCTCGGCGGCCAAGGCGGCCACCGTACGCAGGGCGAAGATCTTCTCGGGCGAGATCGAGAGGCCGGCCCGGCGAGCCCGCGCCACCACCTGTAGACTCGAGATCGAGTCACCGCCGAGTTCGAAGAAGCTCTGGTGGATGCCTATGTGAGCGTGGCCGAGCACTTCGCGCCAGATCGTCGCCAGGGTCTCCTCGCGGGCAGTGCGCGGGGAGTCGTCACCCGCTTCCGGCAGGGCGTCGGACGTCGTGGCGGCCATGGCCAGCAGGGTGCGGGCGTCCACTTTGCCGCTGCTCGTCAGGGGCAGGCTCGGCAAGGCCGTGAGCCGGCCGGGAACCATGTACTCGGGCAAGCGGGCGACGAGGGCGGCGCGTAGGGCTCCGATGTCGCAGGTCGTGGGCGTGACGAAAGCGACCAGGCGCCGCCGTCCGTCATTGTCCTCCGGGGTCACCACGGCGGCCTGGGCGACTCCCGGCAGGGCGCGAAGAGCAGCCTCGATTTCTCCCAGCTCGATGCGGAATCCCCGCACCTTGACCTGACCGTCGAGGCGACCGAGAAAGCGCAACTCGCCCTCTGGTCCGTGGCGGACGAGGTCCCCCGTGCGGTAGATCCGAGCCCCGGGCGTGTTTCCGGACGGATCGGGCACGAACGCTGCCGCGGTGCGCCCGGGGCGGCCAAAATAGCCGCGGGCCAGGCCTTCGCCAGCGAGGCACAGCTCCCCAGGGGCGCCGAAGGGCACCGGGTGGAAGTCGCGATCGAGATCCAGGACGCGCAGGTTCGCCACGGGCCCGCCGATCGGCACCGTGTCGGCCTGCGGCCCATGTCGGAAGCGTTCCGCAACGTCGGCGCGGGTGGCCACAATGGTCGCCTCGGTAGGGCCGTAGGTATTGACCAGGCGGCTCGCGGCAGGGGCGCGGACCGCCCACCGCCGGACGGGCTCGGGAAGCGCGCGCTCACCGCCGAGGATGGTCAAGCGTAAACACTCGGGCAGCGTGGCCCCACCCGAATCGGCGTCGAGCTCGTGGGCCAGCTCGTGGAAGTACGCCGTCGGCAGATTCAGCACCGTGACGCGTGCCGCCGCGAGGGTCGTGAGGAAGGACGTGGGTACCGGGACGGTGTCGCTCTCGCGGAGTACCAGCGTGGCCCCGGCGAGCAGCGTCGGGTAGATCTCCTCGGCGCTGGCGTCGAAGGACAACGCGGCGAACTGGTAGGCGCGGTCGTCGCCGGTCAGCTCGTAGGCCTCGACGGCACCGTGGCAGTAGTTGGCGAGGGCGCCGTGGGGCACGGCCACCGCCTTCGGCCGCCCAGTCGACCCCGAAGTCGAGATCAGGTAGGCCAAACGCGCGCGGTGACAAGCCGGCCAGGCCCGCGGCGGCGTGGGCAGGACGGTCTCGAGCACTACCGCGGGAAGCTCCGGCGGCACGCTCGCTGCGAACTCCTCTCCGATCACCACCGCGATGGCGCCGACGTCGGCCAACACCTCGGCGATCCGCTCGCGGGGCCAGCGGGGATCGAGAGGCAGGTAGGCGCCTCCCGCGGCCAGAATGCCGAGAAGCGACCCGATGGCCTCGGGGCCGCGGGGTACCAGGAGGCCGACCACGAACTCGCCCCCGGCGGCCCGCGCCGTCGCGGACGAGAGGCCGTCGGCGACGCCTTGGGCGAAGGCCAGGAGCGCGCCGTAATCGACCGTGCGCGCGCCGTGGAGCAGCGCCGGCCGCCGCGGCCAGGCAGCAGCGCGAGCCGCGATCGCGAGGTGCACGGGGGTCGGGTCGAGATCGGGCCGCGCCGTGTCGTTGCCACGCTCGAAGCGGCAACGCAGCTCCGCGGCCGTGGCTCCCGGCAGGGCACCCAAGCGCCGCCGCGGGTCTGCGACCAGTTCCGTGGCCAGGCGCGCCCACAGCCGCAAGGTGTCCTCGGCCTCGCCCGGCCCGAAGCGGTCGGCGTCGAACGCCAACGAGAGCTCGAAGCCGGCCGCGGTGGGCTTGACGCTCGGCAGGAGCGGCACGCTGGTGCGCAAGCTCGCCTGGAGGTCGGTCAGCTCGACGTCGCCGAGGGCGCCGAGCCCTTGGCCCAAGGGGTAGTTCTCGAACACCAGCACCGACTCGAAGAGTGGTTGGCCCGCGGCCACGTCGCTCCACTTCTGGACCTCGGTCAGGCGGTCGTGTTCGTGGCCGCGTAGCTCGGCGAGGGCCGACTGGAGGGCGAGCAGCCACGGCAGAACGACACTCTCCGAGGTCAGCGCAAGCCGCACCGGCAAGGTGTTGGTGTAGGGGCCGAGGGCAGTTTCGATGCCGCCGAGCTCGGGGGGCCGTCCTGCCAGGCTGGCGCCGTAAACGACGTCGGTCCGCCCGCTGATCCGGCCCAGGGCCAGGCCCCAGGCCCCTTGGAACACGGTGCTCGGAGTCAGGCCGTGAGCGCGCGCGAAGCTCTGGATCTGTGCCGCGTCGGCGCCGTCCAGCCTCAGGTTGCAGTGATCGTCGCGGCGGACGGGGTCACCGGGGCGGCCGCGGTCGAAGCCCGGCACGACGCCGGCCGTGAAACCCGCGAGAACCTGTCGCCAGTAGACCTCGGCAGCGGCCCGATCACGCTGGCGGGCCCACGCGATGTAGGTGCGGAACGGTGCCGCCGGGGCCGGCGTGAAGGTCGTACCGTTGCGATGAGCGAGGTAGCGACCGAAGACTTCGGCGAGCAGCAGGGGGAGGGACCAACCGTCGAGAATCAGGTGGTGATGGCAGAACAGGAACCGGAACTCGCGGGGTCCAGTCTCGATCAGGGCGAGACGCAGCAGGGGCGCCCGTCCGAGTTGCCCGAGCTGCCGGGACAACTCGTACTCGAGGGCTGCGAGACGGCGCGCTTGCTCGTCCGCGTCCAGCCCCGACCCATCTTCCCGGCGCCACGGCAGAGCCACTCGCCGGCCGATCACCTGGGCCGGCTCGCGAACGCCCTCC
>JANRLG010000223.1:0-19310 GCA_033762835.1 Thermoanaerobaculia bacterium
AGCCGTCGACTTCATGGAGAGCACGGCGCAGCAGTTCAAGGACGTCGACAAGCCCGTCTACCACCTCTCGTTGTCTCTTGCGCCCGGCGAGCACCTCACGCCCGAGCAGTGGCAACCGGTCATCGACAAGGTCCTCGGCGACCTTGGCCTGAAGGGCCACCAGGCCCTCCTCGTCGCCCATCGCGACCGTGGCCACGAGCACGTCCACATCATGGTCAATCGCGTCAACGTCGCGACCGGGGAGCTGTGGTTTGGCCGCTTCGACTACGCGACCATCGAGCGCTCTCTCCGCTCGATCGAACGCGAGCTAGGCTTCCGCGAAGTCCCGGGGCACCACGGCCGACTCCCAGGCCAAGAGCCGCCCGACCGCTCCCAGGGTCTCACCTCGGGCGAACGCCGGCACCAGGACAAGACCGGCGAAGTGCCGTGGATCGAGACGCTCCGCGCCGAGCTCGCGGGTGACTTCCGCGAGGCCACCTCGTGGACCGACCTTGCGGCCCGCTTGCACGAGCGCGGTCTCGAGCTCCAAGCCAAGGGCCGCGGCTTGGTAGTGACCGACGGCGAGCGCGAGGCCAAGGCCAGCCGCATCGCTCGGGACGCCTCCCGCGGTCATCTCGAGGAACGCTTCGGCCCTTTCCAGGAATGGCGCCGTGAGCTGGCCGAGCTGGGTAAGGAGGTCGATGCCTTCCGTCTCGCCGAAGCCCAGCGGCTCGCCCAGGGCGAAAACTGGCAACGCACCGTGAAGCTCGCCGAGAAGGCCGAGACCCGGGTGGCGGGCTACGACAAGCTGGTGGCCGACCGCGAACGGCTCGAGGGTGAGCTGCGCTCCCGGCTCGCCCGGGCCTACGGCAAGGACGGCGCCGAGCAGATCTTCCAGGAGATCAGGACTCGAGGAGGCGAACGCCGTTCGCTTGGCGCCGACCCAGAGCTCGAGACCTACCGCCGGCTCACCCAAGAGCCCGAGCGCTTCGGCCGCCTGGCCGGAGCCGAGATCGCCAGCTTCGAGACTCCCGCTCGCCGGCAGGCTCGCGAGAACGCCCGGGCCGCCGGCCAGGTCTACCGCCAGCTCCTCGCCACCGAAAGCGCCGAGATCCATGCGCGAGGACCGGCCCAGAGCGCTCGCAAGCGTTCCCCGCGACTGCGCGCCCACGCCGTCAAGCTCGCCCACCGCGAGCCCACCAACGACGACGCACTTCGCTCGATCGGCCGCATCGCACTGCGCCTCGGCGAGCACCAGGTGGGCGCGCTGCTCGGTCACGAGGTCGCCGCCGCCGGCCGGCTGCTCCGCGCCAGCCTCGAAGGCCACCTCGCTGCCGCCCTCAAGGGCAAGGCGAAGGCCTACCTGCTCGGGCCGGCCGCCCTGCCCGTCGAGATCCTCACCCGCGCCGTCCGCCTTTTCCGAGACAGCCGCGGCTTTGAAAGGGACTGACATCCATGCAACGCACCACGCCCCGCACTCGCCCGGAAGCCGTCGTCGCGCCGACTCTGCACTTGGACCGCGAGCGCGTCGCCTTCCACCTACGCACCGCCGACGGCTGGAGTGACCTCCAAGCTCGCCTCCAGCCCCTCGGCCTGGAGGTCGAGCGCCGCGGTCAAAACCTCGTCCTCACGAACGGCGGCAAAGCCGAGGTCAAACTCGCCGACGTCGCCCGCAACACCTCCGCCCGCCAGCTCGAGCTCCGCCTCGGCGCCTTCGACGTCTGGAAGGGCCAGGTGGTCGAGCTCCAAGAGCGACTCCGCGAAGCCACTGCCACGCAGCTCCAGATCCGCCAGCTCGACCACACCTGGCAACGCACGACCGGCCTCGCCGCCCGGCTCGAACAGCGCCTCCAAGTCCGCGACAGCACTCAGACCGAGCGAGCCCGCCTCGACGATCGGCTCGACGGCCTACTGACCAAGATTTACCGCCCCGCCGACCTCGACCACGCCCGATCTCGCCTCACCGAGCTCCGCCAAGACCTCGGCGACCATCGGGCCCTCGCGCTCCTCGAGCAACGGCCCACCGAACTCGGCCGCCTCCGCGGCGCCGGCCTTCCCCTTGGCATCGAAACCCCCGGCCGGGTCAAAGCCCGCCAGGCCCTCGACGAAACCCGCCACGTCCTCGCCAAACTCGGCGAAAACCAGCTCTACGGCCGCACCCTCGATGCCCTCACGACCAGGACCCCCGACCGCATCACCAAACTCCGCGACCGCGCCCACGAGATAGCCCACCACCGCTTCGACCTCACCACCCAGAAGGAGCTCGGCCTCGAGCGCATCGGAGAGCTGGCGAAGGTCCTCGGGCCGAAGGGTGTCGAGGCCGTGACGGAGAAAGTGGCGCGGGGGCTGCCGGAGAAGGCGGCAGGACGGGCAGTCGGCGCCGCGACCGGGAAGGTGGCCGGCGCCGGGCTGGTGGCGAAAACGAGTGCCGCCTTGTCGATCGTCAAGGCGGCCGTGGAGTACGTGGAGCGGGCGGGGGAACGGGAGCGGTGAGGGGCACCTACCGTTCGACGGCGAGAGGGCTCGGCCTCCTACCGCGGGCGGTCGCAAGAAGCCCCCCTCGATTCGCACCTTTCAGAACCGCCGGGGCGCCTTCGACGTACCTTCAACACTCGAGCTGGCCAGGGTAGCGCCCAGCAGGTCGGCTGCGCGTCCTTTACGAATCGGACTCCTCAACAACGAAGCGCCGGCCGGGGTGAACCGCCATTCTGCCACGCACGGATAGCCGAGCACGGGCGTCCATTTCGGCGCTGTGTGGAGCGGGGCAGTAAGATGCTGAGGCTCCGTTGCCTCCCCAAACTCAGGCGCACTCGAGGTTCCATGACTAACCGACCGACCGTACTCTGTCACGCCACCGGCCTTGCCCTGCTGCTCGTGGTTTCACCCCTCGCGGCGGACGAAGGCGTCCGCTTCTTGGAGCCGCCTGCGACCGCCGAAGCCTCTCACCTCTCGTTGGCCGCGGAGCCCTCGCGACTGCTCACGGACCAGTACGAGATCGTGCTCGCATGGGTCGAGGGGGCTGCAACGGGGGGCAAGCGCCTGCGATTTTCCCGGGCGACCAAAGAAGTGTGGTCGCCGCCGCTCACGCTCGCGGAACCCCTCCAGGCGGGGCCGGTCACGGAGCCGACGAATTTCGTCGTGATCGACACCCCGGCGGTGCGCCGCACGCTTCTGGTGCAAGCTGGAGACGTCGTCGTGCGTTCGGGGGACGGCGGGCGGGACTGGTCCCGGCTGACGGGTCCGGCGTTGTCGTTCGCTTCCTTCGCGAGCGGCGAAGAGGGGGCCTATGCGTTCTGGTTGCGGGCCGGTGCGGACGGCACCGCCACTTTGCTCGGCACCCGCGTGCTGGCCGGGGAGACGGTGCTCGATCCGCGGGTGGCCACCGGCCGCGCCACCGCTGCGTCGATGACCTGGGACGGCCCCGTCGTGGTCTACCGGGACCTCGCGGAGGACGGCAGCACGCCCCTCGCCATCGTGCGGCGGGAGCAGGGGGAGTGGGTCGCGCCGCGGGTGTTCGGAGACAGCGTGGCCTTCGCCGGGGGGGCGCCGCGGCTAGCGGTGGAGCGTCGGCAGGTCGCCGTGGCCTGGGCTGGCCGCCGGGGCACGGGGATTCACGTCAGCTTCTCGTCCGATGCCGGGCGCACGTTCTCCCCGCCTGTCGCGCTGACCGGCCCGGAGCGGGACCCCGTGACTACCAACGCCTTCGATCTGCTGCTCGACGACGACGGCCAGGCCCTGCTGTTGTGGGCTGGGGCCGAGGGCCACGGCGCGCCCCGGTTGCGTCTGGCCCGATTGGCGCCGGACGGCCGGCGCGGCGCAAGCCTCGACCTCGGCCCGGTCGTCGCCACCGGCGAGGCGCCCCGGCTGGCCCGCGCCGGCTCGCTCGTGGCCGCGGCGTGGCTGGCAAGCTCGGCCCCGCGCGTACGGGTCGCCACCGTGACCCTCGCGGGCATCCCCGCCGTCGGCAGCGTGGCTCCCGCCGTGGTCGAAAAGCCTGTCCCGAAGCCCACCGTGTCACCGGCGCCCGGGGTCGAAGTCGTGTCGCTGGCGGGCGCCAAGGCGTCGTTCGCGGACTTCGCCGGCCGGCCCGTGTTGGTCAACTTCTGGGCCACCTGGTGCCTACCCTGCCTCGGCGAAATGCCCGAGCTGGCGGCACTTCACGAACGGTTCGGCAAGGACGGTTTGGCCGTGGTGGGCGTCAACATCGACAGCCCGGAGCTGCTCGACCGTGTGCGCGCCATGGTCGCCGAGCGCAAGCTGCCGTTCACGATCTGGCTCGATCCCGCGGGCCAACTCGTGCGTCCGTTGAAGGTCGAGGTACTGCCGACGACGTTGGTCTTCGATCGCCACGGGCAACTCGTCTGGCGACGGGACCGGGCCATCACGGCGGCGGACCCAGAGCTGCTGGCAGCGATCGAGAAGGCTCTCGCAAAGTAGGCGGCCGGGACGAGCCCGGCCGCTGCTTGGAAGCCTGGGGGCGCCCGGTCGTGCGCCCGGAGACTTTCAACTCGTCGGTTTGGAAGCCGCGATTTCCTTGGCTTCGCGCGCTTCGCTCGGCCCGAAGGCCAGGCGCAGCAGCCACTTCTTGACGTCCGGCACGAATAGCTGATGACGGGGCTCGGGCGAGAGCTTGGCGGTCACGCGCTCGACCGTCGCCGTCAGCTCGGCCGCGAAGGCCGAGTCGGGGCGACTCGGGTCGATATCCGTCTTGCGCCCCGCGGCGAAGGCCTCGCGGAGCCCCGCCACCGACTGGGCGGCGAGAGTCGAGAACGACGTCGCCGCCTCGCCCCCGAAGCCCAAGAAGACGGTGGTCTTCTCGATGACCTTGGCGCGGTACTCGGCGACCGTGATGCGCTCGCTGCGCTCCCAGCTCTGGAGCTCTTCGATTTCGCGCCACAGGTGCTTGTGCTCCCGCACGTCGGCCATCTTCAACCCGGGAATGCCGGGTTTGAACTCCGGCGCAGCCTCCTGGGCACCGGCCGGTGACCCGGCCAGCAGAGACAGGGCGAGGAGCCCGGAAACGACGAACTTCATGGGGTACCTCCCGGGGGAGCCTGTTTCTCTTCCGGCAAGCGGCCGATAGTGCCGCGGTCGTCGGCCTCGGGGGCCATCCAGACCATCAGGCGGGCGATCTGTCGCGGATCGGACAGCGACGGCACGGCCCCCCACCAACCTTGAGGCTCGTTGCCCATCTTCACCGTCCCGAGGTGGTTGGTGAGGTCGGCATCGAGCACGGGATCACTCCACGCGAAACCCAGGGCTTGGCGCAGAGCCTCCAAGTCCTCGGGATTGCCGGTCAGAAACAGCCAGCCCGGGCCGACGTCGTAACGCTCGGCGTAGGCCGCCAGGGCCTCCGGCGTGTCTTTTTCGGGCTCCAAGGACAGCGAGTAGAACCACACGTCCTTGCCCATCCGCTCACCCAACAAACGTTGAACCTTCACGAGGTTCTGCGTGATGCCCGGTCAACGGCCTTTGCAGTTCGAGTACATGAAATTGATCATGACGATCTTGTCCTTGACGAGATCGTCGTAGAAACGCACGAGCCGGCCGTCGTGGGCCTTGAGCACCACGTTCGGCAGGCGTTGGGAGATCAGGGCCGGCCCCCGAGGGGCCAGGGACGACGGGGATTCGACGACAGGGGCCGCCCCCGCCGCCGCCTGGGCGCGGGCGGAGCCCGTTCCCAGAACGACGGCGAAAGCGGCCACGGTGGCGACGATCACCCGGCTACGGGTTTTCGACGCACTCGACAGGCTCATTCACGACCTCCCACAGCAGCATCATCGCGTGGTCCTCGTGCACCGTGTTGTGGCAGTGCATCGGGTACTCGGTCAACCAGTCGCGGTGACGCATCTTGAGCGTGACGCGGTCTCCAGGGCGCAGCAGAGCCACGTCCTTTCTCATCCGCTCGAAGTCCGGCGGAGTCGCCCCGTCGCGCATTTCGAACTGGTGCTCCTCGAGGTGGATGTGGAGCGGATGCTCCCAATCCCGCGAGGCGTTGACCAGCGTCCAGCGCTCGGCCGTCCCCTGGCGCACCTGGAAGCGCGGCAGGAAGTCGAACAACTGACCGTTGATCGTCCAGCCGCCGTTCTTGTTGTCGAACACGAAGGTGCGCTCGCAGGCGATCTCGTCTTCTTCGATCTCCGGCTTCTCCCGCATCGCCACCGGAATCCGGCTGGGGTCGCGGACCACCGGCCCGACGACGCGGAACTGCAGGACCTTTTGGGCGTACTTCGAGGTCATCGGAGCGAACACGCCAGTGCGGCCCTTGCCGCTGGTTTGGTCGGCGATGTTCATCAGGTTGATGCGGTCGCCACGGTTGAACTGGCTGAAGTCGATGATGACGTCGTAACGCTCGGCCGGGCTGATCGTGGGCGTTTCCACGGTCACCGGGGCTTCGAGCAGATTGCCGTCGTTGCCGACCATCACGAACTCGGTGGCCGCGTCGTCGCTGGCGCACTCCACCCCGTCCTCGCCCACTTCGCAGGTCTTGAAGGTGAAGATGCGCGACGGACCGTTGACCACGATGCGGAAACGGTACTTGCGCCGCTCGACCGGCATCCACGGTGCCACCGCGCCGTTCACCACCACGTGCTCCCCGAGGAAGCCGTCCAAGTTGAACGGATCGAAGGTCAACTTGTGGGTGATCGGGTCGAACTGCTTGTCGGACACCGCCAGCACCACGTCGTACTTGCCGCTCGGCATGCGGAACGCGTTGGGATTGCGATCCCGCTCGTTGCCCGAGTCGAGCTCGTCGTAAATCAGGAAGTTGCCGACCAAACCCTTGTAGGTGTTCTGAGACGTGAAGTCCGGCCGGTGGTCGTGGTACCAGAGTTGGTTCAGGACTTCGCGATCATCGCCACCTGCCGGGTACATGGAGTAGTGATGGTCCATGTAGTTGCCGCGGTCGTAAAACATCAACGGTCCACCGTCGCTCTCGGGCGCCGAGTGGAAGTTGTGCAAGTGGGTGCTGATCTGCGGAATGCCGAACCCGTCGTTGCCGGGGTAGCCGGCGGGCAGGTTGTTGTGGATGCGCACCAGGAGCGGCTTGCCGTATTCCTGGGTGAAGGTGGGACCGGGGCTGAAGGTCTGGCCCTGGCGGTTGCCGTACCCCCACACCGTCGAGGTCTGCATCAGCTCGGGGTGATACAGGTGCTCGAAGGCCCGGGCGTACATCTCGTAGAACTTGACCGGCCGGAACTCGTCGTAGCGCTGGAGCGCACGGTCCGGCGGACGATTGGCCCCCGGCTCGCCGGAGTAGAGATCACAACCGTCGCTGGGATCGGAGTTGGGCGGATTCTCCGCCTTACAGTTGTCGAAGGGGTCGACCTCGGGGCGCAGACGATGAACGCGCACCACCGAGTCGGCGTTGGGCGGAATGGGCAAACGCTGGAGGAAGGGAGTGAGCTCGAGCTTGGGAACCTCGCAGGCTTCCCCGGTCTCGCGCAGGCAGACGAAGTTCTGGAGGATGTCGGTATCGATGGTCGGAACGGCCACTGCATCAGCAGTCAGTGACCCCGCACGGGGGTCGATCAAAACCGGTCAAACCACGAAGGGTGGCCCGTCCAAAGCCTCGTTCTGCGCCGTCTGCGGATTGTCCGGCCGGGCCGGGTTGCCGCTGCCGTCGGTCTGGCGACGCGTGCGCACGGTGACGCAGACTTGGCCGCGCTCCACGGACTCGACGTCCGGAATGTCGTTGCGCGGGTCGGGGTTGGGCAGGCCGTGAGCCCCGGGGAGGGCGTTGGCCAGAACGACCTCGTTGGCCCCTTGGCCGGCGATGACGTCCGGACCGGCGACGTCCAGGATCTCCCGGACACGCTTGAACAGCGGGGTGCCGTCGGTATCGAGGCCATTACGCGCCGCGAGCTCGGACATCTTGGCCTGACACTGGGGGGTGTCCACGTCCGGGCCGTCCCAGGTCACGAACATGATCCGCCACAGTTGCAGCGGGTTCTGCGTCAGGTAGCCGTTACCGGTGTCGAAAATGTTGTCCTGGCGCCGGTTGCACGGCCCGGGATCGAGGAAGTCGAACGCCGTCGGCGTGCCCACGCAACCCGGGACCGTGCTGTTGTACTGCTGCGCCCGCGGAAACAGGAAAACGAAGGACCGGTTGGTCAGGTCCTTGGTCGCCTGGTTCAGGAACGCGCTCTCGAAGAAGAACGCCGGCGGATCCGGGTAGAACAGCATCTCCCCTGCGGCATTGAAGCCCATGTTGTGGATGCGGATTCGGGTGTCGTCCAGGAACCGGTTGTCCGGGGAGTCTCCGAGGCCCACGAACGCATCGCCGGGGCCGCGGTAGAACGCACCGAAGCGGCTGGGGCCGGTCGCCCCGTTCTCCTGCGCCCGCATCTCGGGGCCGCTGAGGCCGTTGGCCGCGTAGAACGCGTCCGAGAACTGGAAGCCGGGGCCGCGCCCGACTGCCGGTCCGCTCTGCGGAAAGTCCGCCTGGCCAGGGGCGAAGACGTCCCCTCCCAGGGTGTTCTGGGCGTATGCGGCGCCCGCGAACAGGGTGATGGGGCCGAGGACCAGTAACGGTACCCCGACCCATCGGTGAAGTGTCCGAGTCAAATCACACCTCCCGAAATTCGTCGCAAGGCTCTATTCGAAAGAATAAAGCAGGCCGGCTATCGACCTCGACCACGCTGTTATATAGCAGCCAAGACTTATACGGGCGAGCGTTCGCTCTGGATGTCTTGCGAGCAAAAAGCTCGATAGACTCCGCCATTTGCATAGGTTTTCCCTATTTGTCAAATCGTCAGTCGTTTGTTATACCCGCCTCCGAACTCGAACGGAGGAACTCATGAAGCAGCTCCCTCAGGCCGTCGTGGCGTGCGCCACGCTCGGCCTCCTCGCTGTCCCGTGCCTCGCCACGGAGCCCGCGAAACAAGCCCCCTTCGAGCTCCAGGTGGGGGAAGGCAAGCTCCGGTTCTACGGTTTCCTGCGCGCTGATGCCCAGTACGACGATTCGAAACCCAACGACCCGCAGGTGGTGGCTTTCATCCGCTCGGAGGACGAAACCCGGCCGATCAGCGCCACGGTAGCCCGCCCCGGGGACTCGGACTTCGACCTGCACGCCAAGCTGACTCGCTTCGGGGTCGATATCGGTGGCTATACGGTGGAGGCCTTGCACGGTGCGGTCGTTTCCGGCAAGGCCGAGATCGACTTCTACAATGCCGCCGCCAGCGAGTCTCGCGGCTTCCTGCGGGTTCGCCACGCCTACTTGAACCTGGCCTGGAAGCACTCCGCGCTCCTGTTCGGGCAAACCTCGGATGTGATCTCCCCCTTGTTTCCCGCCGTCAATGCGGACTTCGTGATGTGGAACGCCGGGAACCTGGCGGACCGACGCCCGCAGGTTCGCTACACCTGGTCGCCAACCGTGGGCGCCGGAGGTAAGTTCCTCTTGCAGACCGCCCTGGGCGCCACCGGTGCCGTGGACAACCAATCGCTGGATCTCGCGCCCGCGGGAACCAGCGTGGTGGCCAATCTGGATGGCGTCGATTCTGCCGTGCCCACGACCCAGCTGCGTCTGGCTTACCAGGGGGCAAGCTGGGTCGCGGGCAAGAAGTTCGAGCTCGGAGCTTGGGGGCACAGCGCGCGTGAAGAGCTTCCCGAGGGTGCCCCCCGCATCAACGGGCGCAACGACTGGGACAGTCGGGCCCTCGGCATCGACATCAAGCTTCCGCTCGCCGCGAAGTTCGACTTCGAAGCCGAGCTTTGGAGCGGCAAGAACCTCGACGACGTTCGCGGCGGCATCGGCCAGGGCGTCAACGTCACGGCGGGGGACCGGAACCTGGGTGCCGAAGTCGAGTCGACTGGCGGCTGGGCTCAGGTCGGCTTCAGCCCGTGCACCTGGTTCACGCTCTACGGTGGGTATTCCTTCGACGACCCCGAGGACGGCTTGGCCGCCTCGGGCGCCCGCGATCGCAACACCGTCTACTTCGTGGCGACGCGCTTCAAGCCCTCCGCCAACCTGAGCTTCGGCCTCGATTACCTGAACTGGACGACGGAATGGACCGGTGGCCTCAACGACGGCACGGACAACCGGTTCATCGCCTACGCGCAATGGAACTTCTGAGGAGAACGCAGATGAAGCACCTGCTTGGGACCGCCCTGTTCTTCGTGTCCGCTACACTGGTGGCCGCCGACGCGGCCCCCCGCACGGCGACGTTCGAAGTCCGCCACCAGCTCGACATCGTGGTGCCGGAGAGTGCCCAAAAAATGCGGATCTGGTTCGCCATGCCGCAAGACGACCCGGATCAAAGAGTGTCCGGCTTCAAAGTCGAGAGCCCCTATCCGACCGCCATCACCACCGATTCCGAGGGCAACACAGCGGTGTATCTCGAGGTGACCAAACCCGCCACCAAGGCCTTCTCGATCGTCGAGACGTTCACCGTGGCGCGCTCCGAGATGACTTCCGGTGCTGATCCGGCCAAAAGCCGCCCCCTGACCGCGGCAGACCGCGAGGCCCAGGCGCGTTACCTGGGCTCGAACGCCCAGATCATCGTGGACGACGACGTCCGCAAGATCGCCACCGAGGTTATCGGCGCTGAGACCAACCCGGTGCGGGCGGCGCGCAAACTCTACGATTGGACGCTGGCCAACATCGACTATTGGGTCAAGGACCCGGTCAACCGCAAGGCTTCGCCCCTGGGCAGCTCGGTCTACTGCCTGACTTCCCGGACCGGCAACTGCTCGGACTTCAACTCGTTGTGGACGGCCCTCGCGCGCGCCGCCGGCATCCCAACCCGCATGGTTTACGGCTCGTTGTTCAAGGCCGAGCTCGAGGGCGCCGATCGCGACCAGAGTTACCACTGCTGGGCCGAGTTCTGGGCGCCCGGGACGGGCTGGATCGTGCACGACGTCGCGGTGGCGGACATCTTCGTCGGCGACTTCCCGACCACCGCGGACAACGCCGAGAAGGTCCGGTTGACGACCGCCGCCGGGTACTTCGGCCCCGATCCGGCGAAGGTCGACTACTACTTCGGAAACCTCGACGAGCGCCGGGTGGTGTGGTCCCGCGGAAGGGATCTCACGCTCAGCCCACCTCAGAGCAGCGGTCCCGTGAACGCGTTGGCCAAGGCCCACGTCGAGATCGACGGCCAGGTGGCCGAGGAGAAGACGGTCTGGACGCGCAAGCTGACCTACCGCGAGAAGAAATGACCGTCGAAACCGACTCCGATCTGCAGGCCGCCGCCGAGTGGGACGCCGGGGAGCTCGGCTGTGGCGACCTCGTGCTCGAGCTCCGGCTGCGCATCGCGGAGCTCGATTCCGGCCAAATCCTGCACTTACAAGCTCGAGACCTGGGCGCCCCGGAAGACCTTCCCGCATGGTGTCGCGTGACCGGCCACGGGCTCGTCCGCGCCACCCCGCCCGATTACTGGATTCGCAAAAAATCTTGAGGAGAAACCCATGCCTGGACGTTTCGTCGTTTGTTTGACTTGCGCCAAGGACGACACCGACCGCGCCACCGTCGCCTTCGTGGTCGCCAATGCCGCCCTCGGTTCCGAGAAGGAGACCGTCGTGTTTCTGAGCATCGAGGGCGTGCACCTGTCGCAACAGGGCTACGCCGAGGGCATCCACGAAGCGGGTTTCGCGCCCTTGGCCGACCTCATGGGCAATTTCGCCAAGGGCGGCGGCAAGATCTACGTCTGCGCTCCGTGCTTCAAGAAGCGGGCGCTCGACGAACACAACCTGATCCCCGGGGCGGTCGTCGTGGGCGGAGCCAAGCTGGTCGAGTTCATGGGCGACGCCTGCCCCAGCGTCAGCTACTGAGGCCCGCCGTGGACACCCCACCGGTCGCGGACCACACGCTGCCGCCCGACGTCAGCTTCGACGGCGGCGACCTCGATTGCGGCAACGGGCTGCTGTTGCTGATCCGGCAGTCGATCGACCCGCTGCCGCGGGGTGGCCTGCTCGAGATCCGCTCGACCGAGTCTTCGGTGGATGAAGATCTGCCCGCGTGGTGCCGGATGACCGGCAACGAGTTGGTCTCCTGGACCCGCCAGGGCGGCCAGCGCAGCTTCTTGGTCTGCAAGGGCAAGCTCGCGGAACGCCAGAGTGCCACCCCGCCGGTGACGCCCGTCGCGACGAGGCACGCGATCGTGACCCCAATCGTGCCGACTCTGTTGCCCTCCCCGGCCCCGGCGCCCACGATCGAACCGCTGTCCGTGCTGGGCATCGGCAGCTGGCCGCGGCCGCGCTGGTTGCTGCGGGCGCTTCACGACTTCCTGGAAGGTCGTTTGAACGAGGAAGAGTTTCAGGCGACCGCGGACGATGCCGTCCGGCTCGCGGTGGACGCCCAGCACCGCGCGGGCGTCGACGTGATCACCGACGGCGAGCAGCGCCGGGACAGTTACGCCAACTTTGTCGGCGGGCGCTTCGACAACTGCCAGCTGATCCCTCTCTCGGACCTGCTGCCGCTGGTAGACGACCCGGAGAAGCTGCGCGCGGAGTTCGAGGCGCTCGACGTGCCGGCGGACCAGATCCGCCATCCGGCGGTGCTCGGCCCCCTCGGCCGCGGCCGTGGCCTCGCCAGCCACGAGCTCGACTTCGTCCGTCCGCTGACCGCGAAGCCGATCAAGATCGCCCTGCCTGGACCGTACCTGCTGAGCCGGATCCTGTGGATGGAATGCCTGTCGGATCGCTTCTACGACAGCCGCGAGAGCCTCGCCGAGGACGTGGTGCGGGTGTTGCGCGAGGAGCTCCACTTCCTGCTCGCCGCCGGGGCGGCCCTGGTGCAGTTCGACGAGCCGGTGTTGACCGAGGTCGTCTACACCGCCACCAAGTCTGGGCCGTCGTTCATGTGTGGCGCCCTCTCGGAGCGCAAGAACGCCCAGGAGGAACTCGCCCTGGCCATCGACCTGATCAACCGAGTGGTCGCCGGGGTGCCGCGGGAACGCACAGCCATCCACATTTGCCGGGGCAATTGGACGCCGGACGAAAGCGTCGCCTTGACCGGTGACTATCGGCCGCTCGTGCCGCTGCTCCAACAACTCGAGGTCGGCACGTACTTCCTCGAGTTGTGTACACCGCGGGCCGGGGAGATCGAAATCCTGAGGGCTCTGCCCGAGGACCGCCGGATCGGCGTCGGGGTGGTCAACCAGAAGCACCCGGAGATCGAGCCCGTTGCAGCGATCCTGGCCCGGGCGAAAGAGGCCGTCCGGGTCTTCGGCCGCGAGCGGGTGTTGTTCAACCCCGACTGCGGCTTCGCCACCTTCGCCGACAATGCCCTGGCCTCGGCGGCAGTGGCCGAAGGCAAGCTCGCTGCCATCGTGCGGGCGGTCGAGCTCTTGCGTGGGGAGGGCTGAGCCGTGGATCTGCGCCGGCTCCAGATCTTCTGCGCGATCTTCGAGGAAGCCAGCGTTTCCCTGGCAGCGCGTCGCCTCTCGCTGTCCCAGCCGACGGTGAGTGAGCACCTGCGCTGCCTGGAGCAGGAGCTCGGAGTGGTGCTCTTCGATCGCTTGAGCCGGCAGTTACGTCCCACCCGGGCAGGAAGTCACCTCTACGAGCAAGCCCGTCAACTCGGGGACCTCGAACGATCGATCGCTGCCAGTTTGAGCCGGTTCTTGGGCAAGCTCGAGGGCCGGCTGCACTTGGGGGCGAGCTCGGTACCCGGCGAGTACCTGCTGCCGGCGGTGATCGGGCGTTTTCACGAGCGCCATCCGGGCGTCTCGCTCAGCCTCTTGATCAAGGACACCCGCTCAGTCCTCGAAGACCTCGCGGCGGGGGTCGTCGATATCGGTTTCGTCGGCGCCCGGCCCCCAGCATGCCCCTTCGAGACTCGGCAGTTCGGATCGGATCGGTTGGTGGTGGCAGTCCCCACGAAGCTGCCCTGGGACGACCTGCGAAGCGTGTCCTTGGCCGAGCTCGCGGCCTTGCCTCTCCTGCTCCGGACCCCAGGCTCGGGTACCAGGACCAGCTTCGAGGCCCTTCTCGCCGAGCACGAGCTCTCTACGGCCGATCTTCACCTGGTCGCGGAGCTCGGCAGCGCCGGTGCGATCAAAGAGGCCATCAAGGCCGGCGTCGGGTACTCGGTGGTGTCTGATCGATCCCTCGAGTCCGAATGTGCCGCGGGCGTGATTCGGGTCGTCGACTGGCGCGACGTGGCCCCACCGAGCCGGGAGTTCTTCGCCGTGACGGACTCTCGGCGCCAAGCCAGCCCCGTGGCAGAGGAGTTCTTGGCGCTGCTCGAGCCGCGCTGAGGTTGCGCCGCCGTTGGAGAAGAAGCCGTGAAGATGGTGGGGCCAGTAGGAGGAAGGGCGACCTCGGGGAGGTCTCATCTTCGTCTCGCCCCGCAACCGTTGCCGTTAAAATCACAAAACACGCCAAGTCACGTGAGAAGGAGATCCTCGTGGCCGACGACAGATGGTCCGAGCTCTGTGATCAGTGGGAGAAGGACGGTTACGACTCGCTCTCGCGGCCGGAGAAGACTTGGCTGAACATCCGGACCCTCATCGACTCGATCGAGAACGGAGGCGCGATCAGCTACTTCTACAACTCGGGGGCGGACACGCTGGCCGACTGCCTTGAAGATCTCCGAATCCTCGAAGCTGCATCGGTCAGGGCGCAGGTGGAGAGAGTTGCGGGCCTCTTCCCCGAGGGAGTCCCGGGTGACATCGAGGCGCGTAATGCCATCATTGTCGCATGGCCGGACGAAGAGGTCGAACCGTTGCTCGAGGAGGTCGACGACGAGCTCATGCCTCTCATGTCGTCTCTCGAGCAACGCTTGGACGAGTTTCTTGAGCGTTCCGGGCTGGCTACCTGACTCGGAAGGTGGCCACCGCTCGATGTTTCCGACCTTTGGACGGGGAAATTGAGGCGGTGAAAGCCGGTCGCCCTCTTCCCGCCGTCCCGTTTGTCCCGCCCTGTCCTCGTTTGTCCCACCTCATTTCCGCCCAACTGACCTTTCCCGGCAAGCTCGGCGGGCATGGTCACCCGCCGCCGACCTCGCAGCTCCCTCCGGTTCGTCGGTCTCGCCGTCCAGGTCTCGCGGCCCCTCGAGCGCGGTGACCTGGGTCTCGCCTGCCCGCCGCCTGCGGTCACCGAGATCGGCCGAGCCCGCGGCTACCTCCAGTTCGGGCTCTGCCCCGGCTGGGTTCCGGAGCTGCTGAAGCCAGTCGGGGCGCTCCCCGGCGATCGAGTCGCTGTCCAGAACTCCTTCCTGCCCCGAGACTCCCTGGCCGGCCGTTCTCACCCGTCGGGCTCGAGGTGCCAGCCGATTCGTTGTTCCTCCTTTCCATCCACTCCCCCCGCTCGTGGGACAGCCGCTACTTCGGCCCGGTAACGCTCGCCGCGGTCCGCGCCCGGGCGATCCTGCTCTGAAGGTTCAAGCCATGAATCGCCGCGTTCTCGCCGTGCTCCTGGCCTTCGTCGTCGGCCTGCCAGCGGGCCCCTCCGCCTGTGCGGCCCTGCTCCACGAGCGCCTCGGCTAGGCGGACACGCGGACGCTCCTGTAGAAGCTGACCGGCGAGGCGACGGTGCACTACGAAAAAGTCTCGCGAAACCGCGGCGGGTGGGTGTTGTGAAGGGCTCCCGTGACACCAGTTACCTGATAAATTCGAAGAGAGGATTCACCAAATGCTCCACATTGTACGGACTTGGAACGAACTGACTCCCGCCGAGCGCGACGCGGTCGTAGCTCAGTACTACGGCCTCGGAGGTGCGGAAGGAGCCGCTTGGGAACGACCCATCCTCGAAATTATCCGGGACCTCCAACTCGACGCCAAGGACTCGGACTTCACCCAGTTCTTGCCCAACTTGCCCTCGGACATCGTGTGCGAAGTTTGCGGCCACCCGGTAGCGCTCCGGCCGATGTCGCGTACTGGGCTCCGAGCGGCCCTCCGAGACTCCGCGGATGGCTCGCTCCCGTCGAATGTCCGAAGCCAACTATTCCCCGGCCAGAAGCGGCCGGTGTTCTACCAGAGCGGGCGCCTCGCGCCCTGCGAGCGCTGTTCCCATCGACCCAATCACCCGAACAACTGTCCCTGTTTCCGCTGCAAGAGCGAACAGAGGGCTGCCGCCAAGTGGGACGGGGACCGCGCTCGAAAAGCCAACGAGACTTTCGAACGCACGGAGAGGCAGCGTGCCCTCGAGCGGACGCGGGCACGGCTCGAACAGCGAATGGCCTGGCACCGGGAGGCAGAAATTGCCAGGAAGCAATTCAGGGTCGAACTCACGCCCCAGTTGGCCGAATACGCCCGAGCTCTGATTCAGCACGCCGGCCGCATCGAGTCCGACGGTGGACTCTGGCTCACCCTCGGGCCTTCGGGCCTCTTGCCCGTCTATCAGCAACTCGAATTCGAGCCGGAACCCTTCGACCCCTGGACCGTGCTCGCCATACTCCAAGCCGCCGGGATCCTCCGGCTCGTTAACATCACCCTCGAGTACCTTCGAGATGAGAACGACTACAACCACCTCGAGCCCGTCGCGGTCTACGTCGTCACGATCGAGCCGAGCGAAGCCCTCGAACTTGGCCTGATCGATCCAGCCCGGTACGCGGAATGGGACGCTCTCGACGACGCCGTGCTCGAGTGGGCGATGGAGGAGAGAGTCGACGAGAAGTTGCCGCCGAATTGAGGGCGGGGCTCGCGGAAGAGTTGAGGCGGCGGGAGGCGCAATCCGCGGCCGGTCTAGCTCAGCTCTCTCTGGTAGCTGTGCTCGCAGGGTCCTTCGCTGCTTCGAACTCGCCGACTCTTCAGAGTGCGCGCGCGAAGCTCTATCTCCTCGACATCTCTTTAAAGTACAATCACGAAACACGACTAGTGCGAGTGGGTAGAGTGGCGTCCTGGGGGCGGGCCGCGGTTTCATTCAACCCATGTCTTCGGACGCTGCACTTCTCGCCGAGGCGTGAACGAGTGAAACAGCGCGGCACTAGCGTGCTTATAGTAATTTAGTAGCAAATCACTACTGAAGGGTCTTTATGAGAAACCGAGCTGGGTTCCAACGATGTGTTGTCCTCATCGGACTGAGTTTGGTCGGAGCTTTCCTGCCTGGCAGGATTGCGGCCTCCTCCAAGGAAAAGAGGGCGTCGGCTCCCGATCCGGTGGTGAGTTTGTCGGCTGCCGGCCTTACAAACGAAGAGATTGTGACCGCACTTTTTCTCGGCGAATTCGAGACCCTAGACCTCAAGCGAGAGGAACTCGTATTCGAGGCCATCTTCGCGGGCTATCTCAGGGCCTATGCGACCCGATGCCGGGAACATTTACCGAAAGATCAAACTGAAATGACTAGGCAAGAATGTGGCACCTGGCGCATATGGAAGAACGGATATGGAGTTGAAGTTGGAAACAGAGAATGTCTTCACTGGGAAACGCTGGGTACTGGACTGTGGGCGGATCCAGACTTGTATGCTGCATTGGAAGAGCTTAGGCGCGTGACCGCAGGTGACCAAGTTCGGCAAGCTTGGCGGATGATTGCCAGGCAGGAGAATCCGCTGAAGATGGCACAAACCGCCGAGATGGCTGCGCAGGACATGGTTGCCCTGCTCAAGACAAATGGCTGCACAGGCGCCGGTGTCCGCAGATTTGAAGAAAACCTGCGACTGTTTGCACTCAACGAGCAGGGCTTACGGCTGAAGGGAGCAGCGCAGAGCCTTGGACCGCTTGTCGAGCGCGATTTCGCAAGTTTGGTCGAGGACCTTGTCGCTGATCAGGCTCAGGATTGGGCTCTCAATCGATTCATCAACGGAAGCGTGGGCGATGTGACGGTGACAAAGCGAGATGCGGTTGGCCGCCCTACGAAGATCGAGGCTGGGTACCTTTTCAATGGCTTCAATGGCAAGAGCCGTGGCTCACTGAGCATCACTCTCTTTAACGGCTGGCCTGACTGTATGTACTTTTTTGATGCGCCCAGCACTTGTCGTAGCCCAAACAGGAAGATCGTTGCGGCATATGCCGGAGGCCGCCTGTTGAGTACTGAGTCGAATCAGGAAGCGAGTACGCAAGGGAAATTGCCGAGACAGCGCAACAGCGAAACTGCTCCCGTGGCGACTGTCCCTCGTGCCGCGGAGGCGCCAGCGCCTGTCGTATCAGTTCCCGTCGCAGGGCAGACGTCGACGCCCAGAACCCGGCGCCACCTGCGCGCAGCAAACTACATCCAGGGGATCAAGAGTGCCTGTGCTGAGGTTCTCACGGGAGGTGAGGAGCGCGAACCCGAACTGAGCTATTGCTATTGTCTCTCCGCGGCTGCAGGGTCGATTCCTATCTCCGACAGCGACGCTCAGTGGTTCTTCGAGAACTTTGGCGATGCGGCGCGGTCTGAACTTGAGACGCGCTACCCGACCCTCGCCCGACGGTTCGCAAGTTGTCGTGCTCAGATGGATGCTTCGTCGGAGCCTGAGCCGTAAATGATGGGTTGCCCGAGAACCCGACCGGAAGTTGCCCCCCCGCCGCCCCCACCCGTGGCCCACCCTGCGCCACTCTGACACACCGGATTTGACGTCCCGGCGAGCCTGGTTTATCCGTCGGCAGCATGAGCGCTGCTGCCCCCCTCACTCCGCCCCTCCTTTCGCCTCTTTCCACGCCCACCCACCTCGCCCCGATCCACCTCCGCACGCTCGAAGAGGAGATCCGCCGCGCTGGCCTCTTCGACCTGCTGGCCGATGAATCCCTGACCGACCTTGTGGTCAACGAGGACGGCTCCGTCTTCGCCTCGGGTTTCGAGGGCTCGCGCTGGTGCGGGCGGCGGGTCTCTTCTTTGGTGCTCGAAGGGCTGATCGGGACGATCGCCGGGCTTCATGGCCAGGTGGTGCATGAAGACAGCCCGATTCTCGAGGCGTCGTTGCCGCTGCCGGTAGCCGGCGGTCGCATGCGGGTGGAGGCGATCTTGCCGCCGGTTTCGGCGGCGCCGATTCTTTGCCTTCGTCGGCCCCCGAAGCGGATCTTGCGGCTCGAGGACCTCGAGGCGACGGGCTCGGTGCCGGTGGCGGCGCGGGAGTTTCTCGAGCGGGCGGTGCTCGAGCGCAAGACGATCCTGATCTCAGGCGGCACCAGCTCGGGCAAGACGGTCCTCGCGTCGGCGCTCCTGAACTTCCTTCTCGAGGCGTCGCCGGCCGAGCGGCTGGTGATCGTCGAGGAAGGGGCGCGGGAGCTCATGCTGCCGGCGGCTTCGAACATCAACCGCCTTCTGACCTCCACAGCCGGCGGGATCACCATGACCCGGCTCGTTCGCGCGTCCCTGCGGCTGAATCCGGACCGCATCATCCTCGGCGAGCTGCGGGGCACGGAGGCCGTCGACTACGTCCGCGCCTCGAACACTGGCCACCCGGGGAGCGTCTGCACGCTCCACGCGAACTCCGCGCCGGACGCTCTGCACCGGCTCCACGACCTGGTCACCGA